>DASXXV010000042.1:0-5933 GCA_036502905.1 Occallatibacter sp. | reverse complement strand
GCGCCTTCAGCTCCAGCGTCCCGGCCAAGGGCGGCACATGCAGTTGCCACATCGTGCTCTTGCCTAGTGTCCCAGAGGATGTAGCGAAGAAGATCGCGCTCAGCCTCTCCCCCGTTCCGGACAAGGCCTAGACCGCTCTCCCGGCGGTACTGGGTTGGATCGATCACGAACGCGAACTCGCAGAGCTCTTCCTGGGACGTTGATCCGCTGGGCTGCCTGACAGTGAAGGATACACGCGGGAGCGTTATTTATGCCGGAGATATCGGTAGCTGTTCTCCTCTCCTCGCAGCCGCGTTACTTTGCCGAGAAGCGCAGCTTTTCACCGGTCATCTAAGCCTCAAGAACCCAACTCACGCGCACCGGAGTTGAAGAGCCCGCACGACGCGGTTCCTTCCCCAAGCCTGTAACAATCTATACCGCCTCGATGTACTACCGGGCAGATATAGCCGCGCCTGTGATAGACTTCCCTCTCATCAGCTTCACAGGTGTTAAGCCGGCTCCCGCAAAAACGGCATTCTCAGGGAGTTCTTGGGGGATGGGGTGAGTCAACTGCAGCGATGGCAACGCGCAGGAGCGGTGTTCTGCATCCTGGTCTTAAGCGCTCGAGCGTTCGCGTCTGACCAGCCGATTGCGTATTCCCATAAGCAACATATGGATCTCGGATTGCAGTGCCTCGATTGCCACAGTTCTGCCGATATCGGTGCGTCCGCTACTATCCCCTCGGTTCGGAAATGCATGCTCTGTCATGCGAAGGTAGCCGTCGGCAAGCCGGAAATCAAAAAGCTGGCGGCCTTTGCCACCAGCCGGCGCGAGATACCCTGGCAGCGAGTTTACGGGTTTCCACCCGAGGCCCTGGTGAAATTCCGGCACGCGCCGCACGCACGCGCCAGAATAGACTGCACAACGTGCCATGGCGACATGAGAAACGCCACTACGGCGGAGCGCTTGGTCAAGCACGATATGGGAACTTGCCTGAGCTGCCATCGGCAATACAAGGCGTCGGAGGATTGCACGGCATGCCACTACTAACGGCAGGGCTGGTCAGTGGCCGACGGGTCCGGAAGGCATCGAAGGAGGCGTGAGGGATGGATCGCCGCAATTTTTTTAAGGTCCTGTCCGCCACGTCCGCGGGACTCGCCGGCGGCTGCGGGAAGAACGGCGACAAACTCATTCCGCTGCTCGTGCCGGAGCGCGAAATAGTGTCGGGCGAGGAACAATGGCATCCTGCGGCGTGCGATGGGTGCAGTGCCGGTTGCGGGACATTGGTCCGGATCATGGAGGGAGTGCGCGGCATCGAGCACAACGGCGAACTACTCCACGAGCGCATCGCCTGTATCAAGAAGATCGAAGGCAATCCATTGGACCCCGTGAGTGGTGGCCGTCTGTGCGCGCGTGGGCAGGCGTCGGTGCAGTCGCTCTACCATCCCGACCGTCTGCGCGGCCCGATGAAGCGAATCGCCGATCGTGGTAAGGGGCAGTTCGCAGCCGCTTCCTGGGATGAAGCCATCGCTTGGGCTTCGGAGAAGATGCGCGCCGCGGATCCCGCCAGAATAGTCTTCCTGACCGGCCCCGGTGTAGGTATGCGCTCGTTGGCTGTCCAGCGATTCATGCATGCCCTGGGAGCGCCCGCGCCGGTGGTGTGCTCGTTGGCCGATTTTGCTGTGGAACGGGAAGCGGCCGAAATGGTTTTCGGCTGGAAGGGGCTGCCTGTCTACGACCTTGCGCACGCCCAGTATGCGCTGGGGGTAGGAGCGGATTTCCTGGGCGGATGGGCTTCGCCGGTTTACTATAGCCGGCAGTTCGGCCATTTCCGGCAGGGCCGCGGTGAGGTGCGTGGCCACCTGGTACAAGCCGAATCGCGTCTTTCCATTACGGCTGCTGCCGCAGACCAATGGCTGCCGCTGCGCCCCGGCTCGGAGCTTCAGTTCCTGGCCGCGGTAGGCCGAATTCTGCTCGACTGCGGGCTTGCAAAGAATCGCGAACAACTACCGAAACTGCTAGCTGTGGCCTTTCAATCGGCCGATCTCGCGGGGCTACTCGCTGACTGCGGGCTTGAAGAGAGGCAGGTTCGTGAGACCGCTCAGAAACTGGGTGAATCGGAAGGCCCCCTGGTCGTTGCGGGCGCGTCGGTTCTGCACAGCAATTCTCTCGACGCCATAGTGGCCTCCCACTACGTCAACATGATGCTCGCGAATGTGGGCAGGACGGGAGGGGTCCTACCGCCGGCGGCAGCAATTACCACCGGCTCGGAGAATCGAAACGCGGCTCAAGCGTTGGCTCAGGCACAGGTGATACTCATCGATGGCGCGAACCCGGCTTATATTCTGCCGCATGCCAGCGGAGTGCTGGAGGCTCTGGCGCGCGCCGGGACCGTGATCAGCTTCGCGAGCTTTCTGGATGACTCAGGTGCGTGGAGCGATCTTCTGCTGCCGGACCATCATACTCTGGAATCGGAGTCGGCAATCGTGCCCGCGGTGTCCGCACAGCCGGCGGTAACCGTGGCCGCACCGTTCGTCGAGCCGCTCTACAACACGCGTGCGGTGGAAAGAACCCTGGCGGATCTAGCGCGAAAGATGGAGATTGAGTACCAAGGAGTTACCGCCAAAGACATCGTCCATCCGATGCTTGCCGGCGAGACTACCTACGACGAGGTCGTAAGGCAGGGCGGCCTTTGGTTGGAAGGGAAATCGCCGGAAGCGAAATCCGCCGAGCCGGCGCGCTGGCGAGCCGACACGCTAGGACTCGCCCGGCCCACGTTCGCGGGCGACGTTAGCCAATACCCCCTGCTATTCCAGCCCTACCTTTCGCTGCAGTTTCACGACGGCCGCGGTTCGAACCTGCCGTGGATGCAGGAGTTGCCCGACCCGGCCTCTAGTTCCATGTGGGGATTGCCCGTCGAGATCGATCCAAAGACCGCCGTCAGGCTGCAGATTGCGAACGGAGACGTGGTCCGGGTGGAGTCTCCGCACGGCGCTTTGGAAGCGCCCGCGTACGTGCATCCGGGCGCTGTACCGAACCTGGTCAGCATGGCCATAGGGGACGGGCATTCGAACTATGGGCGCTACGCCTCCGGGCGCGGCGCCAATCCCCTTTCGATTCTGGCGCCGGTTTGGGAGAAGTCCACAGGCGCGCTCGTACTGGGCGGTACGCGCGTCCGGCTGGTACGGACCAAAGGGCCGCGCGCGTGGATCCAATTCTCGGCGCAGGATCGCCAGGAGAGAGGCTTCGGACACAGGTAGCCGATGGAGGGACACGTGGAACACCGTTGGGGCATGGCTATCGATCTGGACCGGTGCACGGGCTGCGAAGCGTGCGTCGTGGCATGCCACGCCGAAAACAACCTGCCGATTTCCAATCCCGATCAGGCAGCCAAGGGCCGTACGGCCCACTGGATTCGCATCGACCGCTACTACGAGGGTGAGTTCCCGGATGTCAAGGTGAAATACATGCCAGTGCTGTGCCAGCACTGTGACGATGCGCCTTGTGAGCCGGTGTGTCCCGTCTATGCGACCTATCACAATCCGGAAGGGCTCAACGTCCAGGTCTACAACCGCCGCGTCGGCACCTTCTACTGCGCTAACAACTGCCCTTATACCGTGCGCTACTTCAATTGGTTCGCGCCGGAATGGCCGGAGCCGCTCCAGTTGCAGCACAATCCCGATGTAGCTGTCCGGATGGCGGGGGTCATGGAGAAGTGCACGTTCTGCATCCAACGGATCAAGCGCAGCAAGGAGGACGCCGCTCAAGAGGGTCGTCCACTGGCCGACGGCGATGTGCGGCCGGCTTGCGTGCAGTCTTGTCCCGCCGAGGCGATGGTCTTCGGCGATCTCAACGATCCTGAAAGCAATGTGTCCCGTCTGGCGCAGAATGGTCGAGCCACACACCTGCTGGAGGAACTGGGCACTAAGCCGAAAGTCTTCTATCTGCACAAGGTCAAGTAAGGCATGACGACAGCACCCGAACTTCTACCTTATTCTCGAATTCGGGAGGACCTATTCCGGCCCCTGTCGGGGATTAGCCGCAGTTACCTGCTGGCCACTTTG
This sequence comes from Occallatibacter sp., assembly GCA_036502905.1. GTDB lineage: Bacteria > Acidobacteriota > Terriglobia > Terriglobales > Acidobacteriaceae > Telmatobacter. Next base: position 1,890 of record DASXXV010000042.1, on the reverse strand, counting down.
GCCGCACTGGTGATCGGCGCCGCCGGACTGGTGGCCTGGGGTTATCAGCTTCGTCGCGGAATGGGCGTCACCGGGTTGCAGCGACCCGTATTCTGGGGATTCTACATCGTCGATTTCGTCTTCTGGATCGGCATCTCGCATGCAGGAACGTTGATCTCCGCGATTCTTCGGCTGATCGATGCCGCCTGGCGCAAACCCGTGACGCGCGCCGCCGAGGCCATCACGGTCTTCGCGCTGATGATCGGGGGGATGTTTCCCATCATCCATCTGGGCCGTGCATGGTTGTTCTACTGGCTGCTCCCGTATCCTAACGCGCGAATGATCTGGCCAAATTTCCGCTCGCCACTGCTCTGGGATCTGACCGCCATCGTCACCTACATGACCGGCAGCGTGATCTACCTCTATTTGCCGTTGATCCCCGACGTGGCGCAGTTGGCCAAACACAACATGACCTGGCGGCGGGCACTCTACCGCGCGCTGTCGCTCGGCTGGACGGGCAGCGACCGCGAGTGGCACGCCTTGGAGCGCGCCATGAAGTTGATGGCCTGCATCATCCTGGCCGTGGCCGTTTCCGTGCACACCGTCGTGGCATGGGACTTTTCCATGGCCCTGGCGCCGATGTGGCACAGCACCATCTTCGGCCCTTACTTTGTGGCGGGCGCCATCTTCAGTGGCATCGCCGCGTTGCTGGTGGTACTGGCCGCGCTTCGAAAAATCCTGCATTTGGAGCTTTACCTCACCCAGCGCCACTTCCACAACCTCGCCAAGCTTCTCCTGCTGATGAGTCTGCTGTGGTTCTACTTCACGGTGGCCGAGAACCTGACGGTCTGGTACGGCAACGAACCCAAGGAGATGGCCGTTTTCGGCGCCCGGACACGGGCCCACTATGCGCCTTACTTCTGGGCTACGGTGTTCTTGAACTTCGTAGTTCCCTTTGTGCTCCTCAGTGTCCGCCGTCTTCGCACGATTGCCACAGCCACTGTGGCCTCCGTGAGTGTCCTGGTTGGTATGTGGCTCGAAAGGTTTGTCATCGTGGTGCCGACGCTCGCCAACCCGCGGCTCGCTGCGGCATCCAGCCTGTACACGCCCACCTGGGTCGAGATCGCAATCACGGCGGCCACGTTCGCCGCCATGGTCATGATGTATCTGGTCTTTTCGAAACTGTTCCCAATCATTGCGGTCTGGGAGTTCAAGCCGCACAAGGAGGAGGAAGACTGACCTTGTATCTGATCGGCGAGTTCCGCGACAAGGCGGCGGTTCGGACGGCCATCTGCATGCTTCGCGCCGGCGGATTGAGCAGTGTTGATCTCGATCTGTTTTCCGAAGAGCCCGTGGAGTTCCCTCAGGGAGTGTTGGATCGGCCCAGCCGGATGTCGCTGGCGGCAGTCGCCGGCGCGGTGGTGTGCGGCCTTCTTGCAACAGCGTTCGTCTACTGGACCCAGCACAATTACAAGCTAGTCACCGGCGGTATGCCTGTGTTTTCCTTCTGGGCCACCGGTGTGATCACCTACGAAATGACCATGCTGGGCGCGATTGTGTCTACGTTTGGCTGGTTCCTCTGGGAAAGTGGTGTGATCCGGAAGCGCGACAAGAGCGCACCAGTGCCGGACGTGGATCCCGGTTCAATCTGTCTGCGGGTCCGCTGCCGCGCGGAGGAAGCGGCACTGGCAAGCGAGGTGATGAGCCGGTCGGGAGCGATCGGTATAGAGCGAAGGGGTGAAGCATGAAAAGGAGCTGGATGCTGCTGATGGGCGTGGCGGCAATGCTTTCGGCTGCCGAGCAACGCCAGCTCCCCTGGGAAAGGAACCGCCTGCGGATCGGCCAATCTATCTATCGCGAGAACTGCGTAGTCTGTCACGACATCGACAGACAACAGTCGAAAAAACTCGG
>DASXXV010000041.1:0-15492 GCA_036502905.1 Occallatibacter sp. | reverse complement strand
CTGCTTGCCGATTTCTACAATCTCGATGAGCTTGGTCGGGTTCGAGTCGAGGTCGACCATGTTGCCGGCTTCCTTGGCGGCCTGCGTGCCGGAGTTCATGGCCACACCTACGTCGGCTTGGGCCAGCGCTGGAGCATCGTTGGTGCCGTCGCCGGTCATCGCGACCAGCTTGCCCTTGGCCTGCTCGCGCTTGATCAGGTCCATCTTGTCCTTGGGCTTAGCCTCAGCGAGGAAGTCATCCACGCCCGCTTCGCGCGCAATCACCGCCGCTGTCAGCGGGTTGTCACCGGTGATCATGATGGTGCGAATGCCCATCGCGCGCAGTCGAGCCAGCCGCTCCTTCAGGCCGCCCTTCACGATGTCCTTGAGATTGATCACTCCCAAGACGGTGGAATTCTCGGCTACCACCAGCGGGGTTCCGCCCTGGCGCGCGATATCCGCGACGGCGTCGAGGACCCTTTTCGGCAGCGTCGAGCCCTGTTCTTCGAGAAAGCGCGCGATCGCATCGAGTGAGCCCTTGCGGATGCGGACACCGGGAAGGTTGACGCCGCTCATGCGGGTTTGCGCGGTGAAGGGAACGAACTCCGCATGGATGCCGCCCAAGTCGCGCCCGCGCAGGTTGTACTGAGTTTTGGCGAGGACCACGATGGAGCGGCCCTCGGGCGTCTCGTCGGAAAGGGAAGCCAACTGCGCCGCATCCGCCAGTCGCTCGGGGGCAATGTCAGGAGCGGGAATGAATTCAGTCGCCTGGCGATTGCCCAAGGTGATGGTGCCGGTTTTGTCGAGCAGCAACGTATTCACGTCGCCGGCTGCTTCCACCGCGCGCCCGCTCATGGCTAGCACGTTGTACTGCACCAGGCGATCCATACCGGCGATGCCGATGGCCGACAGGAGCCCGCCGATGGTGGTGGGGATGAGGCAGACCAGCAGTGATACCAGCACAAACACGGTCTGGGGCGCTTTGGAATAGATGGCAAAGGGCTGCAGCGTCACCACCGCCAGCAGAAAGACGATTGTCAGGCCGGAGAGCAGGATGCTCAGCGCGATCTCGTTGGGAGTCTTCTGGCGCGTGGCGCCTTCGACCATGGCGATCATCCGATCGAGGAAAGTCTCACCCGGATTGGAGGTGATGCGGACTTTGATCCAATCGGACAGGACCTTGGTGCCGCCGGTGACGGCGGAGCGGTCGCCCCCTGCCTCGCGAATGACCGGAGCAGATTCGCCGGTGATGGCTGACTCATCCACCGAAGCGACGCCTTCGATCACTTCGCCGTCGCCGGCGATGTAGCTGCCCGCTTCGACGTAGATGATGTCTCCGGCGCGCAACTGTCCGCCGGCCACCTGTTCGAAGCTGCCGCTGGCCGAGTATCGCTTCGCGATCGTCTCGCCCTTGGCTTTGCGCAGGGTGTCGGCCTGAGCTTTGCCGCGTCCCTCCGCCAGGGCTTCCGCGAAGTTGGCGAACAGCACCGTAAACCAGAGCCAGAAAGTGATTTGCAGGTTGAAGCCGAATCCGGGGCGGTGATGGATGGCGTTGTCGATCAACAGCGCGGAGGTGAGGACGCTGCCGACCTCGACGACGAACATCACCGGGTTCTTGACCATCCAGCGCGGATTCAGTTTGCGAACCGAATCAAGCATTGCGGTGGCGACGATTTGGGGATTCCAGAGGCTTGTTTTCTTTGCCATGTTCGTTTATCTCGTAAAAGAGTGGCTCAAAACAGTTGGCCGGCTTTCAGCATCAGGTGTTCGAGGATTGGGCCGAGGCTCAGAGCCGGGAAGAAGGTGAGCGCGCCCAGAATCAACACCACCCCGACGAGCAGTACGGTGAACAAAGGTGTGTTAACCGGGAACGTTCCCGGAGACGGTGGAATGCTCTTCTTCTGGGCAAGATTCCCGGCAAGAGCAAGCACCGGCAGCATCATCAGAAACCGCCCGATGAGCATGTCCCAACCGATCGCAACGTTGTACCACCAATTTGGACCGAGGCCTGCGAACGCCGAGCCATTATTGCCCGCGCCGGACGTGAATGCGTACAGCACCTCGGAAAACCCGTGCGGCCCGGGATTGTTAGTCGTAGCCAGCCCCACCGTGGGCGAGAGCACAAAGATAGCGGTCAGCGAAAGGATGATCAGCGGAAAGATCAGAACGTAAAGCATGGCCATTTTCACGTCGTACGCCTCAATCTTCTTGCCCAGGTACTCCGGCGTGCGGCCCACCATCAAGCCTGCGATGAATACCGCCTGGACCACAAAGATCAGGATGCCGTAGAGGCCGGAGCCAACCCCGCCGAAGATGACTTCGCCGAGCATGATGTTGGTGAGGGGTACGAGACCGCCTAATGGCGTGAAACTGTCGTGCATGCCGTTCACGGCGCCGCAACTGGCGTCGGTCGTCACGGTGGCAAAAAGAGCGCTTTCGGCGATGCCGTTGCGGACTTCCTTGCCTTCCATATTGCCGCCGGGGGCAGTTGCGGTGGGGATTTGAGCGGCGGTGTGGATGAGCGGGTGGGGGTGCGACTCGGCCCAATACGTGGTTGCAAAGCCCGCGGCGAACAGCACATACATTGCGGCGAAGACGGCCCATCCGTGGCCCGGCGAGCCGGTCATGCGGCCGAGCGTGTATGTGAGGCCCGCGGGAATGATGAAGATGGAGATGAGCTGGAGGAAGTTCGACAGAGGCGTGGGATTCTCATATGGGTGCGCGCTGTTGGCGTTAAAGAATCCACCGCCGTTGGTGCCCAGCATCTTTATGGCTTCCTGGGAAGCGACCGGTCCCTGGGCAATGGTCTGGGTCTGTCCTTCGAGGGTATGGGCCGCGGTATAGGCATGAAGGTTTTGCGGAACGCCCTGGGCGATCAGCAGCAATGCATAGATCAGACATCCCGGCAGGAGGACATAGAGCAGGGTCCGAGTGGTGTCGACCCAGAAGTTGCCGATGGTAGAAGCCGCCGTGCGCTTGATGCCGCGAATAATGGCGACCGCCACCACGATGCCGACCGCTGCGGAGAAGAAGTTGTGCGTGGCAAGCCCGGCCATTTCGGTGAAATAGCTCATGGTCGACTCGGGCGTGTAGAACTGCCAGTTGGTGTTGGTGGTGAAACTGGCGGCGGTGTTCCAAGCCAGGTCGGGAGCTACGTTGGCGAGGTGTTGGGGATTCCACGGCAACACGGCCTGCAGGCGCTCGATGGCATAGGTCCCTATCAGGCTGACGGCCGAAAATCCCAGGAGCGCGAAGGCATACTCGCGCCAGTTCATTTCCTTGTCGGCCTGCACGCCGGCCACCTTGTAGATGAGCCGTTCCAATGGCCGCAGGACAGGATCGAGCCAGGTGCGCTGCCCTTCGAGCACTCGCGCGAGATAGAGGCCCACAGGTCGCGTGACCGAAAGCAGAATGATGCTGAAGACCGCAAATTGCAACCAGCCGTTGGCTGACATTTCAGAATTTCTCCGGGCAAAGCAGTGAAACCGTCAAGTATCCCAGCAGAAGGACGGAAAGGAGAAGTGCGACTGCAGTGATCAGGTCCATGGCTTACCTCAGCTTGTGGCATGCCTTTACGTACAGAAAGGCAATGGCGAAGAACAGCGCGGTGAAGAACAACATGTTCACATCCTGCATACGAAAGCTCCACAATGCGCGCGGAAGTGAAGGGGAGTCCTATCCGCCGCTCCCGTGCGCTCAAAGAAGAGTCTGGCGGCTAAACCGTTTGACTGTCGGAAGGAAAAAATAAAGAAAAAGTAAAGAAGGACAACGGGCCGATGAACCCGGGAGGACAAGTCGCTCATTTTACCGAAATATGCGAGTTACTCGACGGTTCCCACCCAGCCCTCTGGAACGAAGCGGTAGCCGACCCATGGCTCGGTCTGGATATACTGGCGGCCGGTCTCGATCTCCAGTTTCTTGCGCAACTGGCCAATGAACACGCGAAGATACTCGGGCTGATGGGCGGATTGCCCTCCCCAAACGGCCGTGAGCAAAGCGCGGTGGGTCATCACCTTGCCGGCATTTCGCGCCAGGTGCAGCAGCAGATCGAATTCCTTGGGCGTCAGGTGAACGGGCTTGCCCTGCACCGTGATGGTGTGGGCAGCCGCGTCCACGACAAAGTCGCCGGCTTCAATGGCTGCGCTGGTGCGCTCCGGAGCGCGCCGCAGGTGAGCGCGGATCCGGGCCATCAATTCCTGAATGCCGAAAGGCTTGGTGACATAGTCATCGGCGCCGGCGTCGAGCGCCTCCACCTTGGATCGCTCGTGGTCGCGAACCGAGAGAACCAGCACCGGCGTGGGCCCCTGCGCGCGGATCGCGCGGCACACTTCCACCCCGCTGATGCCCGGCATCATCAGGTCGGTGATCACCAGGTCCGGCGCCCATTCGCGAAAGACCACCAACCCCTCTTCCGGATCATTGGCGGTACGAACATCAAAGGCCTGCGCGGAAAGGGCGGCGCGCAGGGCGCGCGTAATTTGAGGTTCGTCGTCGATGACCAGGATTTTGCCCGCCATGGCTGGTAACCACATTATGCCCCATCGCGACTATGATGCAGGGTAAGACGAGCAAAGGAAGAGCCGTGCCCGCAATCACGACATACCTGAATTGGCGTGGGGGTCTTCGCGTGGGTGCCGCGACCCTGGGAGTGGCATTGGCCACGATTCTGCTCCGGTGGGCGCGCGTCAACGAAACCGCCGCCGGTCTTGTCTTTCTCACCATGGTGGTGTGGTTTGCCACCCGCGCCGGAATCCGGCGATCGCTTTACGTCGCGCTATTGTGCGCCGTTTCTTTTGATTACTTTTTCCTGCTGCCATTGCATACGTTTCGGCTTGCCGGTCCGCAGGAGTGGGTGGAGATGCTTTCGTTCGCGGTGAGTTGCGTGATTGTGGGGCGACTCGCCGAGCGGGCCCGCAACCAGACGGTGAAGGCCCAGCAACGCCGGGAAGATGTGGAACGCCTATATACCCTGAGCCAGGAGATGATGTTGCACGAGGACGCTTCCCGCTTCATACAGGATCTGCCCCGGCTGGTGGAACGCAGCTTTGCGCTGCAGGGTGTGATTCTCTACGTGCGCGATGCGGATCGGTTTTATGCTTCGATAGGCGAGGTGCCGACCAGCGTACAGGCTGGTCTGCGCGCACTTACGGCGGGTCCGAGCTCGATAGCGACGCTTCCTGGGCCGGAGCGTTTCTGGTCCCAGCCACTCATGTTGGGACTCAACCCAATTGGGGCGCTTGCCTGGAAGCCCGATACGCTTTCCCGCGAGGTGGCTACCGCGGTCGGTGCGCAGGTGGCAATTGCCCTCACCCGGTCGCTGGCGATTGAAACCTACACGCGCATGGAGGCGGCGCGCGAGGGAGAGCGGCTTCGCACCGCGCTCATCGATTCCCTGACCCACGAATTGCGCACTCCGCTGACTTCGATTCGGGCGGCGGCCACCACGCTGGTGGAGGGGGAGGGCCTGGACGAGGCAGGACGCCGCGATCTCGCGGCGCTGGTGGATGAAGAAAGCACGCGCCTGGACAAACTTATCGGCGAGGCCGTGGAAATGGCGGAGATCGATGCCAATGTGGTGCAAGTGCACGCCGCACCGCAGCATGTACGCACCCTGCTGGATCAGGTCATCCAACAGTCACATGCCATCCTGGCGAAACACCGGGTTGTGTTCACGGTGGAACCGCCGGACAGACCGGCATGGTTCGATTCGCATCTTTTGGGCCGCGTATTTCGCCACCTGATTGAGAATGCCGCGCGGTACTCGCCGCCGGGAAGCCGCATCAGCCTGACGAGCCGCCGCCGGGAAGGTCGCCTGGAATTCACGGTGGAAGATGACGGTCCCGGGATCGATTCCGCCGACCTTCCATTAATCTTCGAGAAATTTTTCCGGGGAAGGAAGAATTCGGCGCAGGGCAAGGGGACAGGCATGGGCCTTCCGATTGCGAGGGCCATTCTTGCCGCACATGGCGGCGAAATCCAGGTGACAAGCCAGCCCGGGCAGGGTGCAACTTTTCGTTTCTGGGTCCCGCTGGTTGAAAAAGAGCGGGTCGAAGTTGAATTCGAGGCAATTCCAACAACCGAGGCATCGGAAACAGAATCACTTGATTAGTCGCAGGTGCTGTCGGTAGACTCGTCTTGCGTGGACAACCTCAGTCGGTTCCACCACATCGAACCGATTTCGCGCGGCTCAGTTGGAAAGCCAAAACTGGAAAGCGGTCCAAGTGAAATCGCGAGTCCCCCTCCGTGATCTCGTGGCAGCAGCGGGAATGACGAGTTCCTGCGCGGCATGGGGTGCGACTTCCAACACCTCCATCTTTGCACCACTCTCCACTCCCGCGCGCGAAGTGAATCAGTTGGCAATTTTTGTGCTGGCGATTTGCGCTCTGATCTTTACGGGCGTAAGCGTTTTGCTCATCTACGCGCTGGTACGCTATCGCGCCCGCCCAGGCGAGACCTCGGAGCCTCCGCAGGTGTTCGGGAGCGTGCAAATCGAACTCGCCTGGACCATTATTCCGATTCTGATCATCGTCACTCTTTTCCTTGGAACCGCGCGGGTGCTGTTCTCCGTCCAAGATGCGCGCAAACCCGAAAAGGCGCTCGATGTGATTGTCGTAGGCCACCAGTACTGGTGGGAGTTCCGGTACCCGCAATACAACGTGACCACCGCAAACGAACTGCATGTTCCGGTTAGCAATCCAGCGTTTTCGCGGCCCACGTTTATGAAACTGACTTCGGCGGACGTGATACACAGCTTCTGGGTGCCACGGCTTGCCGGCAAGACCGACCTGCTGCCGAACCGCGTGAATGAAATGTGGATCGATCCGCAAGAGACGGGGCTCTACGTCGGCCAGTGCGCACAGTTCTGCGGAATGGAGCACGCCAAGATGCTGTTGCGCGTGTATGTCGATTCGCCGGACGAGTTTCGACAGTGGATTGCGAACCAGCAGAAGATGCAAAGAGATGGAGCGGTGGCCATGCCGGCCTCGCTGACTGTGCCCAACCAGGGGAACGGCGGGCCAGGAACGCCGCCCCCCAACTCGCCAATGACCCGGATGGAACCAGCCGCCCAGCCGGCGGGCGCTCCACAGCAGTCCACTGCGCACGATGGACAATTGGTCTTCGAGCAGCAAGCCTGCATCAACTGTCATACAGTGGCGGGCACAATAGCCAACGGACGCTACGGGCCCGATCTGACTCACTTAATGAGCCGCGACACACTGGCGGCGGGCGCGATGCCGAACACTCCCGAAAACCTGAAGAAGTGGATTGACGATCCCAACAACTTCAAACCGGGCAGCCTTATGCCCGCCATGCACCTGACCGAGCGTCAGAATGCGCAGATCACCGCCTATCTGATGACGTTGAAGTAAGCGGAGCCGCCGAATGGGAACGGACACGCCGGGAATTCCGATCGCCGGAGGAATCGAAGCGGGGATTGACCGCACGCGCCCACACACGACGCAGGGCACCTACCTCGAGCTGATCCACAGTTGGGTCGTCACCGTCGATCACAAAAAGCTCGGCATTCTCTACATTTGCTACGCGCTGGTATTTCTGCTGGTTGCGGGTTTCGAAGCGCTACTGATCCGGGTGCAGCTTTTTTATCCGCACAACGACTTCGTGGGTCCCGCGTCATTCAACCGGCTTTTCACGATGCACGGCACCACCATGGTGTTTCTGGTGGGCATGCCCATCCTGTTCGGGTTTGGCAACTATCTTGTGCCTCTGATGATTGGTGCGCGTGATATGGCGTTTCCGCGCCTGAACGCCTTCAGCTTCTGGATCAGCGCCTTCGCCGGCCTGCTGCTCTACTACAGTTTCATCGGCGGCGTAGGGCTGGCGGGAACCGGTTCGGCTCCGGACGTTGCGTGGTTCGCGTATGCGCCGCTCACCGAGCGCGCGTTTTCCCCCGGCCACACCGTCGATTACTGGGCGGTGGCGATCCTAGCCAGCGGCATCGGCAGCATCGGCACCGCCATCAACTTTCTTGCCACCTTCTTCTGCATGCGATGCAAGGGCATGACGCTGATGCGCATCCCCCTGCTGCCATGGCTCTATGCGACGGTATCCTTCCTGGTGCTGGTCACCATAAGTCCCTTGACTGCAGCGCAGGCAATGCTTCTGATCGACCGCTATCTGGGAGGCCATTTCTTCGATACGCAGGCGGGCGGGTCGGCGATTCTGTGGGCGCACTTTTTCTGGATCTTCGGCCATCCGGAAGTCTACGTGCTCGTGCTGCCGGCCTTTGCTTTTGCCAACGAGATCATTCCCGTCTTTTCGCGCAAGGCCATCTTCGGGTATGCCGCCATGGTGGCAGCCTCGGTGGGTATCGGATTCATCAGCCTGAGCGTGTGGGCGCATCACATGTTCACCATCGGCATGACGTCTTTCGGGAATGCATTCTTCACGCTGTCAACCATGCTGGTCTCCATTCCCACGGGCATCAAGACATTCAACTGGCTGGCGACCATCTGGGGCGGCAAGATCCGGTTCGAGACGCCCATGCTGTTTTCGATCGCGTTCCTTTTCCAATGGGTGATTGCCGGGCTGACCGGCATTATGCTGTCGATTTCGGCATGGAATTGGCAACTGCACAATTCGTACTTCGTGGTGGCGCACTTCCATTACGTGCTGGTCGGCGCGATCGTCTTCATGATCTTCGCCGCGATCTATTACTGGTACCCGAAGATGACCGGCCGCATGCTCGACGAGCGCCTCGGTAGGTGGCATTTCTGGTTGATGGTTATCGGGTTCCACCTCACCTTCGACACCATGCACATTCCGGGATTGCTGGGCATGCCGCGCCAGATCTTCACGTATGAGCCCGATCGCAGTTGGACGCTGCTCAACCAGATCGTGTCCATCGGAGGCTTTCTCCAGGCCATCGCGGTGCTCATCCTGGTGTACAACATGGTGCATTCGTATTTCCGTGGCGAGGAGGCCGGGCCCGACCCGTGGGATGCGTGGACTCTGGAGTGGTCCATTCCGTCGCCCCCGCCGCCGTACAACTTCGCTACCGACCCGGTGGTTGCCAGCCGCCGACCGTTGTGGGACCTGAAGCATCCTGAAGATACGGATTCCGCCTTTGAGTAGAGCAGAGAGGACTTGCGAACCCCGATGAGCACGATTCCGCTGGAACACGCAAGGAACGAAGAGCCGTGGCGGTTGCCGTCGCGCGGAGTTGTGGCCATGGCGGGCCTCATCGTTGCGGAATCGGCCATCTTCACGATCTTTGTCACTGCGTACCTTTATTACCTGGGGCGTGACGTGACAGGCCCCACACCGCGGGAAGTACTCGAGATCCCCATCTTTGGCACCGTGTGCCTTTTGTCGAGCAGCGGATTCATCGTGCTCGCCGAGCGGGCCATCGAGCACGGAAAGATGGCGGCCTTCACGCTTTGGTGGGCCGTCACCATGTTGCTGGGGGCCATCTTTTTAGCCGATACCGCCAACGAGTGGTACAAACTGATCGTGCACGACCATCTGACCATCAGCACGAACCTCTTCGGTACATGCTTTTACTCCCTGGTGGGCCTGCACGCGTCGCACGTAATCGTCGGCCTGATCATGATGCTGGTGGTGCTGCTGTTTGCGCTGGGACGCAAGGTACATCCCGGGCACGCCGAACGTGTGAAGGTACTGGCCATGTACTGGCACTTTGTTGACGCGGTGTGGGTAGTGGTTTTCACCGTTGTCTACATCATAGGAAGATGATGGAACGTCGAGAGCCAACGATTGGCGAAAGTCGCCATCCCGAGATGCAGTCGGGCGCCATCCATTTGCCCGCGCCGACGGCGTGGCCGTTTTTGCTGGCGCTGGGAATAAATCTCATCGCGGCATCGCTTGTCACGAGCCCCTGGATCGGCGCCCTGGGTCTTGTACTCTCCGTGGTGTCGGCGGCAGGGTGGTTTCGGCAGGTGCTGCCCCACGAGGCCCATGAGGATGTGCCGGTTGAAGAGGAGTTTGTCTCGCTGGTGTCGCCGGCGGAAAAAGTCGCCCGGATCGAAGTGGACGAAACCCACCGCGCGCAGTTGCCGCTCGAAACGTTCTCGCTTTCGAGCGCCATCAAGGGCGGAATTGCCGGCGGCATAGCCATGGTGATTCCCGCGGAGATTTATGGAATCGTGCGCTTCCATAGCATCTGGTACGTGGTGAACCTGCTGGGGGGCGCCGGGGTGGGCAACTGGGTGAATCCCTCCATGGAGGAACTCAGGCAATTCCGCCTCAGCGCATTCCTCACTGCCAACATCATCCAGGGCTCGGTGACGCTACTGGTCGGGTTGCTGTATGGCGCCATGCTGCCCATGTGGCCCAGGCGTCCGATTCTGCTGGGCGGTATTATTGCGCCGGCAATCTGGACAGGACTGCTGCACAGCGTGCTGGGCATAATCAATCCATATCTGGCGGATCGCATCGACTGGTGGTCTTTTGCAGCCTCGCAGGTGATTTTTGGGCTGGTCGCCGGCTATACGGTAGTCAAACTCGGGCACATGGAACGCCTCCGGCAGGTGCCTCTTTCGGTACGGCTGGGGGTGGAAACCCCCGGACTGCATGGCGAGGCGGACAAGAAAGAGCCCCGGTCATGAGAGTGGGGGGCATATTCGCGGGGGTCCTGGGGCTTGCGATTCCCATTCTAGTGGGGTGTGATCTGCCAGGGCGGCCACAGCCTGGTCCCGAGGTGCTGCGTCCCGAGAGCGTGACTTCATTCGACAGGTTATATGGAGAGAACTGCGCAGGATGCCACGGCAAGAACGGCGACAACGGTCCGGCGGCGAACCTTGCCAACCCCGAATACCAGGCGCTTATTGACGATGCCTCGTTACGCGACGTAATTGCGAACGGTGAAAAGGACACGCTGATGCCGGGATTCGCCATCAAAGGCGGAGGGCCGCTCACGGATGCGCAGGTCGATGCGATTCTGCAGGGCATTCGTTCGCGGTGGAAGAAGGACAAGGCACTGGCAGGCGCGAATCCGCCGCCGTACAAAGCGGCGCATCCGGGTGATCCGTCGAAAGGACAAGCGGTATACGCCCTGGCCTGTGCGCGATGCCATGGGGAAGACGCGCAGCATCCGGCCAGCGCGGGCCCGATACTGGACGGATCGTTTCTGGCCCTCATCAATGAGCAGACGGTGCGCACCACCATTATCGCGGGGCGGCCGGATATTGGGGAGCCGGACTGGCGCAACCACATTCCTGGACGGGCGATGACAGACGACGAAATAACCAACGTGAGCGCATGGCTGATTGCGCAACGGCCCGCCAGGCCCGGCCAGCCGTATCCGAACACGCAGCCAACTTCAGAAAAACCAGGTGAAGAGCAGCCGAAAGCCAGCGCAGGCAACCGGCCGTCCAAGGCCAACAATAAACCCTGAAAAGCACGAGAGCGAAGGAACTTCAATGGACGAGAAACTTCCACCGCCCAGCCCCGGGGAGCAAGCGCAGCGACTGGAAGAAGAGCGCGTCACGCGGCGCACGTTTCTAATGAACGTGGGGATTGGGCTGAATGCGCTGGTGACGCTGGCGCTGGCCGCGCCGGTGGTCGCCTACCTGTTCGGTCCGGTGTTGCGACGCAAAGAATACCGTAGCTGGGTGTCGCTCGGCGATGCATCCGTTTTCAGGCCGGGCGAGACCACGCTGGTTACATTTCGCAATCCGTTTTCCGACCCGTGGGACGGCGATACAGCGAAGGTGCCGGCGTACGTGCGTTGCGCCGAACCAGGCAACTACACGGTGTTCGCCATCAACTGCGCGCACCTGGGCTGCCCGGTGCGCTGGTTTTCGGAGTCGCAACTGTTCATGTGCCCATGCCATGGCGGAGTGTATTACGCGGACGGCAGCCGCGCGTCGGGGCCGCCCGAGCGAGGCCTGTTCACATATGAATCGAAGATCGATGAGGGCAAGCTGATGATCAACGCGGGCCAGTTGCCCACATTGCGAAACCGCGCCAGTGCCGGGCCGTGTCCCGGGGCCGACGCACCCAAAGTTCAAGCGCTCGTCACGAGGATCGAGACATGCCCGAGTACCGAAAGCTCTGGTACAAGCGCCTCTACGATTGGCTAGAACGGCGCCTGCAACTCGAAGGCCCGATCAAGGAGGCCGTGCTGCACCCGGTGCCGAAGAGCACCGCGAGCTGGTGGTACGTGTTCGGCAGCGCGAGTCTTGTGCTGCTGATTTTGCAGGTTGTCACGGGGATTCTTCTGGGGCTGGTCTACACGCCTTCGGCGGCCAACGCATGGAATTCGCTGCAGATCCTCAACCACGATTTGCCGCTGGGCTGGTTTCTGCGCGCCATGCATGGCTGGGGCTCGGACTTCATGGTGGCCGTCGTGCTTATCCACATGGCCCAGGTGTTTCTATTTGGGGCGTACAAGTTTCCTCGCGAGTTCACGTGGATCCTGGGCGTATTCATGCTGCTGATGACGCTGGGTATGGCGTTCACCGGCCAGGTGCTGCGTTTTGACCAGGACGCGTACTGGGGGCTGGGCATCGGCGCGTCGATCGTGGGGCGTATCCCGCTGGTTGGCGGGCAACTGGTGCACATGATGCTCGGCGGGCCCATTATCAACGGCGCCACGCTCACGCGCTTCTTCGCGCTGCACGTGTTCATTATTCCGGGCACGCTGCTGGCGTTCACCGGGCTGCACGTGTGGATGGTGCTGAAGCTGGGCATCAACGAGTGGCCCATGCCGGGGCGCATCGTCCGCCGCGAAACCTATATCCAGGAATATAACGAGCTAGCCCATACGGATGGCATTCCTTTCGTGCCCGGCGCGGTTTGGAAGGACCTGGTGTTCTCCGCTGCGGTGATCTTCGCGGTGGCGTTCTGCGCGGCGATGTTCGGCCCGTACGGACCGAAGGGGTACCCCGATCCAACCATCATCAACACGGTTCCCAAGCCCGACTTCTTCTTTTTGTGGATCTACACGGTGCTGTCGTACCTGCCTCCGGAGATGGAGACCCCCTTCATCCTCATCGCTCCGATCGTTGCGGTTTTAATACTGGTGGCGCTGCCGCTGGTGGCCGGGGTGGGCGAGAAAAGCTGGTGGCGGCGGCCGGTGGCGGTGTTCTCGGTGATGTTCATCGCCATCTGCTTTGGGGTGTTCACGCATCTGGGAACCTACACGCCCTGGAGCCCCCAGATGAACGCCTGGAGCGGCGCGGTTGTTCCCGTGCAGTACCTGGAACGGCGTACGCCGCTCGAGCGCCAGGGAGCCAATGTGCTCCAGGAGAAGCAATGCCGCAACTGTCATTCGATCGGCGGCCTCGGCGGCATGCGCGGGCCCGCACTGGACGACGTGGCGACGCGCCTCACGGAGGATCAATTGATTCGCCAGGTGCTGCTCGGTGGCGGCAATATGCCCGCGTACGGAAGCGCCCTGAGCCCGGCAGAGACTACAGCGCTGGTCCGCTTCCTGACTACGCTGCGCCCCCACTATCGGCCTGCCGCCAATGATGCATCACGCCAGGTGGTGGGTCAGGCGGGAAGCGTTCCGCCCAATTCAACCGTAGAGCACGGGGGAGGGCAGACGGCGGTTCATTAACTCGCTTTTGCCTACTGCGCGCGATGAACAGAACTGGGCCAGTCCAACGTTGTGGTCTCCCATGCTGGCGAAAGAATTCACAAGGTATGACACGGAAGCCTTTTTCGCGTGTAGAAAATGCAGCGTCATTCAGGGCAATCTCCACGTGAACGGACCTGGATGAGGCAATGCAACACTATCAAACAAAAGAATGCCGATCGCAATTGCACTGTTCGAGTCCGACTCCCCTCCAGCGAACTTCTGGCTCGCGTGGTCGTTTCCCGTTCTGCCATTCATTGCGCTGATGGCAACCCTATTGGTTTACATCGCAGGCTGGAGGCTAGCGCATCGCACGCGTTCAGGCCAGTTGCCGCGGTGGCGCGCCGCATGCTTCGTCGCCGGTATTATCTCGCTGTGGGTTGCAATCGCATCGCCGATCGACGCGCTCGATGATTATCTGCTCGCCGCACACATGATCCAGCACTTCATCCTGATGTCGATTGCGCCGCCGCTTATCGTGCTGGGCGCGCCAATGGTTCCGCTGTTGCGCGGGGTTCCGAAAACTGCGCGTGTTCTGCTCCGTCCGCTCTTCCGGATGCACTGGTTGCATCGTACGGCGAGGTTCCTCCTGCACCCGGTTACCGCCTGGTTATTGATGAATGTCGCGTACCTGGGATGGCATGTGCCGGCCGCATTCGAGCTGACATTTCGCTCTGAGTCGATCCATCAACTGGAACACGCGTGCTTCTTCCTCACCTCCGTTGCTTTCTGGTGGGTAGTGCTGGCGCCGTGGCCTTCGCGGCGCGCGTGGCCGCAATGGATGGTCATTCCGTACCTTCTCAGCGCCGATGTGCTCAACACCATTCTTTCGGCGACCCTGACTTTTTCCGGGCGCGTTCTTTATCCCTCCTACGAACACGCGGAGCGAATCTCTTCGCTGACGCCTTTGCAGGATCAGGTGGCGGCAGGCGCGGAGATGTGGGTACTGAATTCGGTGGTGTTCCTTGTTCCAGTGGTGGTGCTGACCTTCAGGATGCTCGCGCCGCAATCGCTGCGGCCCGTGACCACGCCGCGATCATTCACTTCCCGGAGTGTATGAAGGCTGCGGACTGGGAAACGCCATACAGTTTTCGAATTCGACCTGAAAGGCCGGGACGGCGGCCAGGCTGATGTGCCGGATTTCCGGCAGGCCTGGTGCTTTGCTTTGCTTTGCATCAACAGCCTTTGGGCGCCGCGCAGCGCGGTGTTTTTCGGCTCGCAGAAGCCGCACGCTTTCCATCCAGTTGGTGCGGTTCGCGTACGATCAGAGCGAGGCAGAGTTATGGACCTTCCCAAACTCCTTTCGCTCTACGATGCCGACGCCCCGCTGGAGAATGCCAGCACCATACCGGCGGCCTGGTACCTGGATGAGCAGATATCGGGGTTGGAACGGCAGAAGGTATTCGGCCAGAACTGGATCGCGGTGGGACGGGCGGACCAGGTCGCAACCCAGGGGCAGTTCTTTACTGTGGAACTGGCGGGCGAACCGCTGGTCATCGTGCGCGGGGCAGATGGCGAACTGCGCGCCTTTTACAACGTGTGCCGGCATCACGCTGCGGCGGTTGCCACGGTTCCGTGCGGTACGGCGCAGCACCTGCGCTGCCCGTATCATGGCTGGACCTACGGGCTGGATGGAAGCTTGAAGGGAGCGCCGGAGTTCGCCGGGGTTTGCAACTTCGACCGGGCAGCCAACGGCCTCGTGCCGGTGCGGGTCGCAACCTGGGAACAGTTCGTGTTTGTCATGCTTAGCGAACACGGAGCGGGGCTGCCCGAGTTCCTCGGCGACCTATCGGAACGGCTCGCCCCGCTGAGACTAAGCCGGCTGCACTTCTTTGAGCGAAAGACATACACGCTGGGCTGCAACTGGAAAGTGTATGTGGATAACTACCTGGATGGCGGCTACCACGTACCGCACCTGCACAAGGGCCTGAACAGCGTGCTGGATTACAAGG
>DASXXV010000040.1:0-13006 GCA_036502905.1 Occallatibacter sp. | reverse complement strand
CAAGGAAGTCGAGCGCGAAACCACCAGGGCGTAAGCGCCATTCGGTTCCCACAAAACACCCCGGCACTCGCCGGGGTGTTTTGGTGTACGTAGGGTCCGGTCTTCAGGCTGCGATTCCCTTCCTCAGGTTTAAAGTGCTTTACGGCACAACATTGAAGGCGTACCGCATAGCGCAATAACGGCTGGGCTTTCGCGCCTGAGGAATGTCGTTACAGTAATTTCCGGATCGGCGCTGACACTTCCGCTTCAAACGCCCTCCCCCGTGTTGTCATCCTGAGAGCGTAGCGAAGGATCTGCGGGTGTCCGTCGTAACTTCCGGTTTGGCGGTTACCCGCCCATGACGTTTACCCCACCTGTGCTGTCATCCTGAACGGAGGTCGCCGCGGCGACCGTAGGGAAGGATCTGCATTTGTCTTTGGCGTCACAGCCGGTTGCGTCCCGGGTCGATACTATGTCCCCATGCATGAGGGTAGTTATTTCACTTACATCATGGCGAGCCGAAGCCGCACGCTGTATATCGGAGTGACTGGAAATCTGCACAAGCGGGTTTTTGAGCACAAATGGAAGGAACGCGACGGCTTCACAGCACGTTACAACTGCGATCGGCTCGTTTGGTTCGAGGGCTTTCAGTATGTTCAAAAAGCCATCGCGCGGGAGAAGGAGCTGAAGGGCTGGAAACGCGCAAGAAAGATTACTCTGATTGAGTCGATGAACCCGGTGTGGATGGATTTGAGCCGAGAGTGGTACGACTGCGAGCCTGCTGATTATCAGATAGCCTTGGACCGGGTGGACGCCTAAAGCAAATGCAGATCCTTCACTACGGTCGCCGCGGCGGCCTCCGTTCAGGATGACAACCAGTGTTGGAAGAGCCGACCCGGGATAAATGCGAGGTTCAACCCATATTGTCGCCAATGGGGAAGTTTCGCGTGAGGCGGATCACAGGGAACCGGTCCAACCGCCCAAACTTCCCCATTGGGGGTAATACATCCGCAACAACTATCGGGAAGCGCGATCAAACAATTCAGACTCCATTTTGCAGAATTGCTAGATACACCATGATCAACTGAACGACAGCCGCCCCGCATAGTAGAAACCGCGAAGAACGTCGACCAAAAAGCGCCAAAACAAATGTCAGAGCGGCTATCCAGAGGCCGGGCGCAAGCAACTCGTTAAACCTGAAATCCAACCACAGGCACGCGTCGATGATTGCGCACAAAGGGCTTGAGAGTAGTCCTATACGAAATACCGTCGTTCTCCACGGAGGAAGCGGAGGACTGAGCCCGATCTGAGCTCGCAACGCCCAACCTGTGAGAGCTAATGGAGTCAGCGATAAAAGCGCCCCGAAATACAAACCCGCGTACATTTAACCTCGCACGAATCGATGGAGTCGTCATCGTAAGGATACAGTTACTGACTCTTTTCTCTAGATAGAAAGCGGGAAAGGTCGCGTTGTGAGTGTATCGTCCCCAATGGGGAAGTTTGGCAGTTCGCAGCTGTTCAAGCCCGACCCATCCACCAACGCCGCAGTGCCCCATGTCCCGGGGGCCCGCGCGAACGGGTCTTTGTTGGTGGCATGGAGATCCCGATTCTGGGACTGAGACTCAGGTTTCGCACCCTCTTTTGCACATCACCAGCCCTCGATCCGCTACCGGACGAGGGTTTTCGTTTTTATACTGGCTGCATGGCCAAAGCCCCCGTATGCGGTTTCAAGCTGGAGCGTGCTGCGCGCAAGCTCGGCTTCCTGCGCATTGCGGGCTGCGACGAAGTGGGCCGCGGGCCGATGTTCGGACCGGTCGTCGCCGCCGCCGTCATCCTGGCTCCCAGGTGCCGTATCGACGGCCTCGACGACTCCAAGAAGCTTTCCGAAAAGAAGCGCAACGAACTCGATCCCCAGATCCGCGCGCAAGCCGTCGCCTGGGCTATCGCCGCCATCGATGTGGAGACCATCGACCGCATCAACATCCGTAACGCTTCCCTGCTGGCCATGCGCACCGCCGTGGCCCAACTGGCGCTCACGCCCGACTACCTCCTGATCGACGGCTGCGACACCATCGACTGGCCCTGCCCCCAACAGTCCGTCATCCACGGTGACGGCACCAGCTTTTCCATCGCCGCGGCCAGCATCCTGGCCAAGGTCTTCCGCGACCGGCTTCTGGTCGAGCTGGACACCCAATATCCAGGCTACGGCCTCGCCAGCCACAAGGGCTACTGCTCGCTCGAGCACCGCGAAGCCCTCGCCCGCCTGGGCCCCACCCCGCTGCACCGCAAGAACTGGAGCCCCGTAGCGCAGCAATTGCTCGATTTCGAATCGACCCTCGATTTCGAATCGACCCTCGATATCGGGGAACTCTAAGCCCCGCGCGACCCGCTGGCCGTCGCACTGGCGCCGCCCGGCACTGTGGCCTGCGTGGCTCTTTACTCTGCGGTGATCCGCGTCGCCGTAAGCGTTCCGCCGCTGCAGAGCGAAGGGCTGTTGTTCAGAAAGTTGAACTTGATGGTGAATGCGCCGGTGAAGCTGTCACCCCGAACGTCCAGATCCTCGGCGAGATCGGCCTCGCCGGCAAAATGCCCGGCCGCATCAAACAGGAGCTTGGTGAACTTCACCGCGAAATCCCCGCCGTCCGGCTTCCAGGTTCCGTGGCCGTCACTCGCATTGAACGGGAAGAGAGCCGAAACTCCCGCGCTCGTGAAATTCAATTGCGTGTTGGTTTCGGTCATCACTCCGCCCGCGGCATAACTCGCCAATTCGAGAAACGGAGCCAGCGCAGGCGCAATCTCGGGGCCATTGCACACGCTGATGGGAATGGGGCTGACCGTCACTCTCCAGGAGCCCTTCAGGTCCCCCGGTTGGGCTGCATGCGACGGAACAGAATACAAGCCGATGGAAAGCACCGAAAACACTGCCGCTGCGACACGGGTCAAGCGCATAGATCCTCCTTGGGCTTCTGTTGAACAGAGCCGGGCAAGATGCAAACTGGATGGATGGGCGTCGGTTAACCCGACCAGGACGAGGAGGCTGGGATGGCCTTGATCCCCTGTCCACTCTGCTAATGTGTGCCCGCGCGCGCCTCCCGGCAAGTAAGCACTCGGTGAGTTTGCGGTGAGGGCGCAAGCTGTTGCGCTGCAATCATTTTGCGGGACCGTGCACCACGGTCCGTATATAATGCGCTCCATCTCCCGTGAGAACCGCGAGGTTCGCTCATGCCCAGCGGTCCGGTTCTTCGCTTCGACGACTTCGAATTGGATACCGACGCCCGCGAACTTCGCCGGCGCGGACGCAAGGTAAGGCTCGCGCCCCAGCCTTTCCGGCTGCTTGCCATACTGGTCCAATCCGAAGGGCGCGTTGTGGACCGGGAAACTATCCGCAAGCAGTTGTGGGAATCCACATTCGTTGACTTCGAGCATGGGGTCAACTTCTGCGTTCGTGAAATTCGCAGGGCATTGCGTGACCGCGCGGAACGGCCGAAGTACATTGAGACCGTGCCCCGGCGGGGTTACCGGTTCATGGCCGCCGTCAACGCTGTTGCACAGAACGGCGATGTGCGACCCGCGCTTGATGCCCGCGTAAGCCTGGCGGATAGGCTCGCGGAGGGACGCAGACTGCTGCGCGAGATGGGAGTCGCCACCCTCGACCAGGGTCGCAGGATCTTCGAAGAAGCGCTCCGCATGGATCCCCTCTGCGCCATGGCCCACTGCGGCCTGGGCGCAACCGCGGCAATGCGCTTCATCAGCCGCTGCGAACCCGGAGACCTCGATTTCGCCAGGATGCACCTCGAACGCGCCGCCGCGCTGGATCCGGAATTGGCCGAACCGTATCCCTGGCTGTGTTACGTCTACGCCCGCTGCGGCGAATTCGAAAAATCGCTGGAGTTTGGAAGCCGGGGAGTTCTGTTACTGCCCGATCTGGTTCACGCCCAATACTTCCTCGGAACGGTTTGCTTTGCAAGCTGCGAGTTGGGAACACGAAGGTATCATGAGGCGCTCGAGCACCTGCTGGAAGCGTCCCGCTTGGATCCGCGGTGGACAGCAACCTGGATGGTCCTCACGTTGCTCTGTTTGCTCCATGGAGAATATGTAGCAGCAAGGAAGTTCGCCTGCCGCATGGTCGAGGTGGATGGGGCAGACGGACCGGTACTCAGATTTCCCGGAGCTGAAAACCTGATAGCAATTATCTCGTTGCGCGAGGGCGATACCGCGTGCGCCCACCAGTGGTTCAGCCGCTCACTGGCGAAGCTTTCCGCTTCTGACCACACCTACGCGGAAGGCATGAGGGCCTGGAGCGCCTGCGGGCTGGGCGATGTGGAGTTGCGGCGCGGAAATCCCGGCGCTGCGCTGGCCCATTATCGCCTGGCATGGCAGATCGTACAGGAATCCCCCGCCATACTCGGGCAGCAGCGGCACGGTGCTCGCGCACTCACCGGGTTAGCCGCCGCCTATGCCGCAAGCGGAGAACACGATCGCGCTCTGCGTCTGTTGTCGCAGGCCGAACAACATTTGCCATCCTGTCTGAGCGTGAAGTCCTCCACCCCGGCCACCAACCTTGCGGACTTACATCACGCATTCGCGGTCGCCTGCGTGCGCGTGGGAAATCGGCATCATGCCCTCGAATACGTACGCAGGGCATTTGAGGCCGGCTGGCACGACCGCGGCTGGCTGCTGCGCGACAGCGAGATGGTTCCGCTGCTCGAGGAACCTGCTTTCCAATCCCTCGTCGATGAGATCGGGAAAATACCACGCCTCCCCTTACCACCGGACATGTGATGCCGATCCCGCAAATTCATGGCCGCGTTGGCCAACGGTTCTTCGCGAAACCCCTTTCCGGCTTGGCGTAGATTTCATTACCGTTCTTTAACGAATATCCTCCCTGGTCATCAACCATCCCACTCCGGTACTCATTCTCCGATTACCTGCGACTTTAACGATTCCTAAGATCCGACCGATGAGGAGATTGATGCAAAAGAACCGCCCCATCGCGCGAGATCTTTCCCCCCCGCCAAGGCCGCCTCGAAAACCGCCGGTGCGATTTTCGCTGGACGGGTCACATTTGGAAAACTTCGCAGACGGCAACACCCCAACATCGGGGCGCGCCTCTGATTCGCAGCTGCTGAGATACTGACGCACTTTAACCCCGGAACGTTGGAGAAACAACAGATGTCACCCAATGCATGGAAGAGCGGAATGTGGGGCAGAAATGTCCTGACGGCATGCGCATTGATCCTGACTGCAGGATTGGTTTCCGGCGCGCCTGTCCGAATCGGAAATTCATCGCCCGGCGAGAAAAAGATGTCCCGCGACCTCGAACGAAGAAACACTTCCGACCTGGTCGACGTGATCGTGCAGTACAAGGAGGTTCCCAACGCCCATCACCACCAGAAGGTCCTGAGCCGGGGTGGCATGCTGAACCGGTCACTCGAGGTGGTGAAGAGCGGCGCGTACCGGATGCCCGTCTCGGCTCTCAAGGATCTGGCCGACGACCCCGAAGTAGCGTACATCTCGCCGGACCGTCCCCTGGCAAGCACCGCCAACAACGTGAATGACTACCATACCGGCACCATCAATGCCTCCGCAGGGTGGGCCCAGGGATTGAACGGATCAGGCATCGGCGTCGCGGTGATCGATAGCGGGATCGTCTCCTGGTCCACCGACCTCGCCGCTGCGAATATCGTCTACAGCCAGAGCTTTGTGTTCGGCAACCCCTCCAACGATCAATACGGGCACGGAACCCACGTGGCCGGCATCATCGCGGGCAATGGCGCTGCCTCCAACGGACCCGGCTACAGCTATACGTTTTACGGCATTGCGCCGGCTGTAAAAATCATTAACCTCAAGGTCCTCGACCAGCATGGCGTGGGGACCGACAGCCAGGTGATCCAGGCCATTCAGACGGCTATCTCCTTGAAGAACACCTATAACATCCGCATCATCAACCTGTCCGTCGGAAGAGGTGTGTTCGAGAGTTACACCCAGGATCCGCTTTGCCAGGCCGTGGAACAGGCATGGAAAGCGGGGATCGTCGTGGTCGTCGCAGCCGGTAACGACGGCCGCAACAATGCGGCGGGCACCAATGGATACGGCACCATCAATTCTCCGGCAAACGACCCCTATGCCATTACCGTGGGGGCCATGAATACCATGGGAACATCCAGCCGGGTCGACGACGTGCCCGCAAGCTACAGCTCCAAAGGGCCCACGCTCTGGGACCAGGTGATCAAACCTGACCTGGTGGCGCCCGGAAACCTGGTGATCTCGCTCTACCAGCAGGGCGCGGGACTGGAACTATCAAACCTCAATCCCGGCAATGAAATTCCCCTCTCGCTTTACCAGTACCAGGGTTCAACCGAAGCCTCCAGCAGCTACTTCGTCCTGAGCGGGACCAGCATGGCCGCGCCCATGGTGAGCGGGGCGGCGGCCCTGATGCTGCAGAAAAACCCCGCGTTGACTCCCGACCAGGTGAAAGCCCGCTTGATGAAAACAGCCTTCAAGGGCCTCGTCAGGTGGGCCAATGTGAAGGACGCACAGACCGGCTTCTCCTACAAGGTGCAGGCCGACATCTTCACCGTAGGCGCCGGCTTACTGGACATCCAGGCCGCCCTGGCCAACACCGACCTGGCTCCCTCCACGACCGGCAGCGCGGCGTCGCCCCTGGCGAAGGTGGACAGCCTCGGCAATGTTGTCGGCACGGTGAACGGAAATTCCATTCTCTGGGGTACCTCCATTCTTTGGGGCACTTCGATCCTGTGGGGAACGAATGCCACCAGCGGAATGGATGTTCTTGGCAACTCGATCCTGTGGGGTACCACCACCCTGCGAGCCGACAGCATTCTCTGGGGTACTGCCACCGTGAACAGCGACAGCATCCTCTGGGGAACCAGCATCCTGTGGGGAACCGACACCCCCGAAGCGGAAGCGGGGTCCCTCGCCGACCAGCAGTGAGGATGTAAGCAGGAATTCAGAGCACCGCAAATCACGAAATGGCCTGCCCATTGCGGGCAGGCCATTTCGTGCTTTTGAATGTGTTTTGGTGTGTTCTCTGACCCGGCTCTGGCGGCGTACACCGATGTGACGGGAATATCGGCCGGGAATCCGCATACACGAACGGCCTGTCCTGCGGGGCCAGGCTGCATCCCCGATAGAACGGGATGCAACGTTCGGTTTAGACGTTGAGCTTAGACGTTGAAGGACGAACCGCATCCGCAGGTGGACTTCACCTGGGGGTTCTCAAACTTGAAGCCTGCCGCTTCCAGCGTCTCCACGTAGTCCACCGTGCAGCCGTTAAGGTACATCAGCGAGGTGGCATCGACGAACACCTTCAGATCATCGAAGCTGAATACCTTGTCCATCATACCGGCCTGGTTCTCGAATGCCATCGAGTACTGGAACCCGGAGCAGCCCCCGCCCACTACGCCGATGCGAAGCCCGGCCGGCAACGGATCCTGCGTGGCCATGATTTCGCGTACTTTCACGATTGCCTGGGGCGTCAGAATCAGCGGCGCCTTCTTCTCGGTTTCGGTCTGCGGGGTGGTGGCGATTGTGGCCATGTCTCTCTCCGTTGGTGAAAATCGTGGTCTGAAACTTACTTTACTGGTTGGCACGCCCGGTGTACAGCGGCATCCGTCACTCCATTGGATGCCAGACACCGCCGAAGGTCGCATCGGCTGACCACCGGGCGGGATGCCCAGCGAAGCGAAAGTCGTTTCGAAGTCCCCAAAAATCTTCAAATCTTACAAACATCACATGTGACTGGTGTCACTAGACTATTGCTAGTTGAGGACTATGATTTGTCGCGTAAGGCCCCGCTACTCACGAAGCCGCGTTTCCTCTCACGGAATCGCCGGTAACTGGGACCAGAATTTTTCTTGGAGGTGTAACAATGGTTCCTGCGATTTGGTCAGTTTGGGGTATTTGCGTATTGTTTGTGGCCGTGATGTACCTCTACCGCTCCCGGCTGACACGCGATGAGGAAGACCAGATCTTCCTCGATGACTCTTTCAGCCATGAAAGAACTGCCCAGGCGGCGATCGCGGCGAAAGTCGAGAAAATCGAGCCGCTGGTCAAGGCTTCCATCTGGATTGCCGGCGCCGCGACCGTCCTGGTAATCGCCTACTACGTCTGGGACGTCTTCAACCAGTTCAAATAACGACGCCACTCGTCATCGAGGCTCGGAACCGGCCGGTCGCAGCCCGATGCAGCTGCCCGGCCGGACCGGTTCCTGCGTGCCCCATCGCCCTACTCCACTTCTGGCCGCGCGCGGTAGCCGTCGCGGGAGATGACGTCGTATTTCAGTGGGTGGTGCTTCTCGTCCTGGAAACGCAGCGGCTTGCCTTCTTCGTCCACCAGTTCCACTCGCAGCTTGCGATACGTGCCATCCTGCTTGGAGTTGCTGGGATGGTAGACCAGCTCATATTTAGAGCGAATGTTGGTGTTGATCTCCTGGAATATATCCGGCATCTCCCCGGCAAACCGGGGAAAGAAACTCTCCCCTCCGGTGAGCTTGGCGAAGGTCTTCATCTCGTTATCGGCCTGGAGGTTATCCATTTCCCGCAGTTGCGCATTCCAACTGCTGCTGCGGCCCTCGGTCATGGCGCGCAGGGCTCCACCCGTGGAGATCGTGAAAATGGTGATGTCGGGCGTGGTCTTCACCTTCTGCAGAATCTTGTCCAGCGTGAGCTTGGAAAAAGTGTCCCGCCCGGTTCCGATCAGGATGATGTATTTGCGGCCTTCAATGCGGCTCAGCCGGTCTTCCGCCTCGTATAGCGCGTCGAAGACATTGGTCTCGCTGAAACCGGGGATCTGGAGAGTCTGCAACGCTCCCAGGAGCTGCCGCTTGTCCTGGGTGAAGTCGGTCACGATCTGCGTGCGCATGTCGTAGGTCATCAGCGCCACGTAGTCCTGCGGCCGCAACTGCTGCATGAACGCATAAGCGGCGTTGAGCATGTCCTGGCCCTTCCACCACCAGTAGCCGTTGGACGCAAACTCGCACACCATCAGGGCGGTAATGGGGGCTTCGACACGCTTGAATCCCGCAATCCTCTGCTCCACTCCGTCTTCGTAAATCCGGAAATTCGAGGGCTTGAGGTTGGGCACAAATTGGTGGGTCTTCTCCAGCAGAATCCCCACATCCACCGTCACCTCCGGCACTTCCACGCGCAGCGAATAGCTGGGAGCGCCTTCCGGATTCTTGAACTTGGGTTGAGCGGGCGCCGGGGGAGGCGTATCCTCCGGCTGATCCTTCCTCTTGGGCAGCGCGATAGAGCCGTTATCGGGAGCCGGACCGCCCGAATCGGGCTGCGCCTGGTCAGGCTTTTGCTGCGGCGCAGGGGCTTGGCCATAGCCCTGCAGGGGCGGCAGGCTCGCCAGCAGCGTAATCATGGAAAGCGCCACAGCCGAAAGGCTCGAACGGCGCGTCTTCGTACGGTACAACCTGGACATAACCACCTCTGTGGTCCATAAGGATAAGATATCGGCGCTGCCTCGAACAGGCCCGGCACTCTTATCCCAGCCCCAGAGGTCGCCGACCTTGGCCCCAAACCTGAATTTTCGTTGCCTACCGAACCCCCCATCCTAACTTTCGTGGGTCGGTTGTACTCTATAGACGTGGGAAAGCCTTCGAAGGAAACCAAGCTCCGCCTGGCCGCGCTGGTCGTATTCCCCTGCGTGGCGCTGTGTCCTGCCCTGCTCCGGGGTCAGGTCGCCTCGCAGGCCGCCGCGGCGCAGGCTTCCGCCTCGCCGCCGCCGTCCACCGGCGGATTCTTTCCCCTCAACGACCTCAAACGAGGCATGACCGCCACTGCCTGGACCGTCTTCTCCGGGACCAAACCCGAGCCCATGGCCGTCGAGATACTCGGCGTTCTCCGCGGCGTCCGCGGCCCCGGGCACGACATGATCCTTGCCCAGTTGCACGGCACAAAGCCAGAGTACACCGGCGTGGTGGCCGGCATGAGCGGCAGCCCCGTTTACATCGGAAACAAGCTCCTGGGCGCCATTTCGTACCACATTGGCCAGTTCAGCAAGGATGCCATCGCCGGCATCACGCCCATCGAGGACATGCTGGAGGTTCGTGATCTGCCCATCGGCGCGCCGCTCGAACAGGCGCGCAGCACCCCCGGCAGTACGGCGCCTGCGAATTCGCTCAGCGGCTCCATTCCCGCCCTTTCGTCGCCCGGGCTCTCCACCGCGGATACCACCTTCCAGCCTATGGAAACGCCGCTCGTGATGAGCGGCTTCGCCCCCCAGGCCGTCCGCCTCTGGCAGCAGAAGATGGCTGGAACCGGCCTCGACATGGTGGCCGCCGGCGGCATGGGCAGTGGCTCGTCCAAACCCGGGGATGAGCCCTCGATGGCGTCGCCCGCCGATGTCGTGCCCGGCTCGGCCGTGAGCCTGCAGCTCATCCGGGGAGACCTGGAGATTGCCGCCACCTGCACCGTGACCTACATCGACCCCAAACAGCTTCTGGCGTGCGGGCATCCGGTGCTCCAGGCCGGCCCCATCTCCCTGCCCATGACCAAAACCGAAGTTGTGACCACCCTGGCCTCGTCTCTCCAGTCCTTCAAGGTGGTCAATACCGGCGACACCATCGGCTCCTTTACCGAGGATCGCGAGTCGGCCATTCGCGGTGTCTTCGGGAGCCGTGCGCACATGATCCCCCTGCACGTCACAGTGAAAAACGCCCAGAAGACGCGCACCCTCAACGTCGAAATCCTCGACCAGGCGCCGCTTACCCCCCAGGCCGTGCTGGTAGTGCTGTTCCAGGCCCTGCTGCAGAACAACGAGAGCACCGCCGAAACCAGCTATCACCTGACGGGAAACATCGATATGGCCGGATACCCACCGGCTCCGCTCGATCTCTGGGCTCCCGCCAGCGACAACATGCCGGCTCCCATGACTGCGGCCCTGGAAACCGGCGAGCGCTTCGCAAAGCTCTACTCCAACAGCGCGCGCCAGGGCATCATCCGGTCCATCGAGTTGCAGATAGAAGCCATTCCGCGGCGCATTGGCGTGGAACTCGAATCCGCCCGGCTCATCTCCGGAAACATCGTTCATCCCGGTGACACCATCACCGTCGAAGCCACGGTCCGCCCATGGCAGCAGACCGCACGCAATGTTCGAATCCCCGTCACCCTGCCCCGGCGCCTGCAGGCCGGCACCGTTCGCGTGCTAGTCTCCGACGCCGCCGTGCTCGACCGCACCCTCGACCAGCCGCGCATGATGCCCCGCCCCGTGGACGTCGAATCGATACTCTCCCAGGTCCGCAGCCAGCATCACGCCGATCGCATCTACGTCAGCCTCCTGATGCCGGAAACCCAGGCGGGCATGGATGGAAAGACGCTCTCCAGCCTTCCCATATCGATGGCCAACGCTCTCGAGTCTCTGCGCGCTGCACAGGACGTTACGCTCAACGGCGAATCGGCCGTGATCGCCGGCGAAGCCCAGGCCGGCGGCGTGCTCAACGGATTTCAGGTCCTCAATCTGCGCGTCGAGGTGGGTGGCGGGGTAAACTAGACGCAAGCGATGACATTCTTTACGTGAGGTCGGCTCTGCCCGGCTGGTTTCACCTTCCCACCCTCAGCGAGGACCGGATACACCATGGCCCAATTTCAAGGACTTGCAGCTTACGCCGCCGGGGCCGAGCTTGTGCAGTTTCGCTACGAACCTGGGGAGTTGGGCCCTCACGAAATCGAGATTGAGATTTCTCATTGCGGCATCTGCCACAGCGACCTGCACCTGATCAGCAATGACTGGGGTATCAGCCACTATCCATTTATCCCCGGTCATGAAATCATCGGCGCCGTAGCTGCGGTGGGCAGCGGGGTGCGTTCCCTGCAACCCGGCCAGCGCGTCGGCCTGGGCTGGCAGTCAAACTCCTGCGGCGAATGCGAATGGTGCACCCGCGGCATGGAAAACCTCTGCCCCAACTCGGAGGCCACCTGCGTCCACCGTCACGGAGGTTACGCCAACCGGGTGCGCGCCAATGTCCGCTTCGTCTTTCCTATTCCGGAAGCGCTGGAAAGCGAGAATGCCGCTCCCCTGCTGTGCGCCGGCATCACCGTCTATAACCCGCTCCGCAGCCATGGCGTGAGTCCGGCGTCCCGGGTGGGCGTCATCGGCATCGGCGGCCTCGGCCACCTCGCCGTCCAGTTTGCCCGCGTTTTCGGCGCCGAGGTAACTGCATTTTCCACTTCCGCCGCCAAGGAAGCCGAAGCCCGCAGCATGGGCGCGCATCGCTTCGTGAATACCCGCGAGACGCGCGCGCTGAAGGAAGTCGCCGGCTCGCTCGACTTCATCCTGAGCACCGTGAATGCCGACCAGGACTGGGGCATCTACATCCAGGCCCTGCGCCCCACCGGCACACTGTGCTTCGTCGGCGTTCCGCCATCGCCGGTCATGCTGCATGCGTTCCCGCTTATTTCCGGAATTCGCACGGTCACCGGGAGCCCCATCGGCAGCCCCTCGCGGATTCGCGAAATGCTCGACGTGGCCGCTCGTCACGGAGTCAAAGCCCAAACGGAGCACTTTCCCATGGCCAAGGCCAACGAGGCCATCGAAAAAGTGAAAAAGAACAAAGTGCGCTACCGCGCCGTTTTAGCAAACTGATCCCGATGGGCATGCCCTGCCGGGGAACAACGTCCGCCGGTGTTGGCAGGATTTGAACCGCAATCATTTGCCTCGTGGATGCCGGCTTTGTGCTTGCGCAGCGAGAGGGGCCTCAGGGAAACAATGTCTGCGGGATTGGAGTCTTGCGCCGGGATATTGTCCGGAACCAGCCAGCCGCGCAGGCTCAGCAATTCGAACACGCTGGCCAGCAGGTCCAGCGGGTGTACCGGCTTGATCAGCAATACAAAATCGGATCCCTGGGCGCGATACTGTGCCGCCTGATGGCAGCTTGACGGCTCCCCGGTCAGCAGAATGATGTCGCACTCGGGAGCCACTTTCGAAACTTCCAGCGCCAGCTCGAATCCGTCCATTCCAATCATCGCCACATCCGTGATCAGAACATCCGGGGGCGCCA
>DASXXV010000039.1:0-2537 GCA_036502905.1 Occallatibacter sp. | reverse complement strand
GTTCGCGATGTGCGCGAAGTGCCACGACCTTACCCAGATTTTTGCCAACACCAGCTTCACCCAGCACAATCTGCATTCCTACCAGCTGGGCTTCAGCTGTTCGGTCTGCCACGCCGCACATGGCATGGGAGCCAGCTCCCCGACCGTCAGTGGAGAGCGATTGCTGAATTTCGACGCCAGAGTGGTGGGACCGAACGGCGCCGCACCTATCTCGTACAACCGCAGCACCAATAGCTGCACGCTTACGTGCCACTCGGTGGCTCACAGCGCGAATGGAACGGGAGCCGCGTCCGTAGCGGTGAAGGCGGATGCGATCAAAGTGAAGTGAGTGCGGTATCTGCGCCTGAACTTCGTTTTTCCACGGCATAATGTTTTCCGCTTCAGTGGGACGACTGCATGCCGGGGACCGGCAGGGCTGGATGAGAGGAAAGGTTTGACGCTGCGGTTAGGCCCGTGGAATCAGATCTGGTCCAGCCCTGTATCGCGAACGCCCCGATCCCAGAGAACAACTTAAGATGCCCGCAGCCATACAAGCAGCGCCCGCGCAGAAGGAACGCCGCAGTCGCTATTGGCCACAGATCGCCACGGCCGTCCTGGTGCCCGTACTGCTGTTGGCGGTGATGGAGAGCGGGTTGCGCCTGTTCGAAGTTGGATTTCCCACCGATCTTACGGTGCCGTGCACGCTGCAAGGCCGGCCTGCCGCATGCTACAACCTATTTTTCCCAGCCCCATTCTTTCCCCCCGGAATGATCAAGACGCCGCAGGCGTATGCGATCCCGGCCGACAAGCCCCAGGGCACCTTCCGAATCTTCGTGCTCGGGGAATCCGCGGCCATGGGCGATCCCGATCCTGCCTACGCTTTCAGCCGATACCTTGAAGTGATGTTGCGGCAACACTACCCGTCCATGAAGTTCGAAGTGGTGAATACCGGCAGCGTTGCCATCAATTCTCACGTAGTGTTGCCGATCGCCCAGGGACTGGCGAAACAGCGTCCCGATTTGTTCATTATCTACTCGGGCAACAATGAGGTCGTGGGACCCTATGGTCCGGGCACCGCGCTGACCTCTTCTGGCATGAACCTGTCGGTCATTCGCTCCAGCATCTTCGTCCGCTCCACTCGCATCGGCCAGCTTCTCACCAAGGTTGGGACGCAGAAGAAGGAATGGGGCGGGATGGAAATGTTTCTCGACAAGCAGGTGCGAGAGAACTCGCCGCTCATGAAGTATTCGTACGAGAATTTTGAGAGGAACCTGCGCGACACCGTTGAAGTCGCTCGCCGGTCGGGCGCGAGAGTGATTGTGAGTACGGTCGCTACCAATTTGAAAGACTGTGGACCTTTTTCATCGCTGCATCGCGAGGGTCTGCGACCCGACGATTTGCGCGCCTGGACGGCATTGGTGCAACAGGGCGCGGATTTCGAAGGCGCCAGATCGTATGACCAGGCGCTGAAAGCCTACCTCGCCGCCACGAAGATTGACGATCAATTCGCCGAGTTGGAATTCCGCATTGCCCGGAGCCTCTGGAAGCAGGGAGACTATGCCGGCGCCAGGAAGCACTTTCTACGCGCCCGTGATTTGGACACCCTTCGCTTTCGCGCGGACAGTATGATCAACGACATCAACCGCTCGGTGGCGTCTTCGTCTGTGGGCGCAGAACTGGTGGACGCGGAGACAATCTTTTCCACCCGGAGTCCCGACGGAATTATCGGTAGCGACCTGGTTTACGAACACGTGCATCTGACGCCGCTCGGCAACTACCTGCTTGCCCGCGCCATGTTCCTTCAGATCGCGAGCCGAATGGATCCAAAAGCGGGCTCTCACCTAACCGAGTCCGATGTCCCCTCGGAGGCGGAGTGCGAACAGTTCTTGGCATTCACCGGTCACGATCGTTCCCGCATCGCCGCCGAGATGCTGCAACGCTTGCAGAGGCCGCCCTTCACCAATCAAGTAAATCACTCCGATCAGGTGTTGCGCCTCACGCTGAACGCGCAGGATCCCAGCGAGGGCCCGGATGAAACCGCCGCGCAGTATGAGTGGGCGATCCGAAAAAATCCGGGAGACCGGGTGCTGCATTACAACTACGGACTCTTCCTCTTCGAACGCAACCGCTCCGCCGCGGCGCAGCAGCTAAGCCTGTCCCGACCCTGGGATGGGTTCCCGGTGTTTACGCCCGACGGGATGCCGGTGCAATAGCAACTCAATTCCCACCAGCCGGCGTCACCGTGATGGCACGAACGATGTGCGATGTTGCTACCTGGTCGAAATTTTGTGTACCTGTCTCGGGAGGCTGTGCAGCGAGTGCTTTCACCGAGCGAAGTTCTTGTTCCTTACCAGATGCGCACGCGATCCGCTGAAGGGAGGTAGAGTTTCTCTCCCGGCTGCACATTGAAAGCGGCGTACCAGGCATCGATATTGCGCACCGTGGCGGCCCGGTACTCGCCGGGAGCATGCGGGTCCGTCAACACCTCCTGGCGGAGCGCAGCTTCCCGTGTCTTCGATCCCCAGTTCTGGCCGAATGCGATGAAGAATTGCTGATCG
>DASXXV010000038.1:0-3772 GCA_036502905.1 Occallatibacter sp. | reverse complement strand
AACCGCATATCGCATTGCATGTTCCGGAGTGCAATTCCACAGCCGGCACCGCGCTTATACTGGGAGTGTGTGAATCCGAACCGGGCCGCGGATCTGGTGACTTCCAAGAGTCCCGGATCGCATAAGGTCGGGCCCCGGAGGTTCGGCTCCTTCCACCTCGGCTCAGGCTCGGATCCATAACCCGATATCGCGTAAGGGGTAGGTCGAATGCGGACGGCAGTCATCGGCGGCGGCATTGCAGGCTTGGCGGCTGCCTATGAGTTGGAACGGGCGCGGGCTGCCGATCCCACCGTTCGCTACGCCCTGTTCGAAGCGCGCGAGCGGCTGGGCGGCTCGCTGGCCAGCGAAGTCGTCCAGGGAACGGTGCTGGAGCGCGGCCCTGACTCGTTCCTCACCGAAAAGCCGGCCGCCGCCGCGCTGTGCCGGGATCTCGGCCTCGGCGGCGAACTCATCCCCTCCAATGATGCGCAGCGCAAGACCTACATCCTGGTCGGAAATCAACTCGTCCCGTTGCCCGACGGCCTGATGTTCCTGGTTCCCACGAAGCTGGTCCCCACGGCGATGACGCCCCTCTTCAGCTTTCCGACCAAGGCGCGTATGGCGCTGGAGCTGCTGATTCCGCCCCGGCGCAGACGCACCGCCGACGAGTCTGTGGCCAGCCTGGTGTCCCGCCACTTTGGCGCGGAAGCGGTCGACCGCCTGGCGGATCCTCTGCTCTCCGGCATCTATGGCGGCGACGCCGCGCAGCTGAGCGCCCGGACCGTCCTGCCCCGCCTGGTGGAGATGGAGAAAGAGTACGGATCGCTTACCCGCGGGATGCTGGCCGCCCATCGCAAGATGCGTGCCAAAGCCGGCACCAACGGGCATCCCGGTGCGGCCGCGGATCGCCCCATTTTCACCACTCTGCGGGGCGGAATGCAGCAGCTTGTGGATGCCATCAGCGAGCGCCTGGACTGGGCCGCCGTGAGGCTCTCCACACCCGTTAACGCCCTGGAGCGGGTGGAGAACGGATGGATGGTGCATTCGCTGGGATCCGCCGAGTTCTATGACTCCGTGATCGTGGCATCGCCGGCATGGGCCGCGGGCGTGCTGCTGGCCCCCGTGGACGCCGTACTCAGCGAGCAACTGGGGGGAATTCCGTACTCCTCGTCCATTACCGTGAACCTGGTTTATGACGAGGATGCGCTGGGAAAACTGCCCGACGGCTTCGGCTTCCTGGTTCCCGCCAGCGAACGGCGATCGCTGCTGGCCTGCACCTTTTCGCATCGCAAGTTCCTGGGCAAAACGGCGCCCGGCAAAGCGGTCATCCGCGCGTTCCTGGGGGGCATGAGGAACGAGGCGCTTCTGGCTGAAAACGACAATGCGCTGGTAGCCATCGTTCGCCATGAGCTGATCGATATTCTCGGCGAAACCGTGGTCGGCATCGGGCTCGATCCGGAGTACACCCAGGTTTCGCGATGGCGCCGAGCCATGGCGCAATATGCCGTGGGGCACCAGGAGCGGGTGGAAAGAATCAATGAGCGGGTGGCGAACCTTCCCGGCCTGCGCCTGGTCGGCAATGCCTACGACGGCATCGGCGTGCCCGACTGTATCCGCATGGGCCGCAAGGCGGCCGGCGAGCTCATCCAGGCCGGCGCCGGCTTAAGCGTCTGATCGATCCCAAAACCAGAGTAAATATAGCTACTTCAGGCGCACGTCTCCGCTGCGATCGGCACGCGGCGGCGCGATCACAAAGCGGACCTGGTCCTTGGAAGGATGATTGACCTTCGAGGTGCGTCCTTCCCGCTGCATACGGTCGTGGGCTTCCGTCCAGCCGGGTAGCTCAGATCCCGCCTGCTGCCAGTGCACCACCGAGGCCTCGTCGCACCACTCCAGCAGCTTGCGCATGGCGGGCCCGTGCGGGGACGCCAGCATGAAGGCGCGCATGGCCGCCTCCGACTCCCAGCTGGTGCAGGTCCAGAAGGTCCTGTGCCGGTCGTTGAGGACCTTGGCTCCGAGGTTTCCGGGTGCATTCCGGGCTTGCTTCCCGATACGGAGAGCTCGCATAAGGAAGGCGGGCAAAAACATCCACGAACGGACGCGAAGGCGAGTGACGGAAATAATCGGCATGGTCCTCCGGATCAGGGCGTCAGGATATTGGTAATTGCGGTTCGCGGTATCCCGCGTGGGACGCTGTCGCCTGGGAGCAGTCGTCTTAGGGCGCAGTCGCCTTAGGGCGCAGTATAGCCGCGCCGAAGGTCGGGTCACCCGGGTCTGTTTCGCTTAAAGTCCGGAACTGCCGAAGCCCCTGGCCTCGCGCGAGGAGGCTTCCAGAGTTTCGACTTCATGCACCACCCCGGTCAAGATCGGCACGGGAATCATCTGGGCGATCTTCTCCCCGGGTTTGATTTCCTGGCTGCTCTCGCCGAGGTTGGTCATCACAATCAGGACTT
The DNA here is from genome assembly GCA_036502905.1 of Occallatibacter sp. Taxonomy (GTDB): domain Bacteria; phylum Acidobacteriota; class Terriglobia; order Terriglobales; family Acidobacteriaceae; genus Telmatobacter. The sequence continues at coordinate 1,340 of DASXXV010000038.1, read as the reverse complement.
CGCCGCGATAGCCGCAATCGATGACGCCTGCCGTGGTGGCCAGGCCGCGCGCGGCCATGGACGACCGGTCGCGCACCAGCAGGCCGAGGGGCGCCCCGCTTTCAGGATGGCGCGCCTCGACGGCGATGCCGGTGCGGAGCCGCACCGTCTGGTGCGCGGCCACGATTACGCTTTCCAGCGCAAACACGTCGTAGCCGAGATCTTCGCCGGGATGGGCAACCACCGGCAGGCGCGCGCCCGGATGGAGAAGTTTTACCCTGAGCATGATTCGATACTAGCGGAGAGGCGGGCGCCTCCGCGTGCTGGCGGGCGCCGACCACGGGGAACGATGTACAAGGAGCCGCCGTCGGATCGTGTACCGGAGGATCTTCACTGGCGGCTGGTTCTCGGGTGGGAAATCGTGGAGTGGGCGAAAGCCGCTCTCAGGCGGCGCGCCGGTCGCCGGAACGAGCGCCGTCACCGCGCAATTCAGCGGAAAGAACATCGATGCGACGGCGAAGGATGCGCGTTAACTGCGCCAGGGACACGCCGTTGTAGGCGTGCCGGTTCCGCTCAAGTTTCCTGAGGAGAATCCGGAGGTCTGCGATGGTGCGCGTTTTGGATCGATATGGCATAACAGCGTTGAATGTCGTAGATGCCACATATAGGGCAGAGGAGGTCCGGCGATTGGAGGCGAGGGGAATGATGGACGAGGACGAGCGCAGGAATGAGATTCGGCAGATTCTGCACAGATTGGAAGAATTACGCAAGATGACCCAGAGGCAGATGGCTGAAACCGTAGAGCTTAAAGAGCGGCTCGCAAGATTGGAGCGGCCCTCGCCAGAGGGCAAGACGATCGACGCCGAACTGGAGGGCCCGGCGAACGGCGAAAAGCCTGCAAGCGATTGAAACCGACACGGATCCAGCTGATTTTGATCTAACGCTAAGAAAATGCAGCGAAACCCGGCGGCTGGCGGGTTTCGCTCATCCTGGATGGGGAGTTCTGTCTTCCCGGCCTTTCGGGTGGCGCCGTCGCTTCGTGTGCCTCGCCGGGTGGACAGAATGGCGCGTTATCAGATTGTGTCCAGCACGAGCGGCGCCGCTGCTTTTTATCTAGTTGGGTTGTATCTATGGTCTTTCAGAGGGCACGGCTAAGGTGTGGGCTGCGGTTCAAGGTTAGCCAGGGCTTCGCGCAGCTTGTCAGGGCCTTCCCATTTGTAGATGGTCGCGGTCACGTGGAATAGTTCGCAGACGCCTCCGTTCTCGTCTCCAAGCCCGGTCCAGACAATCATGGGAATCTGCATCAGTCGCGGTGAGTTATGGCGAAAGAGGAGGAGGTCGAAGCCGCTTTCTATGCCCAG
>DASXXV010000037.1:0-20137 GCA_036502905.1 Occallatibacter sp. | reverse complement strand
CGTGCACGTCAAAACCATGTATGGCCGCTCCAATCACCACAAGATCGAAGCCATTTTCAAGGCCTTCGCGCGCGCCATGCGCGTGGCCTGCTCGCGCGACAAGCAACTGGGCGAAATGCTGCCCTCCACCAAGGGGTTGCTGTGATGCGCGTAACCGTCATCGATTACAAAGCCGGCAATCTCACCTCCGTGCTCAAAGCGCTGCGTCATCTTGGCGCTGATGTTGTTGTGACCGACCGTGATCTCTCGCCGGTCGAATCCGCCGAGCGCCTCGTGCTCCCAGGCGTGGGCCATTTCGCGGCCACAAAACGCCTCGACGATGCCGGGCTGACTCCCGCGATCCGCGCTGCCATCGCCCGCGGTGTTCCTTTCCTCGGCATCTGTGTCGGCATGCAGTGGCTATACTCGGGATCAACCGAAGCACCGGATCAGCCTGGCCTTGCGCACTTTTCCGATAGCTGCTCCCGTTTCCCCGATTGCGATCAGAAGGTTCCCCACGTCGGCTGGAACTCGCTCGAAGTGCGCAACGGCTCGCGCCTGCTGGCCGGAGTCCAGACCGGCGAGTACGTCTACTTCACCCATTCCTACAAGGCGCCCTCTACGGAAGACACGGCGGCGGTTGCCCATTACATCGAGCCCTTCGCCGCAGCCGTGGAGAGCGGGAACGTCATGGGCGTCCAGTTTCATCCGGAAAAATCCGGCGCGACCGGCCTTCAGATTCTCTCCAATTTTCTCCACTGGGATCACAAGCCATGCTGACCAAGCGCATCATCGCGTGCCTCGATGTCCATAATGGCCGCGTCGTGAAAGGGGTGCAGTTCGTCGATCTCGTTGACGCCGGCGACCCCGCCACGCAGGCCGCGCGCCACGCCCGCGAAGGCGCCGACGAAATCGTGCTCCTCGACATCACCGCCACCCACGAAGGCCGGCAGACCCTCCTTGACACCGTCCGCCGCACCGCCCGCGAACTATTCGTCCCGTTTGCCGTGGGCGGGGGCATCCGAAGCGCGCGCGACGCCGAATCGGTATTCGATGCGGGCGCTGACAAGATAAGCATCAACTCCGCCGCCATCGCCGATCCCGCCCTGATCGATGCCATCGGCCGTAACTTCGGCGCGCAGGCCGTGGTGGTTGCCATCGACGCCCGCCGCGATCCTGCCGCGGCCGACCCCGTCCGCGATGCCCAGGTGTACGTGCAAGGCGGTCGAAAGCACACCGGCCGCCGCGTGGTCGAGTGGGCCCGCGAAGCCGAAGCCCGCGGTGCCGGCGAAATCCTGCTTACGTCGATGGACGCGGACGGAACCCGCGCCGGCTTCGACTGCGAACTTACCGCTGCCGTCAGCGAGGCGGTCAGCATCCCTGTCATTGCCTCCGGGGGCGCGGGCACCGTCGAGCATTTCGCCGAGGTGTTCGCGGGCGGAAAGGCCGATGCCGCGCTGGCCGCCAGCATCTTCCACTTCGGCGTCTCCAGCGCCCGCTCCCTCAAAGAAGAACTCCGCAAATCCGGCGTTCCCGTGAGGCTTCCATGTTGATCCCTTCCATTGATTTGCTCGATGGCCGTATCGTCCAGCTCGTACAAGGCGAAAAGCTCCGCCTCGCGTTCGACGACTTCGAATACTGGATCGAAAAATTCGCGCGCTATCCACTTGTTCAGCTCATCGATCTCGACGCCGCCAAGCGCCAGGGCGATAACGCCGCCCTGGTGGAGAAGATCGCCAAGCGCCTGCCCTGCCAGGCCGGCGGAGGCATTCACTCCATCGATCGCGCCCGCCGGGTTCTCGATGCCGGGGCCAAACGCGTCATCATCGGCTCGGCGCTCTTTTCCGAGCAGGACGGCAGCGCCGCCGTCAATACCGCCTTCGCATCCCAACTTGCTGCCGCGGTCGGCCGCGAGCAGGTCGTCGCGGGAATCGACACCAGGAACGGCAAAATCGCCGTCAAGGGCTGGAAGGCACTGGTTTCGCTCACGCCCGACGACGCCATCCCCCAGCTCGATCCTTTCTGCGCCGCGTTTCTCTATACCCACGTCGACGGCGAAGGTCTCCTGCAGGGGTTTCCGCTTCCCGTCGCCCAGCGCCTCCGCAAGCTCACCTCCCGTCAGCTCATCGTCGCCGGCGGCATCCGCTCCCAGCAGGAAATCGATGCCCTCGATGCCATCGGCGCCGACGCCGTCGTGGGCATGGCCATCTATACCGAAATACTCGCCGTCTAAAACAGAACAAGACGTTTGGCCCGATCCTCGCGAGTCGTTACCGTCGCGATTGTGGGATGCCACGACAACCGGCTTGGCACGAATCGTTTTACCCGTCTGGTCGGAAACACCGGTGGGCGTCTGACCCCACCAGGGCGAAACTTACGGGAACCTCATGCGCCTTCGGCTATCCTGAAGGAACCCCGTGCGGAAAGGAACTTGAATGGCTGCGACCAAGGTAAGCGGAATTCGGCTGGCCAGGCGGCTGGACGAAGTTGGTTTCTCCGATATCGTCCAGATTCGCAACAAGGTGATGGCCATGCGCGCGGAGGGAGTGCAGGTTCATTCCCTGCACGGCGGCGAGCCCTACTTCGAGACTCCCGACGATATCAAGTTTGCCGCTGTCCGCGCCCTGGTCGATAACCAGACCCACTACGCGCCCTCCTCCGGCCTGCTCCCCTTGCGCAAGGCATTGGTAGAAAAACTCGCCCGCAAAAACGCCATTCACGCCACCACCGACGAAGTTATCATCACCGTGGGCGGCTCGCAGGGACTCTACGCCGCCTTTCAAAGTGTGCTCGATCCGGGAGACGACGCGCTCGTCTTTTCGCCCTACTGGACCCCGATCGGCGATCTTGTCACCGGCGCCCAGGCGCGTCCGCTGCTCGTTCCTACCATTACCGCGCGGCGGAACGGCATTCGTAACACCCTCGAACAGTTTTCCACCCCCAAAACCCGCGCCATCTACTACAACACTCCGCAGAATCCCAGCGGCCTGGTCTTCACGCGCGCCGAGGCGGCGGAAGTCGCCGCGTTCGCCATTGACCGCGATCTCATCGTGATTGCAGACGAGGCTTACGAGGACCTGGTCTACGAGGGCGAGCACGTTTCCATTGCGTCTCTCCCCGGAATGGCGGAGCGCACCATTACCTGTTTCACCTTTTCCAAGACCTACGCCATGACCGGCTGGCGCGCGGGATACACCGTGGCCATGGAGCCGTTCATGACCGCGATCCGCAAGATCGTGCTCTACTCTACCAACGGTGTTGCCACCCCGGTGCAGTACGCCATGCTCCAGGCGCTCGCGACTCCTGCGTCTGACATCGAGACCAGGCGCGAAGAGTACCGCAAACGCCGCGATCTGCTGGTCGCGGGCCTGTGCGAAGTAGGAATCGAATGCAAGCCGCCCGCCGGGGCTTTCTATGCATTCCCAAATGTTGAGAAGATCAACAAGAGCAGCCGCGCCGCAGCTCAGATCCTGCTCGACAAGGCTCACATCGCTACCATTCCCGGCGTAGTCTTCGGTGCTCAGGGCGAGGGCCATTTGCGCTTCGGCTATGCAATCACCATGCGTGAAATCGAGGACTGCGTGGAAGCCCTGCGTTGCTTCAGGCCCTGAGACGGTTCCCATCCCATTTTTCCTGCAAAACAATAAACAATTTCGCAACGTATCCCAGTCTCATGCATCTCAGAGGAACGGCATTCGCTTTGGCTGGACTTCCCCTGATCGAACTCGGCTGGGATTGCCCGAAGCGCTTGTGCCCCAGGCGCACGATTAGCCCGTTTCTCTTCAAATCGCGCAGAATGGAGCACCGCAACCTGCATATGAAACGCATTCGGTCTTTTATCGCACTTTGGTCCGCTTTCCTTGTCCTCACGGTTGGCGCTTCTGCGCAACAGGCTTCTGGCGCTGGAGCCCAGGCGCAAGCCCCGGCCTTGCCCAACGCGCCCTCGGCGGCATCGTCTGGCGCACAGGCTGGCTCCGACGATTCGCTTAAGAAGGTCGAGCAGGGGCTCGAGGCCAGGCAGACCAAGCGCATCCTCGGCGTCATTCCCAATTTCCGCTCGGTAGGCGCGGACGTAAAACTCCCTCCCATCTCCACGCATGACAAATTCAAGCTCATGCTTGAAGACTCATTCGATTACTCCAGCTTCATCTACGTCGGCATCCTTTCCGGGGTGGCGCAGGCGCAGAATTCCTATCCGGAATTCCATCATGGCGCGCCCGCCTACGCGCGCTACTACTGGCACAGCTTCGCTGACACCCTCGACGGTAACCTGATGACTGAATTCATCTACCCCACGATCACTCGCGAAGATCCGCGCTACTACACGCTCGGACGTGGAGGCCTCTTCAAACGCGCCGGCTATTCCGTCTCGCGGCTGCTGGTTACGCGCAATGACAAGGGCGGCCGAACCGCCAATATCTCCGAGATCGTCGGCAACGGTTCGGCGGCCGGCATCGCCTGCCTTTACTACCCCAGTCCTGAGCGCACCTGGACCAAGACCGGCCAGCGCTGGGTCACGCAGGTAGGCCTCGACGGGTTCGCCAACATCCTCAAGGAATTCTGGCCTGACGTGAATACCAAGCTCTTTCATAATCACTATTGAGCCCTGGCTCCGGTCCCATTGCCGGCGTGTAGCATAAAACCCAAGTGACTATGCTGCGTGTCGGCTTTCCCTCTATCCTCGATCCGCAACTCCTCAGCGTCATGCCCGGCGGGATTGAATTGATCCCGCTCGAAGATGGCCTCGATTATCCCGTGGAAATCGACGTCTGGATTCCCGATCCCTATCCCACCCGCGCGCTTCGCGTCTGGCCCCATCTGCGCGGAGTTCGGCTGGTGCTGTCCATGATGGCGGGTACCGAGTGGATTCCGGACGCAGTGGGACCGAGCGTCACCATCTGCAACGCGCGCGGCGCCCACAACATTTGCACTGCCGAGTGGACCCTGACCGCCATCCTCGCCATGCTCAAGTATGTGCCGCTGTACATCGATATCCAGCGGTCCGGCGACTGGCGGCGCCGATCCGAGGCCGGCCGCCTCTATCAGCAACTCACTCATGATCAGAGGACCTATCATCCGCCCGTCAAGCTGGAAGAGCTTACCGGCAAGACCGTGCTGATCGTCGGCCACGGCTCCATCGGCAAGGACATCGAACGTCTGCTCGGGCCCTTCCACGTCGAAATCCTTCGCGTGGCCCGCGGCGCCCGCACCCAGCCGCTGGTCCACCCCGTCGCGGAACTCGACAGCCTGTTGCCGCGTGCCGACGTCATCGTGCTCATCCTGCCCCTCACCCCCGAATCGAAAGGCCTCATCGGCCCGCGTCAGTTCGCCCTCATGCGCCAGGGTGCTTTGCTGGTAAACGCCGCTCGCGGCGGAATCGTGCAGACCGATGCGCTGGTGGAAGCCCTGAACTCAGGCAGGATTCGCGCCGCCCTCGACGTCACCGATCCCGAGCCGCTGCCCCTCGAGCACCCGCTGTGGCGCTGTCCCAACCTGTTCCTTACTCCCCACATCGGCGGCTCCAGCCCGCAGTTCGATGCGCGCGCCCTCCAGGTGGCTGCGGACGAGCTGCGCCGTTACATGCAGGGCCAGCCGCTCAAAAACGTGGTTCAGGCCGGAACCTGATCCGCCACCGGCGCGTTCCGCCAATCCTGAAGCCCGACAATTGCCAGCGCCACCAGCGCCCCGTACAGCACCGCCGTAAGCCACAGGTCCTTGTAAATGTATTCGCCCACATAGACCGCATCCACCACGATCCACAGCCACCAGTTGGCGATGTGTTTGCGCGCCTGCCACCAGCTTCCCACCAGGCTGAAACTCGCCAGCGACGCATCCAGGAAGGGAAGCGCCGCATTGAGGTGACGGGCAGGGAAGCCGAGGAAAATCGTGCCCGCCGCGCCCGCCGCCAGAGCCAGCAACATATTCTGCGAGCTCAGCGGAACCACCCGTACTTCACCTTCTGCGCGCACACCCCGCCACCAGTGCCACCAGCCATATAGCGTGAATGCCACAAAGAACAATTGCAGAAGCGAGTCGGACAGCAGGCGCGCACGATAAAAGACCACGAGATATAGCACGTCGGCGGCCAGCGTGATAGGCCAGCACAGCAGGTTGCGCCGCGCCGTGAGCCAGATGCCCACACCCGTCGTAATGAATCCCGCGAGTTCCAGCCAGTGATCAAGAAAGAACCTCTCCAACCCCTGCACGATCATGGCGCAGCCACTCCATGCGCACCCTGTTTGCGGGTTCTTGCCCAGGTGTGCAGCGCTTCCAGCAGCTTGTCCCCGGGGCCGCGATACCAGCGCGCATGCAACACCAGGTATCCCTCGCAGGCGTACCACGCCTTCTCCTCCGTATGCAGTACGCTCAGAAAATAATCCGTCTCTGACAGCGCGAACTCCGCGTGGCACAGTGCCAGCATCGGGCTCAGCGCCAGCGATTCCTCGCGCGAGAGCGGACGCACCGATTCATATCCATTCAGCAGCGCAAACAGGTGATCGTACTGCACCGCGACATTCTCAGGATGGGCCGGATCGTTAACCAGGCCAAGCCAATCCACGATATTGCGCTCGATCGCATGCGCCAGGTCGTGTACCGCAGTCGTCCGGTCCGCCAGGCCGAAGTCGATCACCCCCGTCGCCCGTGCCGTAGCGCCCCTCTCGCTCCACATCAGGTTCGAAGCATGCCAGTCATTGTGCGTCCATAGCGGACGCAACGCCGGAAGCAGCGGCAATAGCTCGGCGTGATACGGCGCCAGCAGCACCAGCGCCTCGCTGCGGCACGTGCGCGTGCGCAGATATTCGCCCAGCGCCGGTCGCGCCGCGACGTAGCGATCGAACTCCTCGCCCGGTCGTGGCGAAGCAAAGATCGTGAATCCCGCAACCAGTTGGCGCTTCCTGCGTGCCGGGGCTTCAAAACCCTGCGCCGCACAGTGCAGCCGCGCCAGCGCCTGTCCGGCCGCGCAGGCATGGTTCAATGACCGGAACGGCGTCCATGAATTCGCATCTTCGTAGAGATCGATTCCCTCCGCCGGCTCGTGCACTTCGTACGTCCACTCGCCGAGCTTGATCGCGGTGTCCCCGGCCGCCGTCCTGAGAAGCCGCGGCACCACGACGCCTTTGGCGCGCAGATGAGCCATGAACTGATGCTCTTCGCGCAGCCCGTTCACGTCGCGCACCGCACAGTGATGCCGCTTGACGAAGATGTGCCCGCGCTCCGTCGCCACCACGCTGGCAGCCGAAAACGGGCGGGGGCTCACCGTTGCCAGACCTACAGGTTTTCCCAGCGCGGGATAGAAACGCAGCAACCCGCGCATTTCCTCCAGGGTCAGCGGCGGCCAGTCCGGCTCGACAAGTTTCCCATCTAACCCGTGTGTGATTGCCGCGTCGCTCGCGTCCATGTCATCCTTTGCCCCAGAACAAATTGACTTATGCGCCCAGCCTTCGCGGACCTCGTTGTCTCTCGTCCGCTAAGGGCGGAAAACCCGCCGCTCGACTAAAAAACGTAATGCGCCGAGAGCCGCACGGTCGTGGGGGCTCCCAGGTGGACATACGTGTCCCCGTAATTGGCGCCGGTGTCCTTCCAATATCGCTTGTCCATGATGTTATCCGCATACACCCGCAGCGTCATGTGGCCCCGCTCCCCCCCGGGCGTGTAGCGTGCCCCCAGGTTGAAGAGGTTATAGCCCGCCACGCTCACTGCGTCATCGCGCGTCGCCGCCTTGCGCCCCGTGTAGCTCCATCCGGGCATCAGGTGCAGCCCGCGCGCATGCGGCACCGCCATATCCGCGAAAATTGCCGTGCGTACCCGGGGCACATTTATCACTTGCTTGTGATCAAAAGCCGGCGTCCCGGTGTCCTCTGATTGCGCGCGAATTGCAGCCGCCGATAGGTTCAGGCGCAGCCAGTTCGCCGCCTTGCCCTGTGCATTCACTTCCACGCCCGAGTGGGTCTCGTGGCCCTCCGATACAAACGTCAAATCATCGCCGCTGTCATCGCCCTTGGGATAGAAAAACGGCGCACGCATACGGAAAAGCGCCGTGGACAACAAAATCCGCCGCCCCGGCTCGAATTTCGCGCCCCCTTCCGCCTGCCGCGTGAAATACGGCGCCAGAAAATAACTGCCCGCCCACCAGGGCGCCTGCGGCCCCAGAGACAGCAGCACTCCGTAATTGCCGTACAGGGTCAGACTGTCGGTCGGATTGTATGTAATTGCGTACTGCGGCAGCCAGATGCCTTTATCAGTAAACGTCGGGGGAACGCTGGCATCCGATGCCGCGAGCGAATAGTTATGGTCCCGCAAGGCATCGTATCGTCCGCCCGCCAGCAGTTGTATCCGGCCGGGCAGATGGATCCGGTCCTGCATCACCCACGACCCCTGATGATTGTCCTCCCAGAGCCTCCGCGGCCCCGCCTTTTGCACCGGAGCCTCCATCGGCACCGCCGCGATCGGCTCATAAATGTTCTCCGACCCCACGTAGGTATACACCGCCCCATCCTGCACCACGCCGTCCGGCGAAACCGGGTTATCGGCGCTGAAGTACCCCGGCTGCTGTACGCTGCGCCGGAAAAGCTCCCCGCCTGCGGCCAGGTCGTGGGTCACAGGCCCGGTCTTCACGCGGCCCATCACCAGTCCTTCCGCGTCGGCATCGATGCGCAACTCCCCCGGGTTGCGGTAGTCGTAGATGTCGTACCCGCCGTCCGGCGCAAAAAAATAATCCGGTGCATTTCCGCCGCTCGAATAGCAGTTCGCTTGATAGCCGCACCCGTACGCGAACACCACGTTGTCGTCTATCAGCGAATGGCTGAAGCCGGCTGCCCCGAACGCATGCCATTCGCGAGGCAGTTCGTAGTCGAAGCGCCCGCCCGTGTTGTACGTGTCGAACGTATTGGGTTTGCCCCACGACTGCTCTCCCAGCATCGTGGAAGGATAAATTCTGTTCAGATCGGGCAGGGTCGTTCCACCCAGCAACTGGTATCCCGAAACCGACCGCTCCACCTTGTGCTGGTATTCGAAATCGGTCTTGAGAATGGCCCTCGGCGTCATCTTCCAGTCGGCCGCGCCTGCGCCCATGGCGCGCCATCCATCCGCGCCGTTCACATAGCTGTGGATGTCCTCGCCGGCCAGGTTCAACCGCACCCCCGCCTGTTTGCCGGTGCCGAACAGCCGGCCCATGTCCACGTCCCCAAACGAACTTCCGCGATGATCCGTCGCCAGGTCCATGGCCTGAATCGCCGCCGGCCGCTTGGTCACGAAATTGATCAGCCCCCCCGCCGAAGCCACTCCGCTGTCCACTCCCGCGATGCCCTTCAGCACTTCCACCCGCTCCTTGTTTTCGAGCGGCACATCCTGCTCCCCCGCGATCGTCATGCCATTCACTTGCAGACCCGTGGCCAGATCGATGGGGAACCCGCGAATCTGAAAATCCCCGTAGTACCCCACCGGCGCATAATCCTCGCCGACAGATGCATCGTTTTTCACCACGTCGGATAGCACGCGCGATACCTGGTCGGTGAGCAGATCGCGCGTCACCACCGTTGCCGAAAGCGGCATATTGGCCAGCGTCCCGCCATCCAGCGTCCCGGCCGTGATTGTCTCGGGAAGATAGTTGTCCTTCACATCGGCATGCACCAGCACTGTAGTTGTGACCGGCGGGATTGCCTGCGTCGTCTGGTTCGAATTCTGCGCCGCCGGTTGGGATGCCTGCCCGGCCGGCGCCGCCGAAGAGCTCTGTGCCACCACGTTCCCTGCTGCGAGCAGAAGCCCGGCCGTAAACGCGATCGCCGCACGGCGCATGCGCGTACGCCGGCATGCGCTTCGAAGTCGCCCACGGATAACTTGTCTTGTGTCGGGAACGCCCGGCATAAGCACCTCTTGCTTTCACCTGAAACAAGAGTGCCTGTCGTGGGGCTTCGAGAAGGATGGATACTTCAGAAACTTCCCACGCCGGTATTATCCGGATCGGGTTCGAGGGTATTTCTCAGCCCCGCTGTCGGAGCACCCCTGTTTCAACAACAAGAGTGTAACACTTCCGCTGGGAACCCCGACAGGGCATCCATGCGGCCAAATCAACGTGCTCATGGTGTCCAACGGTGTCCCTGGCTTTGGCTTGCACTTCCCCACCGGAGCTGACCTCCGGCCCGGGATGCATTCGCTTCATCAGCCCGTCGACCCTGGCGAGAGATTCCCGAGATTGTGTGATCCTAAATGGGATTGCCTACCAAATGCGCCCCGGCGCGGGACTCCTCAGCGGCGCGGGCCACTTCACCGGCACCTCTTCCATGGAGGTGAATGGCACTGCCCTCAGCCGCTGGCCCCCGTTCAGAATCGGTAATAGGTCCGCCACCTGTGTCTCGTAATTGATACAGGCGACGACATACACCTCGTCGAATCCCACGAGGCGCACTCTTTCCATAAGGCCGGGATATTGCATGATGACTTTGCCGCACTTTCGAAAAACCCTGATAGGGTATGCTGCGCCCGGCTTCCGGCCATGCGCAACTAGGGAAACCCCGGGGTTTTGCTCGCCTGGGACGTCACGAAAGTTCTAGTCCTCACGTGCCCTGCACCATGCTCGATAGTTTGCTTACACTGTTGTCATCCGCGCAAATGAAACGGACGCGCCTTGCCCCTCCCCCCAAGGCGCTATATGTGGCGTGTGGTGCCCATATATCTCTCATCCCCAACCGGTGCCGCACGCCACCCTTCGTTCCATCGCTTCCAGGATCTCCGTAATGTGGATCGTCGATCAGCGCCACAACCGGGCCAGCAGCGCGCGATAGCTCTCCAGACCTGGCACTTCGAGCCCCGCAATCTTCGCTGCGTCGTCCGCCCGTCGAAGCTCGGTCGCCTCGCGTGCGTGGGGCGCAGCAAGGTACGCCTCGGCCTCCTCCGTGCTCATCGGTCCGCCCTGCAAAGCCAGGCTTTCCACGGATGACGGAGAGAGCTCTGCCATGTACCCGGGCTCCGTGAAACACAAGTAGCGCTTCGCCGCCACATGCATTCGGATGGGGTCCAGCACTGCCCCGGGAAAATGCCCCGCGAGCGCCGTCACGCCCAATTCTTCGTGCCGCGTGTCCAGCCCGCGTTGCGCTGCATCTTCGCCTTCCAGGTGCAGCAGGTGCCCTACATCGTGCAGCAGCGCCGCGGCCACCAGCGTATCCCTGCCGCCGCCTTTGGCGATGATGTGCGCCGCCTGCAGGCTGTGTTCCAGCACCGTGACCGGCTCGCCAAAATAGGCCGTACCGCCGCCGGTCGCGAGTACGTCCAACACCTGGTCCACCGAAGCCAGTTCCATCTCTCCTTTAACCCTCCGCCACATGCGCTCTGCGCAACCTCTGATGCACCGCCAGCACCAGCGCCACCATAGCCGTAAGCAATGCTACCCCTGCCAGCGCCTGGAACGCGTTGGTCCAGCCGTAACTCACCGTCAGGCGAGCCACGTTGTAACCCGACAGCCACGCGCCCATGTAGCCCACGCCGTCGATGATGCCGGCCGCCGTCGCGCTTCCCCGTTTGCCGCCGAAATCCAGGCTCATGGCGCCCGCCAGGTACGAGTAGGGCCCCAGCAGAAGAAATCCCACCAGTGCCACCAGCACCACCGGAATCACGGGATTGCCATGTGCGGGAGTATGCGCCAGCATCGCCAGGCACACCGCGCACGATCCCATGCCGCCCACCAGCACTATATTCCTGCCATTCAACCCCAGCTTGTCGCTCAGTACTCCCGCCAGCAGCACCGAGACTCCCCCCAGCAGCGGAAACAGCGCGCTGCGGGCTGCCGCCTGGCTGCTGGAGAATCCCGCAAACTGCGCAAAGTAGGTGGGCGTCCAGAAGTTGAATGTCTCGCGCAGCAGCGTCGTCCCCAGCGAAAGCAGGCATACCATCCAGAAGGGGAAACTCCTGAGCAGAGGTCCCAGAATCGCCCCCAGTCCTGCGGGCTCGTCGCCCTTCTTTTCTTCGGCCGCATACACGTTCAGCGGATTTGCCTCCGGCGCAGCCAGTCCGCGCTCCTCCGGCGTCTCGCGCAGCAGCATGGCATTGGCCACAAGCAGCACCGCCAGGGAAGCGGCTGCCGCCGCAAATACGCCCCGCCATCCCATTCCGTGCGCCATCAGCCGGCTCATAACCCAGCGGCAGCCCGCGTCGCCAAATAAAAAACTCAGGCTCAGCACCGCCATCACGGTTCCATACGTCGAGTAGGAGAACCATCGCGATGCCACCTTCACCAGTCCCACCCAACCGGTGGATTGGAACAGCCGGTTACCCACCCACGCCAGGGTGAACAACGGAAATCCCCCGGCCATCATGAACAGGATCGTGAAAAAGATCGATCCACCCATGCCGGCGAGAAAATTCCGGCGTCCGCCAAACAGGTCGGCCATCGAGCCGGAGATGAATTTGCCCGCCGCGTACGCAATCGTTCCCGCCGACGCGATGAAGCCCAGCTGCACCTGCGCTTGGCTGGCCGTAATGCCCCGTTGCGAAAGGTATTGAATCAGATCGGGCAGGACTACCGACAGATTTGACCGGCAGAAATAATAGCCGGAGTAGCCCAGCGCCAGCAGCGCCATGGTCGCGCCATGCCATGCGGTAAATCGCGCGCCTGCAGCCGATTCGCCCGTCGTTTCCGGTTTCAGAACCGTTTCCTTGCTTCCCACAGCGGCAGACTATCATGCGCAAACCAACGCAGTGCCTCACCGTAGCGGACGCCTATGTCTACGTGCGCCTCCTGCCGGCAATGCGGTAAACCACGAACTCCACTCGCCCACGTCGCGTCTCCCCGAAATTGCCGCGCGTACGCCGCATGATGGCGATACATTTGAATTGCCGGTCCGCCCGCGGATCATGGAGTCAAAAGGATGAAGAGCATCGGACTTATTCTGGGCGTCTCGCTGGCTATCCTCGCTCTCGGCTCGCGCCCCGTCGCAAACGTGTCCGCGGCCGAGTCGGCCAAGACCGCAGGCCCGTTCACTGCGCAGGAATTGGAACAGTTTCGCGCCCTCGGTGCGATCGACACTCACACCCACGTCTTCGTTGCCGACCCTGCATTCCTGGCCATGCTGAAGAAGCTCAACCTGCACATCCTCGACATCCTGGTTGTCGATGACATGGAACCCGGCCATAGCGATCTCGCGAAACAGCGCCGCGAGGCGCTGGCTGTGGTGCACGCCAGCGACGGCCATGCATCGCTCTGCACCAGTTTCGATCCTTTTTCCTTTAGCCGGCCGGACTATGCCCAGAACGCCATTCACGGCCTCGATGACGACTTCGCCAACGGCGCTGTTGCCGTCAAAATCTGGAAAAACGTCGGCATGGAAATCAAGGATGCCGAGGGCCGCTACCTCATGCCCGACGATCCGGTATTCGCGCCCATCCTGAAGGACATCGCCGCACACCACAAGACCCTGGTGGCTCACGTCGCAGATCCGGACTCTGCCTGGCAGCCTCCCAACCCCGCATCGCCGGATTACGAGTACTATCGCGATCATCCCCGGTCCTACATGTACGGCAAAACCGGCGTGCCTGCGAAAGCCGACATCCTTGCCGCGCGCGATCACATTCTGGAGAAGAATCCCGATCTGCGCGTAGTCGGTGCGCACCTCGGCAGCATGGAATCGAATCTTGAGGAACTGGGCCGGCGCCTCGATCGTTATCCCAACTTCGCCGTCGACATCGCCGCGCGCATGCCGTACTTCGAGATGTACCCGCGCGACACCATGATCGCCTTCATCACCAAATATCAGGACCGCCTGATCTATGGCACCGATAACGGCTTTCGCGGCGGATCTGCAAAAACCATCCAGGAACTGGAGAGTGTCTACGCCAACGACTGGCGTTACTTTGCAACCACCGACACCATTTCCTACAAAGGCAAACCGGTGCAGGGCCTCGCCCTTTCCCCTGCGATTCTACCCAAGATCTACCACGACAACGCCGTGAAGTGGTTCCCCGGAATCCTCAATCCTTCGCACTGAGCAGCACCTCTAAACTCAGTGACCGCAACAGAGGCTCCGTGCCCCATCCTTGCGATTTTTTTCTGTCGAAAGGGTGGGAAACCACGTCCGCCGACCGGCCCACCCATTTCATCGATTCGCGGCCCGGAGAGACCGGTAGCCCGCTTACCACTACTTCCCCGTTCCCTCGGTCAGCGTCACGATCCGGTCCACTCCCGGCACCGTAAACTTCTCTGTTTTTCCACTCGGCCAGTGCACCTCGATCGAATCCACGCTGGTCGACTGTCCCAGCCCGAAGTGAACCCGGAAATCATTCGACGACAAGTAACTCCCGCCGCTGATCACGTCCCCGCGCTGCTTCATCCCGTTGCACGACAAATACACCGTCGCCCCCACCGCATCGCGCGGACTCTTCTCCCCCCCGGTCAGCTTCAGTTCCAGCCAGTGATTCTTATCCGCATTCACATTGCGCAACAACACCGGGTGTCCATCCATCACGCTGATCACCGCATCGATCTTGCCTTCATTGAACAGATCGCCCACTGCCATGCCGCGGCCCGCAATCACCAGGGCCAGGCCGCTTCCTTCCACCGCCGGAACCGGCTCGAACTTCTTCCCCTCCAGGTTGTGAAACAGCATCGGCCGCTGCTTCCAGCTCGTGCCCCACGCGTACTTGTCGGCCTCGGGGTACACGTGCCCGTCCGACATCATCAGGTCCTTCCACCCGTCGTTGTCGTAGTCCATGAACGCGTCGCCCCAACTGAGGAAGGGAACTGAGACCTCCGCGATTCCCAGGTGATAACTGATATCCGTAAGGTTGGCGTCGCCTTCATTGCGGTACAGCGGCTTGTAATCGTCGGAGAAGGTTGTGTCGAACACATCCAGCATGCCGGTGTTCTCGTAGTCGCCCACCGCAATGCCCATCGACGCCGTCTCCCGCCCCGCCTCGTTCAGCGCGAACCCCGACTGGTAGCTCACGTCCTCGAACGTCCCATCGCCCTTGTTCAGGTAAAGATAGTTCGGCGTCGAGTCGTTCCCCACCAGCAGGTCGGGCTTGCCGTCGTTATTGATATCCACAAACACCGCGCCCAGCCCGTAGTAGCCCGGCTTGTCCGCCACGCCGGCCTTCTCGCTTACATCCGTAAACGTGCCGTCTCCGTTGTTGTGGAACAGGTGATCGCCCTCGCCCTTCAGGCCGCGCGGGCCGCAGCTCACCTTCTCTCCGCGAAATGTGCAGAACGCATTCGGCACGCCGCTCTCTCCCGCGGTGGGAAGATTGTGCCGGTCGTAATGCAGGTATCCCGCCACGAACAGGTCCAGCCGCCCATCCCCGTCGTAATCGCCCCACGTCGCGCCCGTGTGCCACGCCGCCGGGTCGTCGAGTCCCACGCCCGCCCTGTCCGTCACGTCCGTAAAGGTGCCGTTGTGGTTGTTGCGGTAGAGCCGGTTCTTTCCCCAGTTCGACACAAAAATATCGGGCCAGCCGTCGTTGTCGTAATCGCCAATCGCCACGCCGAAGCCCCAGCGATCATTGGTCACGCCGGCCTTCGCCGCCACATCCGTAAATGTCCCGTCATGGTTGTTATGAAACAGGGCCGCGTGCGGTGGCGTTTCCTTGCCGTCCAGCGCGTTGAACGTCGAGCCGTTCACAATATAGATATCCAGCCACCCGTCGTTGTCGTAATCCAGCAGCCCGATCCCCGAGCCCTTCGTCTCCACAATGTAGGTCTTCGATGGCGTGCCCATCTTGTAGGTCCACTTCGCCAGCCCGGCTTTTTGCGAAGCATCCTCGAACACGATCGGCCCGCTCTTCACAAAGCCGCCCATCGTAATCGGCCGGTGTTGCGCGTCCATCTGCAACGGGTGCGGCGGCGCTCCCGCGCCCCGCTTTGCCTGCTTGTCCTGCGCCCCGGCGCCGCTTTGAGCCAATGAAAACAGGGGAATCCCCGCCGCCAGCAGCCCCCAGGCGGCGCCTCTATGAATAGCCGTGAACATGGCTGCCAGTATACGAGCCGGGATGGACCCCGGTCTCGACCGAAAGGTGGACTCTCTGCGCTGCCGATAGGCGCGCGTCTCTTGGCACGCCCGCGCCTTTGTACGGCTTGCGCGCACCTTCGATTTGCCCTGGAAAGAAGCCGGATTTTAAAGCGGTTGTCATCCTGAGGCTGACCCTGAGATTGCGAAGGAGAAGCGGAAGGACCTGCTTCTCTCGCCCAGGGGCCGCAACCGGCCTGGAACGCAGGGAACTGATTGCTCGCCTACATCTGGTTCTGCGGCATAGGCGCAGCCTGCACGTTCTGCACCACCCAGCCGTTATCGCTCTTCACCAGCGTCGCCGTCGCCACCTCTTGCCCCGACGTGTCCGCCGCCAGCTTCGGAAATGCGTTCTTCATCTCCGCGGAGTTGGCCCATGCCGGCGGCCCGGATACCGAGTAGTGATACGTCACGTTATACCGTGTGGCCGCGTCATCGGCCGCGGTATAGCTGTCGATCGCCATCACCTGGGGATGTCCGTAGCAGAAGTTTCCATATCCCGGCTGCGTCGGGTCCGGCGTCCACGATCCCCGTCCCTGGTCGGAGATGTCGTAATCGTTCACCTGCTTTGACCCGATCAGGAACCGCTTCTTCTCCTCCGCCTTCCTGGCCAGCAGGCCCGCGTCCGTAAGCGCGTCGTAGCCCTTCGTGTCCTCGTCCTTTAGCGTATCCGCCTGCGCGGGGAACTTCACCGGCGCAGTGAAAATGCAATCCTGTTGCTTCGCGTAATAAGAATTCAGCGCCGACTTGAACGCCAGCGTATCCACCGCGTTCTTCTTGCAGCCGGCAGCGAAGAAAAACACCCATGCCATCACCAGCAACACTATCCTGGTTGCGCGCATTCGCCGCTCTCCTCTGCATCTTGGATGCAAGTCAGCCGCACTGTGCGAAGACCGACATACGCAGGGTGGCAAGCCGCCGGGAACGCTGCTCCGCAAATATTCCCTTCAGATTATTTTGAAAGGGGCTCAAGCATCGGTCCCGGTCCGGATGTGCGCCAGCGCTGTCCATTCAACCTTCCCGGAAGCCATATCGGCAATCATCGCCCTGCTCAATACACCCAGCAGGGCCTCCTGCGCTCTCGCCCACACCGGGTGCGCCGCGCACCACCTTCTGCGCGGACAGGGGCGCCGCTGGCTCAGGCAAACGTTCAGGCTGATGGGTCCGTCGATAGCCTCCACCACCTCGCGCATCGAAGTAAGCCGCCCGATCTCCGAGATCTCAAATCCCCCGGCGGGCCCGCGCCGCGAGGTGATAAAACCGGCCCGCGTCAGCCCCTGCAGCACCTTGGAAAGAAAGCTATCGGGGGCGTCCGTTGCCTTCACGATCTGCGCCAGGGAAGCGCGCTCTCCCGCCGGATTGCCCGCCAGAAAAACCATTACCCGCACCGCATAGTCCGCGGCCCGGGTCAGCTGCATCGACGAGTTGCATCTCTCCATCTGCAGTTTCGAATCCATTGAGCCACTTCTTATCGCCTGCTTGCGCAAGCTCATCGAAGCCCGAGTGTATTTGATTTGGATCACCAATTTACGTGCTCGCCATCACAGACCTCGCGTTCCCTGCAGCGATAACCTGCCCCTTCCAATGAATATTGGAGAGAAACAGTCCAAAATTGTTTCGGGCCGCTTCGCCCGCGTGATCCGCGAACGCAGCGCTCCCGCCAATCCCGCGTACGGCTTCGCCGCCTCATCGGGCTCCCGGCCTGCGCAGAAACGCATCAGTGATCTCACCTGTCAGCCGGAGAGTGAAAGGAAACCGTCCCTCGTATGCAATCATTTCCCGCTGTCGATCCCATTCCCCTGCCGGCACCCATCTGGCTGCTCAAGCTTCTCCACATCGTCACGCTGTCCCTGCACTTTGTGGCCGTGGAGATGCTGCTCGGCGGACTGCTCCTGGCGGTCGTGCTCAGCCTCTTCCGCGGTTCTCCGTTATCTCACGTAGCCGCGCGCGCGCTGGCCCGCCGCCTCACCGTGGTCATGACCTACGTCATCAATCTCGGCGTTCCTCCGCTGTTGTTTGCGCAGGTGCTCTATGGCCGCGCCCTCTATACCTCCAGCGTGCTCATCGGCGCGTACTGGATCTCGATCATCCTGCTACTCACCGCGACTTACTGGCTGCTCTATCAGTTCAGCGCGCGCCTTGACGCGGGCCGTTCCGCCTGGTGGG
This sequence comes from Occallatibacter sp., assembly GCA_036502905.1. Classification (GTDB taxonomy): domain Bacteria; phylum Acidobacteriota; class Terriglobia; order Terriglobales; family Acidobacteriaceae; genus Telmatobacter. The sequence continues at coordinate 2,003 of DASXXV010000037.1, read as the reverse complement.
CGGGCTTGAGCGCATGGATCCTGGCCGGCTCTATTGCCCGCCTCCTCTCCACCAACATGACGCTCATGCTGCGGCCGGAAGCCTGGCGGCAGATGTACTCGGCCTCGGCCGCAGGCATCTACCTGCCCACCGGCGATCCCACTCTCGAGCCGCGCTGGCTGCTCATGATGGCCGGCGGCCTCTTCATTGGCGGCCTGTGGCTCCTCTATCTCGCAGCACGCAGCACGTTTACGGCAGAAGAGAAGCGCTTCCTCGCCGGGCTCGGCGGCAAGGTCGCCGCGCTCTTTGGCATCGTCTATTTCGCCGCCGGCCTCTGGGCTGCCGCCGTTCAGCCTCAAGCCGTCAAGACGGGCCTCGCCACTCACGCCCTCTATCGCTTCTCCGGCTTGGCCGGTTACGGCTGGCTCGCCTTGATCGTCATCGCCGTCCTTCTTGCCGCCATCGCCGGCTTTGGCAAGCTCACGGCCGCGTGGGTCGGATGGGCCGTCGCTCTCCTCGCCCTGCTGGTCGAGATCACCCTCGTCGTCTATCGCGAAGGAGTCCGCGATCTCACCCTTCTCAGCAAGGGCTTCGATGTCTGGGATCGCACTGTCGTCACCAATTGGAGCGTGGTCGGATTGTTCCTCGTCCTCTTCATCGGCGCACTGGGCGTAATCGGTTGGCTGATTTCCGTCGTTGCCCGCGCGCAGAAACCCATGGAAGGAGCCGCTCAATGAGCACGCATGTCGTTCTCGAAGAATCCAAAATCGCTCCCCTTAGCGAAGAGACCGGCGAAACCAGAACCCGCCGCGCGTTCCTGGTCGCCGCCGGCGCCGCGGGCCTGTGCTATACCGCCGCCCTCGCCTATCCCATCTACCGCTATCTCGCCTCGCCGGCCGAGATAGCCGCCAGCACCTCCGCCATCACCGAGGTCACCCTCAAGGACGCGCAGAAACTTCCCGCGGGCGCGGTGCTCATGTTCAAATTCGGTTCCTCCCCGGCCATGCTCATTCACCACCAGGACAACTCCTGGGTAGCTCTCACCGCGGTCTGCACGCACCTCGGCTGCACCGTCCAATACGAGCCCCAGATGAACCGCATCCACTGCGCCTGTCACGGCGGCGTATACGACCCGCGCACCGGCGCCAACGTCAGCGGACCGCCCCCCAAACCGCTGAAGCTCTTCAAGGTTGCCGTGAACGATGCCGGCGTTCAGGTCTCCCGTGCTTAAGTTCGTTCCCTGTCCACTGTTCTCTGTTCCCTGTCCACTGTTTTCCAGGAAGACTTCATGACTACCAAATCCCTCACGAACTCGGTCTATGGTTGGGTTGATGAGCGCCTGGGCCTTTCGGAACTTGCCGCCTTCGCGCGCAAGAAAACCGTCCCCGCCCACGCCCATTCCTTCTGGTACTACTGGGGCGGCATTTCCCTCTTCCTCTTCATCGTCCAGTGCTTTACCGGAATTCTTCTTCTCGTTTACTACCGTCCCGGCGCCGATGCGTACGAGGCCGTACGCCAGATCACCTTCGTGATGCACTTCGGATGGCTGATCCGCTCCGCCCATTCCTGGTCGGCGAATCTCATGCTGTTCGCCATCCTGGTGCACATGTTTTCGGTGTTTTTCATGAAGGCCTATCGCAAGCCCCGCGAGTTGGGATGGCTCAGCGGCATGCTCCTGCTCGCCCTGGCTGCGGTGTTCGGCTTCTCCGGGTACCTGCTGCCCATGGACGAGCTAAGCTACTTCGCCACCAAGGTCGGCCTCGAGATCCCGGCGGCCATTCCCTTCATCGGGCCCGCGATCGCCAGCATGCTGCGCGGCGGCCCTGACGTTACCGAGTTCACTGTGCAGCGTTTCTTCGCCCTCCACGTCGTCGTGTTGCCGCTGGTGTTCATACCCCTCCTCGCATTCCACCTGTGGCTGGTGCAGAAACACGGCAACGCCGTACCGCCCAGCGAAGAGACCAAGCCCCTCGCACAGCGCAAGACCATACCCTTCATGCCCGCGTTTGTGCGCAAAGACCTGG
>DASXXV010000036.1:0-4683 GCA_036502905.1 Occallatibacter sp. | reverse complement strand
TGCTGCCCCGTTCACCTCGACAGATTGCTGGACGTTACCGACCGCGAGTTGCACGTCAACGGTCAGAATGTCCGCTGCCGTGAGCGCCGCGCCGGTGCGGACCAGCTTTTGAAATCCCGGGCGTTCCACGGTGATCCGGATCGGACCGACTGGAAAGAACTGGGCGGTATATTGGCCCCTATCATTGGTCAGAACCGTGCGCGTGAACTGCGTAGGCTCGTTGACCAGAGTCACCGCTGCACCGGGCACCACCGCCCCGGCCTGGTCCGTCACGGTACCCGCGACCGTGCCGCTGGCAGCTTGTGCGAACAGGCCGCCGACCATCGCCAGCATGAACGAAACGACCCAGACGATGCGTCTCATATTGGCTCTCCTGTGATGTTTGTCTACCGCAGACTTGTCGTGCAGCTCGGGGCTACCAACTGGAGCGCAGAGCCGCAGAAATCCCCACCTCAAGATGAACTGTAATGCCGAATCCACAGACCGTCAATACAAATCCACTTGCCTACCAGTACGGTTCTTCGGCGGGCACGAACTGGATCGGTACATCGTGGATAAATGTCCGCAGCCAGTCACCGAAATCCTCCATCCCCGCTTGCTCGGAAATAATGTGACCCAGCATGATGACGCCCTTCGGCATGCCCAGGGAAACAGCATCCAACGCGTATTCCACGTTGTCAAAGCCGCCGTCGGCTTCCTGCTGTTCGCCGCCAATCACCACGTCGACTTCGGGCGTAATGCGCGGAGTCGCGTAGCCGGGGCCTACCAGGATCCTACTGACCTTCGCTCTTGGGTCGCCTACGCAGCGAATGGCGCGCGCGCCGCTCGATCGTTTCACCTGGGCGGCCAGTTCTCCGAGCGTTGTCTGGGGAATCGTCAAGATGCCGGGGCGCATGGTCGCGTGCTCGCCGCCCTTGATGCCGGCCGAACGAAGCTCCCCCACCACGGTGTAGTCGGGCGTCATCGCATGCATGTGGTCGTGATCGCGCCACACCACCATATCGTTTTTCAAAACGAATTCTGTCTTGAGTTTGTAGAGCGGGTTTTCGGTCAGATCCTTCGTGTCGTCGCGGTCATTCCAGTACGTGTCCTCGTGGGTGATCACCATGTTCAGGCCGGCCGCATGGGCGCGCTTGAGCATGTCGAACGTCGTCATCATAGTGGTCGCGATGCCCTTGACGGTGGAGTCGGGGTTCCCAACCTTGAAGGTGTCCCGCGTGGAGCGCTCGTTCCACGGTATTCCCTGGTTCTTCCTGATCAGCTCGACGACTTGACGTGCCGTCATGCGGTGGGCCTCCAATAGGGATCTCCCACACCTATCCACTTTGCGGGAACTTCCTTCACCACGGTCTTGATCCACTCCGCGCACAAGCGCATTCCGGGCTCTTCCGATGCCACGCGGCCGGTTGTCACCAGCGCGCGCTTCTCGCCAGAGGCGAACATGTCGGCGGCATAGTGCGTGTTCTCCCACTCCCGCACTTCACCGGCGACGATCAATTCCACTTCCGAATAACGTTGCCACATCGTTGCCGGAGTCATTGAGCCTGGAAACAGCAGAACCCGCCGTATCGTGGCCTTGCGATCGCCCACGGCGCGGAGGCCCGCGCGAAGATTCAGCTTGCTGCGGATCAGGGCCACCGTTGCCTCCGCGGTGGCCTTCGGGATCTCGTAAAGCACGTCGTCGTTCTTCACCCGGTGCGCCGACCAGCCGATTGCGCTGGCAAGACCGGTGACCATTTCGTTCTCCTTACGGCTCTGCCAATGGTCGCGCAGTCGAAACACAACCAGACCGTTCTTCTCTATGAATTCCCGTTTGGCTTTGGCCACAGGATCGTCGGCGCTCAGACCGGCCGGCCCGCGTCCCGCAGCGGGCGCCGCCGGCGCCCGGCCGTCCGCACGCGAGTAGAACGTAGGCTCGTAAGTCAGAACCAGATTCGTGTTCGCCTTTACCGCCTGCCTCAGAACGTCCAGCGTGGCCATGGCGGTGGTGGCGATTCCCTTCACGACAGTCGAAGGGTCGCCCGCCTTGAAGCCATCCGGCCCTTCTGACGGCCAATCGCCGCCAAGTGCCCCCTGTATGCGCCGGACCACCGCTTCCGCCGTGAGTGCTTCCGCGCCTGCCAGGCCGGGCGCGGCGGCGCCGGCGGTTGCCGCCATCGCCACGAACTGTCTCCGCGAAATCTGCGCGCGCGTCATTCTCGTCTCTCCCTGTCACTCAATGCGCGGCGGCTTTAAACTCACGTTCTGCAAAAACCATGAAGTAAGGCCAGTTCGGGTTGGGCGTGTGCCCCGCGCTGTGCTGGCGGAAGACCAGATCGCCGCTCAGGATTCCAGTCTCGATCGGTGGAAACACCGTGGTGCCCAGATCCTTCTTGCCAAGCAGCCGGTAAACCGGACCCGCGGCGACCCCCGCTAGAAACGTGCCCCTCGCGTCCACCCAGGCGTCCGAGCGTCCGATATCCACTGCCGGATCGACCAGGTTCCCTGCGCTGAGGAATACGGGACGCGGGGCGCACATCGCGATCAGTTCGTGGGAATCGACCGGCAGGTCGCTCCACTTCAGCGGGCCGGCGTACTTCAAGAAATTGCCGGCCATCCAGTGGTATTCGTTCTCGCCCGCCACGTTCTCCACGAGTTCTCCATAATTCCGCCGGTGCAGTTTGGCGCCGCCTTCTCCGGAGGAACTCACGAACGCGATCGCGATTCGCGAGTCGTACGCCATGGCGACGACTGCTGCTTTGCCATATCTGGAATGCCCCTGAATCGCGACGCGTTTGGCATCAACGGCCTTATCGGTTTCGAAGTAGTCCATGGCGCGGTCGGCACCCCAGGCCCACGCCCGCAGCGCACCCCAGTCCTCTGGCCTGCGTGGTTCGCCGTTATTTACCAGACCGATAATTCCCTTTCTCAGACCGGCGCCGTTATCGGCCTGAATGCTGGCCGGGTTCAACGTCGCAAAGCCCCAACCCCTGGCCAGCGCCTGCGCCTGCCAGCTCGGGCCGGAATCCGCGCCTTGCTGGGCGGGAGCGACCGCCGGCGGCGCGCCTCGCCCGGCGCCGGGCCCTCCGCCGAACACCATGATCACCGGCACCGGAGTTTTCGCGCTGGCCGGTGTGCTCAGAGACAGTTGAATATCGACCACAATCTCCGGATAAGCGGAGTTATCAACGTGGCCCACCAGGGTCTTGGTGACGATGGGGACGCCACCCACGCTCTCGTCGGCCGTCTTTTCAATTTCCCATTTCACGCTCGGAACGGACTTCGGAACTCTCCCGTAAACTTCGCGGTCGAAGTCCTCGACGATTTCCGGGCGCCGCTGATCCCACCACATCTTGGCGGACGTCACCTTCTTCCCGTTTTTCATCTGCAGCGGATCGGGCAGATCGGGATAGGGATTGGCTTTGGCCTCATCGTAGTTCGTTGAGCCGGCCACGCGCGCATTCACTCCCGGCCGCAAGGATGCGATATTCAATTGATCCATCATCTGCCGGTGGTCTTCCTTGCTGGCTTCCTGGATGGCGAGTTGCTGCGGAGTAAGTTGGCCACGTCCCCCGCCCGGCGCCGGTGTCACGGCCGGTTGGGCCGGCTGCTTGTTGCTTTGGAAGGCCTCACTCCAGAAAGGGATCAACACCAGGACCAAAGCCGAGGCACCAATCATCGCCGGAATCGATCGATTCTTCATCTGCAGTTCCCTCCCGTATTCGGGACTTCGAGCCGCACTTTGTCCGAAAAGTCGAACTAAAGATATCAAAGGTAGTGCGCTTCCGGCAATACGGGCGTTTATCGTCGTGTTGCTACAACCGGCATTGGCGGCTGTCCGCAGCAAAACGCGAGCCAGTGTGAACTCGCTTTCGGCACAAAAGACCGCCGTCACGCAGCGGGTTGGGAAATCCGCGTCGACTCTCTCCGGAAACTCGACCACGCCGTTAGTCGCGGATCGAATGACGACAGCAATGAAGCGATGCCTCGTTCAGGGGCATCTCCTAACAGCGATCGACTCAGGTCAACACAAAGGTCGGATGTATACCGATAGGGCGATGGCCGGGCTCTCGATGGGCGGAATGACTGTGCTTACGCAAACCCGGATCTCGGTGCAAGAAAAGGCACTTGGGCATTCTCTGCTGATATCCGCGGGTGATTCCCTGCATAACCGGATATATTTGGCGAGGAAGATCCACTTGGCTCGCGCAAGGCGATTCCGCCGCTTCCACTTTCTCCGGATGCGCAAAAGAGATTCGGTTGAGGTTTGCTGCAGTTCCACCACTTCCAATCGGGAAATCAAGCCTATCGTCCCGCGCCGATTCCAGGAGGAGCCTGGCTACATCGGAAATCGAGGCCGACTCGTTGCACGCGTTGGCGAATCACGCCTTTGCTCGCTTCGAGAAAATCGCGCAGGGTGTCGGAGATACGAATCGATAGGGTGTGCTGTTGCGGTTTTCGCTCCATGGGCTTACCTTCTTCTCCAGTAAGCTACGGTCAGTTTGGCGTATGCGCATGCCGGGTCTCTTGCAACGTCTCTCAGATCGCTCAACCTTGACCTTGCATTGCGTCAAGCTGGTTCATTTCGCCCTCAGTTGCGCGAGTTCCCCTTTCGTCTACGTCGGTTCTCCGTGCGACTTGGTCCTGATTTCCTTCGGCCGCAACGGCGTCATCCTCCGCTGTTTGCGCCACCATTCATCCAAC
>DASXXV010000035.1:0-20105 GCA_036502905.1 Occallatibacter sp. | reverse complement strand
CGGCCACCGCATCATGGTGCAGGTGCAGTCGAGCTGGTTCCCGCTCTACGATCGCAACCCGCAGACATATGTCGAAAACATCTTCTGGGCGAAACCGGGGGACTACAGGAAAGCTACGCAGCGGGTGTACCACGGTCCGGGCGCGGCGAGCAGCGTTGAGCTTCCCGTCATGTCGGCAGAGTAGGCGCCGGTCGCGAGCGCAATTCCTGCGATCGGCGCTATCACCAAGCCGCGAGTAAAAATTCCACCTTCCGGCGAAAGTGTTTGAAAATCCGGATTGTTACGGGCTGATGAAAAAGGCCAGAAGCACTGCGATACGCAATGATGTTCGAGGCGGGACGATGATGAGAAAGATTTTTGTGCGTGCCGGATGCGGACTTCTTCTTGTGGTTGTCATCTTCTGGCTGTGGTACAGCGTCGCAGCCAATTACGATTATGACGCTTTGTCTGGCACCTATACCTTCAATCGGGATAGCGAGAAATGCACTCTCTATCTGCGACCGAATCAGACGTTTTCTGAGGAGTTGAATCGCGGAGGTGTTGTGAAGGAGGCCCAGGGGCGCTGGCATCGATATGGTGAAGCCCATGTGTCGTTCTCTGCCGAGTTTCTGAAGGTATCGGGGCAGGAATTAAATGCTTCTGGCGAAGCGCATGGACAGTTCGATAAGACGTTGGGGCTTCATCCCTACCTTACGTTGGCTCCGCTTCCCGATGGCCCGACCTTCCACAAGAAGTGGTTCCGCTGACCTCAATAGGCCGCCTTTCGGGGCGGCCTTGCTGTGTAAGGAAGGAAGGGCGATGAAGTTCTCGGAAATCGCTAACCGGTTGACAGGCATCTCCTCTCCGTTCGGCGGGGCGTCAATGTTAAAGGCCGTGTGGGTGGAAACCGTAAAGGTTGCTCTGCCCGAATCACGACTGGGTGAGACAGACACCTGATCTCCAGCAAGGTCTGCACATTTGTGCCACGGGTTCCCGAGAAAGGAAGGGAATGAATTGCCTTACGTAGAATTCTCCGAATCTGCAGCCCAGGTAGCCCGACGAGCACGAGATGAAGCACAGTTGATGCTCGCCCAGATACACGGGGCCGTCTGGCTCGCAGTAAACGACGTCGACTCGTGGATTGGCTTCAACGCGTCGCACAACTTTCCCGAGCAGGAACTTTCAGCCGACGACATCCGCAATGCCGCCTATGAGGTTCACCCTCACTTCGGTACACTTCAAGCCGCTCTGAACACCGGTAAATACGACACGGAACTGGTTCGGGTCGGAATTTCCGGCGCCCAGGGTTACGCGAAACGTAAAGGTCTCGGGGCCGCACTCGGACGTCTCTTTGGTGTTCGGTCGAAGGCCAGCGCTTCCCGCGTTCGGGGAGGCCTGCGCTGGGGTGGGACTCTGATCGGAAGCATCACCGCTGCTCTGAAGGGAGAGGTGGAGCGGGTCCCCGGAGCCGCTGCCGCCGGCGAGGCCATCAAGGAATTCATGGAAGTGTTGCTCAACGCAACCGAGCCGCGCAAGGTGGAGGAATCGGCCACCGAATCACCCAAAGCCGGGCAGGAGATCCGTCCGAGTAGGAAGGGATGAGCGCGACGTCAGGCGGGGGCATCACGATGCTCCCAGCACCGCGCGCTGCGCGGCGAAAATCTCCTTCATTCCCGCCTCCGCCAGATCGATGAGCGCGTTCATCTGGGCGCGCGTGTAGCTGCCGCGCTCCGCGGTGGCCTGGGTCTCGACCAGGCCGCCGTCCCCGGTCATCACCACGTTCATATCGACCTCGGCCTGGGAGTCTTCCTCGTAACAGAGATCGAGGAGCGCCGAGCCATCCACTATACCTACCGAGGTGGCGGCCACGAGTTGTTTCAGGGGGGATAGTTTCAGCGTGCCGGCCGCTACCAGAGCGTTCAGGGCAAGGGCCAGGGCCACGGCCGCGCCAGTGATGGCGGCGGTTCGCGTGCCGCCGTCGGCCTGGATCACGTCGCAGTCAAGAATCACGGTTCGTTCCCCCAGCGCCGTCATGTCTACCACCGAGCGCAGGCTGCGGCCGATGAGGCGCTGGATCTCGTGGGTGCGGCCGCCGATCTTGCCGCGTTCGCTCTCCCGGGGGGTGCGGGTCACGGTGGACCGGGGCAGCATCGCGTACTCGGCGGTCACCCAGCCGCGGCCCGAATTGCGCAGCCAGCCCGGAACACCCTGTTCGATGGTGGCGTTGGTGAGCACCCGGGTATTTCCCAGGGAAACCAGCACGGACCCTTCGGCGGTCTGAACGTAGTGAGGCGTCAACGAGAGGGGGCGCAATTGGCCGGCGTTGCGACCGCCGGAACGAAAAAATGCGTCAGGCATAGGGGCATTGTAGCGGCCAGGCGGCTGCGGGTCCCAACCCGGGAATTTGGCCGAGAGAGGGTTTCAAAGCGGGAATTGTGGCCTAGCGCGCTGAAACCAAAGAGTATAGAAGCACAAGTCCGGAGCGGGTTTCCCAATTTGGAATCCAATGCGGCCCAAAAGGGTTTGCGGCCAGGCGGACGGGATGGTCTAACCCACTGAATTAACAGTGTCTTAGAAACTGTGTGCCGGTTTGGCACACGACGTGTAATAGAAGAAGCATCCGGGCCGGAATTGAATGGATGGGATTGGACAAATGGACGCGGGCACGGCGGGCCGGTCATCCTCTGCACCACCCATCGTAAGGGAGAGAATCATGGCAGCATCGGGGCAACACTTAGCGGAACGGAAGCGGGTAGAGGCGGTGGTGGAGACCCTGGCCTCCATTCATTATCATGGCGAAAACCTGGATGAGCTGGCGCACGATGCCCGCAACATGGTGACCGCGCTTTCGCTCTATTGCGATCTGCTGGAAGAGCCGGGCGTTCTGACCCCCTCGCATCGCCACTACGGGAGCGAACTCCGGCTGCTGGCCGAGGCAAGCCGACATCTGGTGGAGAAGCTTTCCGCGCTGGACAACGGAGAAAGCGAGGACGCGGCGCCCCAGTCCATGGTTTCTCCTCGGCAGAGCCGCCTGTCTCTGGAGATCCCCGAAGGCCGGAGCAGCGCGCTGCATCTCGCCGCGGCAGCGGGTGGACTAATCGACGATTTTCGCGCCGAGCTGATGGGCAGCCGCGATCTTTTGGCGGCCATAGCAGGGCCGGCCACCAGCGTGACCGTAACCGCGGAGGAAGGCACCCAGCCCGTGCAGATGAGCAGCGAAAACCTGATCCGCGCGCTGGTCAACCTGGTCAAGAACTCGGCGGAGTCGATTTTCGGGCGGGGGACCATCGATCTGAAGCTGGCCGAGGCGCAGGCCGGGGCGGACGGTGGCGTACGCAAGCTGATCCTTACCGTGGAAGATACCGGGTACGGTATCCCGGAATCGTCGCTGGAGAAAATCTTCGAGGCGGGCTTCACCACCCGGGCCGGCGAACGCCCGGAGGGCGGCTGGGCTACCGGTCATCGGGGCCTGGGTCTATCCATCACCCGATCCATCGTGGAGGGCGCGGGGGGCCGCATTCGCGCCGAGAACCGCACCCCGCGCGGGGCGCGATTCGTGATCGAACTGCCGGTGCGAAGCTGTTGAGTTCTCCCATGAACTCTGAGCGGACGGCTGCGAAGCGATGAGCTGCAAAAAGCCCGAACCGCGAACGGAAAATGGAAACCGACCGATGAGGCCTGACCACCGTCACTATCCAAGCCAGGGCGAGGCGACTACAATGCTGGAAACAGTCTTTTCAATACGAACCATGGATTCGATCCCTCAAGCGGCGGAGCCCTTGGTGCGTCTGCACGTGCTGGTCATCGACCCCGATCCGGCGGTCCGTTCGGCATGCGCGGAGATCGCATCCGGCCTCGGCTATGCCGTCGACGCAACCGGCGACCTGGTGCAGGCGCGCAGCCTGCTGCGCAGCCGCGCGGCGGATATTGTGCTGATCAATCTGCCCCGCGGCACAAGCCACGGGCTGGAACTGATCGTCGAAGTCAAGACTCTGCATCCCGACACCTCGGTGATTGCCATGACGGCATCCGGGTCGGTGAGCGCGGCGGTGGAAGCCATGCGCTGCGGGGCCGCGGACTACCTGACCAAACCCTTCGCGATGGACGAGCTTTCCGGGGTGCTGGACCGCGCCGCCTCCAGCCATCTGACCGACACCGGGACACGGCGCATCCGGGAACGGCTCCGTCTGTCCGAAGGCCTGGGAGCCATGATCGGCCGCTCGGCGGAGATGGAGAAGCTGTATCGCATTCTGTCCAAGGTGGCCCAGAGCGCCCACCCGGTGCTGATTCTCGGCGAAAGCGGCACCGGCAAGGAACTGGTGGCGCGCACCATTCACGGATACGGCGCCAATGCCGAGAAGCCATTTCTTCCGGTGGACTGCGGGTCGCTGGTGCCATCTCTGATGGAAAGCGAACTGTTCGGTTACGTGAAGGGCGCGTTCACCGGCGCCAACCGCTCCAAGGAGGGGCTGTTGGTCGCCGCTGAAGGGGGCACGGTGTTCCTGGATGAGATCGGGGAGCTGTCGCTCGACCTGCAAGCCAAGCTTCTTCGGGCGCTGCAGGAGCGGGAAGTCCGCCCTGTGGGGGCCACGCACCGGGTTCCGATCCGGGCCCGCATCCTGGCGGCCACCAACCGCGATCTGGCCGCCATGGTGGAGAAGGGCTCGTTTCGCAAGGATCTTTTCTACCGGTTGAACGTCGTCAACCTGCGCCTTCCGGCCCTGCGCGACCGCCGCGAGGACATTCCCCCGCTGGCGGCGCACTTCCTCGATCGAGTGAGCCGGGACCGGGGGGCCAAGTTTACCCTCAGCGACGAAGCCCTGCGAGTGATGATCGAGTATGCTTGGCCGGGGAATGTTCGCGAGCTGGAACATGCTGTGGAGCGCGCGTGCACCATGTCGTCGGGGCCGGTTCTCCAACTCGGCGATTTTCCCACCCAGCTTCAGCAGCAGGGGCTTGAGGCCCGGCACGCGGCCGGCAATGGAGAGGAACCGGATTCCGATTCTGCCGGGGTAATCACACTGGCCGACCTGGAGAGGCAGGCCATTCTCAACACCATCCGCCGCCTGAACGGCGACAAGCTGCAAGCCGCCAGGCTGCTGGGTATCGGCAAAACCACCCTGTACCGAAAACTGAAGGAATACGGCATCGCCGACCCCATGCGGGAAGAGTGAGAAGAGCAACTCTCAGCTTCCAGGCGGCGGCCCGTTTTGTGACCCAAGAGGCGCCGTGGCTTTTCTGTCAGGCGGTGGGCTAAGGCCTGCGCGCGGCTCGGGACACAGTTCAAAAGCAAGGCCCAAAATGAGGGGCTATCAGCCAGAAGCTGGTAGCCAGGGAGTATGAAGATGAGCATTCTCTTAGTGACCGGGATCGAAGGGGCGCACAATTGCGCGGACGTGCTGGGCAAGCAACTGGAGATGGAGGTCGTGGCGGCCGAAGGGCGGAAGGCAGCCCTGGTGTTTCTGCGGCAGCGCGAGTTTGCGGCCGTAGTGGTGGACGAAACGATTACGGCTTGCGACCCGGCGGCCGCGGAGGCCATCTGGGACCGCGCCGGACTCGCAATTCCCATGCAGATCAACTTCGCGCTGTCGGGTGCAGCCCGCCTGGTGCGGGAAATCCGCGCCGCTCTCCACAGGAGGGAGCGCGAGCAGGAACTGGCGCGTCGCGCCGCGGCCGCAGCGGTGGAGTCGGAGTTGAAGAGCACGGTGGCCGGCCTGCTGCTGCAGTCGCAACTCGCCCTGTCGAGCAGCGACGCGGCATCCCCGCTGGCGGAGCGGCTGAAACTAGTGGCCAGCCTGGCCGGCGACCTGCGGCGGCAGCTCGCGGCCACGGCAGAGAGCAGCTTCTAGGGCCTGAGGTCCGAGATTCTAGCTCTGTTCGTGCCTGGGCAATGGGGTTGGTTGGTTCGCCGTGCAAGATCGTATTCAGCCGTAGAAAAAAGATCAGGCGTTGCAAAGCTAAGACCTGGAAGCTAGAAGCTCGAAGCGGGACGGTTTGCTTGCGCCGTCACAAGCGGGGCCCCTGCTTGGTTGACGTACCCTGAACCATAATGGAACCGACGGCCGTTCTGCTGATTGACTGCCCTGACCGCCCCGGCCTGGTGGCACGTGTTGCGGCGCTGCTTTATGAGCACGGCGCCAACATCCTGCATGCCGACCAGCACCAGGATCACGACCTGGGGCTGTTCTTTATGCGCGTCGAATGGGGAGGGCTGGCGGTTCCCCCGGAATCGGGGATCGCGAGGCCGGGAGAACCGGGAACGCTGGCTGTCCAGGGTCCCACTTCGCGTGCCGGGTCCTTTGACCTGCCGGCCTTCGAACGCGAATTCGCCCGGATGGCCGAGGAGCTGCGCATGCGATGGGCCCTGACCGCCACCATCCAGCGTCCGCGGGTCGCGCTCTTCTGTTCGCAGTACCTGCACTGCACGACCGACCTGCTGGAACGATGGCGAAACGGCGAACTGAAGTGCGAAATCCCGCTGATTGTCTCCAACCATCGCGCGGTGGAGAAGCTTGCCGATTTTTACGGCGTTCCGTTCGAGTACATCGCCGTGGCGCCGGCTACGCGCGGGGAGGCGGAGGGCCGCCAGCTGGAGTTGCTGGCTTCGCACCGCGTCGACGTGGTCGTCCTGGCGCGCTACATGCAGATTCTTTCGTCAGACTTCGTCGCCCGCTACCCGTCGAGGATCATAAACGTGCATCATTCGTTTCTGCCCGCCTTTGTGGGGGCCAGGCCGTATCACGCCGCCCACGCGCGCGGCGTGAAACTGATCGGGGCCACCAGCCATTACGTTACCGAGGTGCTGGACGACGGACCGATCATCGAGCAGGATGTAGCTCGAATCTCCCACCGCGACCAGGTGGAGGACCTGGTAGCACGGGGCCGGGACCTGGAGCGAATCGTGCTCTCGCGCGCGGTGCGCTGGCATATCGATCGGCGAATTCTGTGCTACGGGAACAAGACCGTGGTGTTCGATTAAGCGCCGGCGCCGTGGAATGACGAAATGGGAACGTATTCCACTTCTTCGAACTCCCCTGTGTGTTGTCATTTGGACGCTGAACGCGGCAAGGCGAAAGAGAATGCTGGTGTCGTCGAGAGTTCCAAATTGGGGTGATTCGGAACAACACCCTCATTGGGGGGTGAGCCATGGCCTATCAGCTAACGGGGGATGCCAATCCGCCGCAAGAGATCATCGAAGCGAGGATCGCCGCGCAAGGAGTCGAAGTGCGGCTCATTCAGTTCCTGGATCCGCGCCACGCGCTGCGAGTACGCAGTCTCCAGCCATTGGAATGCCATTTCGCGGTCACCTAGTCCTGTATAGACAATCGCGAAATCCAACGGCGATACATATTGCTGCTTTGAAAGTACCTCGATCTCCGCGAGAATGCCCAGTGCTTTCGCCCTTTCCCCTGCAAGACCGTAAGCGTGGCCCAGCAGAGCCTTGAAGAGCGGGGCCCTCGAATGGCTCACCGCACTCTGGAGACTCGCGATCGCCTCCGGAACCCGTCCCTCCTTCTCGAGCGCGAGCGCCATGAACCAGTTGGCATTTGGATAGTTGGGGGCGAGTTCGAGGGTTTTCCGACACACGGCGATCGCTTCGTCATACCTGCGTGCCCTGTAATAGAGGAATCCAAAGAAAGCTTCATTTACGACTGAAACGGGGTCAAGGTCGTGGGAACGGCCCAGTTCGGCGATGGCCTCATCGTGCCGCTCCATCATAGATAGATAGTCGGCATACCATGCGTGGGTCAGAAAAGAACTTGGATTCAGTTCAAGAGCCCGTTTGTACTCCGATTCCGCAGCGGCCCAATCCCAGTCGAAGCCTTTCGCGATTTCTGCGAGCACACCGTGGGCATCAGCGGAGGTCGCGTCGATTTCAATCGCTTTCCTTGCCGCTGCCCGGGCCTTTGGGTATACCTCCCTGGAAGGGCGAAGGCCGAAGATCCCGAGAAGAAGATACGACTGGGAAATACCCGAATACGCTTGAGCATTGGCGGGGTCCAACTGAATCGCCTCGGAGAAGTATTCGATGCTTTTATCCAGACCTCCCATTCCCTGGTTCAGGAAGAAGCTTCCTTTCAGATAAGCTTCAAGCGATTGGGTATTGACCCGGTGTACACGCGCAAGGCTGGCGTGTTGTTCGCTGGTTAGTTTCACCCTGACCTGATCCGCGATTGTCTGCGCGACTTCCGACTGGAGGGTCAGGACATCTACGACATTGCGTTGGTATGATTCGGACCAGATGTGCCGGTCATCGCGAGCATCAATCAGCTGAGCGGTGACGCGCACCTGGTCGCCCATACGCACCACCGAGCCCTCTACCAGCGCATCGACGCCGAGCTCTTTTGCAATCACCGGCAGGGATTTATGGGTTCCTTTATATTGCATGCTCGAGGTGCGCGAAATGACTTTGAGCGTACCGATTTTGGCGGCGTCGGTAATGAGTTCGTCTGTGAGCCCGTCGGAAAAGTAGTCCTGCGCCGGATCGCCGGAGAGATTCGCCAGCGGCAGCACGGCGATGGACGTAATGGTTGGCCCGGTTTGCCAAAACAGTAAATGACGGAAAATCTTGGACGGAGCGAACGCAAGCCACAAAAGCGCTGCCGCCGCGAGCAGCGCCCCGGAGCCGAACATCCACCGGTTACGTCGAGCTGTTCCCGGGTCAGCGGCTTCGCCGGGCGCTGGGAACTCCAGCCTGGGTGCCGCAATTTCGACCGGACCCTCATCCGGAATATTAACGGGCGCAATGAATCGATAGCCACGCCGCGGCAGGGTTTCGACAAAGCGCGGATTCTCCGCATCGTCCCCCAGGGACTCGCGGAGCCTGTTGGTCGCCCTGTTGAGGCCGCTGTCGAAATCGACAAATGTATCCGCCGGCCAGAGCCTCTTCTGGATCTCCTCGCGCGTGACGACTTCGCCGGGACGTTCCAGCAACATCAAAAGAATCTGAAAAGGCTGTTCCTGGAGTTTGACCTTGAATCCCTGTTTGCGCAGTTCGCGAGCCTGAAGATCGACCTCGAAGACTCCAAAGCGAATTCTGGGGCGCTTTAGCTCTTCCAATAAAGGCATGGGGACATGCTACAGGAACATTGCGTCTCCTGTGACTGCTCCATTTGGCGATGGCTTCCGGGGAGATTGTTCGGCAACCCACTGATAAATCGGGTATTTCTCAGGGGATGCATGGATTATGTCGTCGCCGGTTGAAAGTTTCTGCCGTGGCCCCGATGGTGTGTCCCAGGCCTTGAAGGAGCCTCCAATGAGACAGACAACTTCCCCTTTGAACCAGCGCCTGACGGTTCTCGTGGTTCGCGGTTTCATAGCCCTCACCCTAATGCTTGTTCTCAACTCCAGATGCTTTGCGGCAGATAATGACGGCTGCAGCAATGCCACCCTCCGGGGCGACTATGGATTCACGATCCTCGGAGATCAACCCAATCCCGACGGCACCACCAGTCCAGTGGTGGGAGTCGCAATCACGCACTTCGATGGCGCCGGCAAACTTACGCAAAAGGACTTTGCAGTGACCGGCGGCCTTCCCTTGCCGGCCAACGGCAATGCGGCCACAGGTTTTCATTTTGCAGGCGGCGAGACGGGCAAATACTCGGTGAATTCAGATTGCACGGGTAGCGCGGAGATCGACTTGAACGCGCCCGCTCCTGCGGGACTCTCGAAGGGTGTGATCAAGCTCATGTTTATCGTTCCCCCCGATGGAGCGAGGATCCACACTGTGGTGTCCGAATTCACCGCTCCCTTCACCACTGCACCGCTGCTCAACACGACTCGCAGCGATGCTTCGAGAATTGGAATGATCGACGGTCACTGCAGCAACGCCACCCTGAAGGGCGACTTCGGTGGGACGGTCCTTGCAACCTCGCCGAATCCCGATGGAACCATAAGCCCATTGAAAGGCCTTGCCATTGCGGAATTCGACGGTCACGGCAGCTTCACGCAGCGGGATTTCGTCATGACAGGCGGCTTGCCGGAGCCCGGCACGGGCGACGCTCAAACCGGTTTCAGTTTCTCCAACGGTCAGACTGGGACATACACGGTGAATCCAGACTGCACAGGCAGCGGTGAGCTCCATCTGAACGTCCCGGCCCCCTCGGGTTTATCCAGCGGCGTAATCAAGCTGATGTTCATCGTGACCGACGACGGCCGGGCATCGCACGCTGTTGTCTCCGAGTTCATTCCTCCCTTCGGTACGGGGCCCCAGCTCAATACGACTCGTAGTGATTCGTGGAAACTCGGTTCGGAATAAACTCCTCCGCTCCCGAACTAACGCCGGAGGCAAAAGCAGGCTGCGGAGGAATTGGCTCAATGGATGGATTTCTCAGGTCCTCTTTCAACTGAGAGATCAGTTCTCTGGCCTGTCGCAACCAGGCCAGAGTGTTTTTCGAGCCGAACTGCGGCAGTTCTTTAACCGGATGTATTGTCGCCGATTCGGAAGATTGGCTGCTCCGCCTTTCTCAGAGGCGAGGAGACAAATCCTTCAACTTCGGGCGCCGCATCGGACGGCGCGCAACCCGACCCTGTGTTGGAGAGATCGGGATGGCATCGCCAGGCGTGAAAACAAAACCGGCGGGACTCGGGCGAGTCCCGCCGGTTTTGCGCTTCACACTGCGATCACAGCGCGATTGTGACCGCCTTGGTTTCCAGGTAGTTGTTGAGCACTTCTTCGCCCATTTCGCGGCCCCAGCCGGACTGCTTGTATCCGCCGAAGGGGAGGGAAGCGTCGAAGACGTTATGGCAGTTGACCCACACTGTTCCGGCGCGGAGGCCGCGCGCGACCTTGTGCGCCAGGCTCAGGTTCTGGGTCCACACCGAGGCAGCCAGGCCATAGATGGTGTCGTTGGCGCGCTTGATGATGGCGTCGATGTCGGCGTCGGAGAAAGGAACCGCGCACACCACTGGGCCGAAGATCTCTTCCTGCACGACCTTCATGCGGGGATTGGTGTCGGTGAGTACGGTGGGACGCACAAAGTAGCCGCGCTCCACGCCTGAGACCGGGCCTCCGGCTGCAACCCTTGCGCCTTCCGAGATGCCCGACTCGATGTAGCCCACCACCTTGCGGTACTGCTCGTCGCTTACCAAAGGGCCCATCTGGCAGGACGGATCCATGCCCGGAGCCAGCTTGATTTCGGACGCGATATTGCTGACGCCTTCCACCACGCGGTCGAACACCTTCTCGTGGATGTAGAGGCGCGAGCCGGCGCAGCAGCATTGGCCGTGGTTGAAGAAGATGGCGCTCGCCGTGCCCTGAACCGCCTGGTCGATCCTGGCATCCGGGAACACGATGGCGGGGGACTTGCCGCCCAGCTCCAGGGTGACTTTCTTGAGGTTTCCGGTGGCGGCCTGCACGATCAGCTTGCCCACTTCGGTGGAGCCGGTGAAAGCAACCTTGTCTACCATTTCGTGGGCCGCGAGGGGAGCGCCCGCGCCCTCGCCATAGCCTGTGAGCACGTTGACCACTCCGGCGGGGAATCCGGCTTCATTGATAAGTTCGGCGAGGCGGAGCCCCGAGAGCGGCGTCTGTTCGGCCAGCTTGAGCACGATGGTGCAGCCGCAGGCGAGGGCGGGGGCCAGCTTCCAGACGGCCATCAGCAAGGGGAAGTTCCAGGGAATGATTTGGGCCACGACGCCGATGGGTTCGCGCAGGGTGTAGGAGTGAAAGTCATAGCCCGACGAGAGGGGCAGCGTCTTGCCGGAAATCTTGGTTGCCCAGCCGCCCATGTAGCGGAACATATCGACAGCCAGGGGCACGTCGGCAACGCGTGCGACGGAGAAAGGCTTGCCGTTGTCGAGCGATTCCAATTCGGCAAATTCATCGAGATTCTGCTCCAGCAGGTCGGCCAGTTTCCACAGCATGCGGCCGCGCTCGGAGGGAGACATCCGCGGCCAGGGGCCGTCGTCGAAGGCCCGGCGCGCGGCGCGCACGGCGCGGTCCACGTCTTCGGCCTCGGCCTCGGGCACGCGGGTGATCACGTCCCCGGTGGCGGGATTGTAGACAGGGAAGGTCTGCCCGGCGGCCGCCGCGACAAATCTTCCATCGATGAGCATGCGGTGATCTTTTTGGACAAAGTTTGCGGTGCGTCCGCTGACGCGCGGGTCGATGGTGACGGTAGCCATAGTTTTTATTCAACCTCCAGTGCTTCCGGCCATGGCGCGCAGCTAAAACGGGCACGCCGATTCTCCCGGTTGGGAATGACCGGAAGAAGCACGCAGGAACACTACCACCGGTGGCTGTGGATTGGCCAGAGGGCTCGCCGGGGGAAAAGCGAGACTGGGCCAAGTTGGGCGGTCGATGCGGGCCGGGGTTTCGGGTTCGGGTAAGTTCAAGAATCTACGGCGGCGGGCTGCAGTTCATCCCCGGCGATTTGACTTTCATCCATGCAATACTGCAATCTGCCTCAAATCCGCGGATTCCGCTTGCCCGCGGCTAATCCCCTATAGGAGATATTCCGTGAACCTAAAGCTCCTCCCTCTCCTGTTGTGTGCCACAGGAATCGCTTTCGGACAGGCCGATACCAATGCTTCGGCGGATCTCAACGCTAAACCCCCTGAGAATTTGAAGCTGCAAACCGAGGCTC
Source organism: Occallatibacter sp. (assembly GCA_036502905.1). Lineage (GTDB taxonomy): Bacteria > Acidobacteriota > Terriglobia > Terriglobales > Acidobacteriaceae > Telmatobacter. The sequence goes on along the minus strand of DASXXV010000035.1, from coordinate 7,539 downwards.
CGCCCATGCTGGGTATCCATTGGGCCCGCGACTTTGCGCCCAATGCTCGCGCGAGCGAGGATGCTGGTGCGGCTGGTGAAGCCGCGCAGCCCGCGGCGCGCCTTCGCCGCAGCCCTAATATGACGTATCACGGTGGCGTGATCATGCCCAGCGCCAACACCGTGGCTATTTTCTGGGGGACCAGCTGGGGCAGCTATTCCGGCGACAAGATCACCGGCATGGACTCCTGGTACACGGGGTTCAGCAACTCCAACTACGCCAAGACTTCCGACGAGTACACCGGCTCCAACGGGCAGGTAGGCCCGGTGGTGAACCACGGCGGGCACACGATCGACACCTCGGCCTCCACGTCCGGCGGCAACACCACCACCATCCTCAACGAGGTTTGCAAGGTCATCACCAGCCCCGATCCCTCGGGCAACGGCTACTACGCCGTTTATGCCGACACCCCGCGCGGCAATGCCGGTTACTGCGCCTGGCACAGCGTCGGGACATGCCACGGCGTCCGCGTCGAGTTCGCTTACTTCTTCAAGCTGGACGGGGATGCTGGCTGCGACCCTGGCGATACTTCAGGCTTGCATTCGCAGGGTCTGGCTGCGCTTGCCAACGTGAGCGGCCACGAACTCTCCGAAGCCCGCTCGGACCCCGCCAGTCCCGGCGCCTGGTACGACTCCCAGGGCCAGGAAAACGGCGACAAGTGCGCATGGACGTTTGGCGTTCCGCTGGTGACTTTCTCCAATGGCTCCCGGTGGAAGATCCAGGGCGAGTGGTCCAACGCCGCATATAACGCGGGCACGGGTTATCCGAACAGCTCCGGCCAAAGGGGCTGCCTGTCCGGGAACTAGCTGACGACCATCAGGGATGGGGCCGTTCCGATCGATTCGAAACGGCCCTTATTTCAGCGTGCAACGTGTGATCTGGTTATCGCACTCAAGAGCGCTGTGTGGTTCGGCCACTGCGCTCTCCTACTCATCCGCCGGATCGAATAACCTGCGGATTTCCGCGTTCCCGGATGATTGAGCCAGCTCTTTGAAGGCTCTCCCGTTGGTATCGCGCGCATTCCTCAGGGCCGGGAAGCGCCGAAGAAAACGCACAACCCAGTGGGCATCTCCTCTCTCGATCGCCCATTCGAAGTCGCACAGCTCGATGCCGAGAAATCCGCCCATTTCGCGCAGGTACTCAATGGCCCAGCCCGCCGGGGTGGCCCGAAATTGAGTATCGGCGGAGTTGATGTCGGCGCCCGCCTCGACCAGCAGCCGCACCGCGTCGCGATGACCGCCGAACGCGGCATAATGCAGAGCCGTCGCGCCGGTCTCATCGCGCTCCCGGACGAGATGCGGATCGCTGCGAAGGATGGCCTTCAGGTCTTCCACGATACCCAGTTGCGCCGCCGCGATCAGCTTGTTCAGCGAGTTATCGGTCATCAGTGTTCAGTTCACCGTTCCTGGTTCACAGCATCTGGTTCGCAGTTTCTGATTCACAGTCATGGGCTGGGCTTCGAGTACTTCCCCAGACAATTCCAGAAGCCTACGCCGAAAGTGCGGACCTGAACACTGAATGTTGAGCACGGATCGATCACTGACCGCTGACGACAGCGATGTATGAAGTGCGAACTACGAACTGAGGACTACGAACCGCTCCAGCAGCTTCAATACCACGGGCCAGCCCGAGTTACGGTGGCGGAGCGCCTCGCTCACAAGGCCGGAGTGGGTGACGCGTACGGTGGTGCAACCGTTCACTTCTTTCAGGTCCCAGCGGACCAACGTCTCGGGCCAGTCCTCGGGTTCGCGAGTCCACGTATAGGTGAGCAGGCACGGCGGCTCCACGTCGCGGTATTCGCCGTAAACGGTCGACACCGCCGACTCCGCGGTGCACCGTCCCGCCACGCGCATACGCCATTTGCCGCCTGGCTGCAGGTCGCATTGGGCTTCAATCAGCTGGAATCTGCCTTCGGCTGCCCACCACCGCAGCAACTCCTGGGGCCGCGTCAGGGCGCGGAAGATCCGCTCCGCCGGGGAATGAATCACTACTTCCTGCACGATCTCGTCTTCACGCACCGCGATGGGACACATGGTTCCTCCGTTTCAGTCGTCAGCTCTCAGCTGTCACTGATCAGTTGGTTGTTCACAGTTCTCAGTGATCAGTGCCGGTTTTGGCCGTGGTCGCGTAGCGGCGGCAATGAGAACTGCGAACCGGCAACTATGAACTCTCTTCCAGGTACTTCTTGAGATTCTGCAGCGACTCGCTCCAGAACGTGCGGTAATCCTCCAGCCAATTGCCCACCGCGCGCAGAGGCTGCGCGTCGAGGCTGCAGACGCTGGCCGTTCCCTCCTTGCGCGTGGCCACCAGGCCGGCGCGATGCAGCAGGCGCAGATGCTTGGAGATTGCCGGGCGGCTGACATGGAAATGCCCCGCGATGCCACCCACCGTCTCTTCGCCGCCTCGCAAGATGCGGAGAATCTCGCGCCGCGTGGGGTCTGCGATGGCCCGGAATACTGCAGCTTCCTGGAAGGCGGCATTGTCTTGTCTTCGCCGGTTCGCAGCCATACGCTATGCTCGCTCCGCGTAATCGCGCAGCCGGGCGACAATCTGCGGCCAGCCGCGATGGCTCTGGCGCGCCGCCTCGGTCATCAGGCCTGAGTGGGTGAGCCGCACCGTGGTCACCCCGTCCTTCTCGTCCAACTCCCAGCGCACCACGCTGTCGGTCGCTTCCGCGGACCAGTCCGGGGTCCAGGTGAACACCAGCAGCCGCGGCGGATGGATCTCGCGATATTCGCCGCTGACATGAAAGGGATGTCCGTTGTGTGCCCGGCCGCGCATGGCCCATTTGCCGCCGGGCCGCACGTCCAACTCGCACTCGGTCAGCACGTATTGCCCCTCTCTGCGCCACCAGGCCATCAGTTGCTGCGGATTGGTCAGCGCGTCGAATATGCGCGCCGCCGGCGCTTTGATCGTGATCTCCTCGACGATCGCATCGGTCATGATTGTGGCATTCATTCGCCTGTCTCCTTTTTCGGAATTCCTGCTTCGGCGTTCAAGCTTGTTTATGCGTCGTGATGCGCCAAGTCTGAAACCATTCGGTTACCAATCGAACCGTAACCGAAAGGTTTCCAATTGTCAACCTTTTTCGGGGTCGAATCTCGCTTGGGGGTAGGCATTACATGACCGTTGGGGTGTTCAGGACAACTTTTAGGAAGACGTTCGGTTCCGCCAACCACCCGTTGGTTGGTGCTGCAGTCGGGACCGCCAGCGGTGGAGTAGTCTTCTGCGAGAACTTGATTTCAAACCTTGGCGGCTGCCGAATCCATGGCCCGTTCATTTTCGCGCAGTTTTGTCCACGTGCGGACAGGCCGATTTCTTCCGCGTCCGAGGTTTGCGCAGTGATATCAATTCCTTGGTAGCGGAAATATTTGGCGGGACACGTGCTTTGCATATTCAGTGGAATTTCCTTGCCCAGCAGGAACCGTTCCCGTTCCCGGTGACGGCACGATGCCCAAGTTTGGAGGTCGACCATGAAGACGCTGCTCCAGGATGTGCGGTTTGGGTTTCGCCAGATGGCGAAGCGGCCGGGATTTACGTTGGTGGTGGTGCTGACGATGGCGCTGGGAATTGGGGCCAATGCGGCTATCTTCAGCGTGCTGGACGCGGTGCTGCTGCGGCCGCTGCCGTATCCCCAGCCGCAGGGGCTCATCAAGGTGTGGTCGCGTTTCACGGGTATTGGCATGCCCAATGACCAGAACTGGGTTTCGGCGCCGGAGTTTCGCGACTACCAGCGGTTGAACCGCAGTTTCAGCGACCTGGCGGCGATGGGGGTCGACTCGGTGAATCTCGGCGTCAAGGGTAGCCCTCTGCGGGTGGTCGGCGCGGGGGTGTCGCCCAGCTTATTCGGGATGCTGGGCGCGCAGCCCATGCTGGGGCGCACCTTTCTGCCCGAAGAGGCGCAGCCGGGCCGAGAGAAGGAAGTGGTGCTCGGCTACGGGCTCTGGCGGCGGGTGTTTGCGGCCAATCCCGCGGTGGTGGGAAGCACGATCGATATCGATGGCGTGCCCATGACGGTGATCGGGGTGATGCCGGCGGGATTCGCGTACCCGAGCGAGACGGAAATATGGGGACCGCTGGCCTTCACGCCGGATGACCTGAGCGAGAACAGCCGCGGCAATCATGGCTACGAGGTGCTGGGCCGCATCAAGCCGGGGCTCTCGCTGGCGCAGGTGCAGGGAGACATGGATCGGGTGGGACGGATCATGATCGAGCAGCACAAGTCCTATCCATATGAGAAATATGGATTCGGAGTGATCCTGCACCCGCTGCTGGAGGAGACAGTGGGCGACGTCAGGCCGCTGCTGCTGCTGGTGATGGCGGCGGTGGGGCTGGTGCTGCTGATTGCCTGTGCCAATATCGCCAACCTGCTGCTGGCGCGCTCGACGGAGCGCCAGCAGGAGATGGAAACGCGCATGGCGCTGGGCGCGAGCGGCGCGCGGCTGGCCCGCCAGACGCTCACGGAGAGCGTGGTCCTGGCGTGCGCGGGGGGCTTTGTGGGGCTGGCGGTCACGCCGCTGGTGTTGCGCGGGCTGGTGGCGGTGGCCGCCAAGTCACTGCCGCGGGCGGTGCACACATCCATAGATCTGCGCGTGCTGGGGCTGACGGCCGCGGTGTCGGTCCTGACTGGAATGCTGTTCGGGCTAGTGCCCGCGCTGCGGGCTGCGCGCAAGAGCACGTTCGACGGTCTGAAGAGCGGCAAGAATTCCGAGGGCCGTCAACCACGCCGGGTACGCACGGTTCTGGTGATCTTCGAGACTGCATTTTCCGTTCTGCTGGTGGCTGCAGCAGGGCTCCTGTTGCGCAGCTTCGCGCAAATTCTCAAGGTCGATCCGGGCTTCCGTCCCGACGGCGTGCTTACCATGCGGGTGGCTTTGCCCAACGCGGTGTACAGCAAACCGGAGCAGCTTCGCGGCTTCTACAACGAATTGCTCGACCGGGTAGCAAAGATGCCCGGGGTGCAATCGGCGGGCGCGGTGTCCGGGCTTCCGCTGGCGGGCGAGGCCGGTTCCGGCACCACCACGATCGATTCGCAGTTGGTGCGCATTGAAGACACGACGCCGGAGGCCGATCAGCGGGTGGTGACCGAAGATTATTTCAAGGCGATGGGCATCACTCTGGTGCGCGGGCGGTTCTTCGAGGCGCGCGATTCGGATGTGGGACCGCGCGTCGCCATCGTAGACGAGAGCCTGGCGAACGCATTTTTCCCCAACCAGGATCCCATCGGCAAACGCCTGCACCAGGGGGGCCGGGGCCAGAAGGATCCCAAATGGGACACGATTGTCGGCGTGGTGCGGCACGTCCGCAATCGCACGCTGGAAGCTCGCTCGCGGGTAGAAGTCTACTGGCCGGCCAGCCAGGTCCCGGTGAGCAACATGACTTTGGCCATCCGTACGGAAGGAAGCCCGGCCGGCCTGATCACCGCCGTTCAGCGGGAAGTGGCCAGCATCGATCCCGACCTGCCGGTGTATCGTGTGCGGACCATGAACGAGGTGATGGGCGAGTCGCTCGAGCGGCGGCGGCTGGGGTTGATTCTGCTGGCGGTGTTCTCCGGTCTTGCCCTGCTGCTGGCAACGGTGGGTATCTACGGGGTCACATCCTACGGCGTGGCGCAGCGCAGGGTGGAGATCGGAGTGCGCATGGCGCTGGGGGCCGATCGCGGCCAGGTGCTGTGGATGATGATCGGGAACGGGATGGGGACGATTGCGATTGGCCTGGGCCTGGGCATAGGGCTTGCGCTGTGGCTCACGCGCCTGATGAGCGGAATGCTGTTCGCGGTGCATGCCTCGGATCCGCTTGCGTTCGGCGGAGCCGCCCTGCTCCTGATGGGCGCCGCGTTGCTGGCCATTCTGATTCCGGCCCGGCGTGCTACGCGCATGAATCCGATGTCGGCGCTGCGCTACGAGTGAGCGAAACAAAAAACAAATCACGCGCCGCTGGCGCCGACTCCTCCGATACTTCGACGCGAAAACGCGCATCATACCCCGCGTAGACGTGTGCCCGGCGTTCGTCGGCCGTTGACGCTCACGAGCCGCTCCGCAGGCCGGCGGCACCCCGGCGCACTCAACCAATTTCCCCACGGAGGAGATTCAATGAAAAGCATCCTGCATGTTGTTTGTTGCCTGTCTCTAATGGCACTCCCGGCGCTGGCGCAGAAGAAAGGCGCCGGGGCTCCCATGACCGACCAGCAGTTCGTTGACTTTGCGGCCCAGACCGACATGGTGGAGGCCCATCTCGGACAACTCGCGGGTGAGGCGGCGGCCGCGCAGCCCATAAAGGATTACGCCCAGATGCTGGTGACTGACCACACCGCCGACTACAAACAGCTTTCCGACGTCGCCAAGCAGGCCAATCTCACCGTGCCCAGCGCCATTGACGATGAGCACAACAAGATGATTGGTCCATTCGAGAAGCTGAAGGGCGCGGCGTTCGACAAGAAGTACGAGGCGGAGATGGTGGCCGGGCACACGAAGGCCATCGCCATCTATAAGAAGGAAGCCGAGGACGCACAGAATCCCGCCCTGAAGTCCTATGCCCAGCAGGTTCTGACGGTGCTGCAGAAGCACCTGGACGGGGCCAAGGACCTGGAAAAGAGCAAGGCCGCCGCCAAGTAAGTTTGGCGCTTTCGCGGTCTCTCATCTTGGCGATTAGACATCGCCAAGATGGGAGGCCAGCATCCGCATGGCCTTGGGCACAAAAACAAAGCCCACAGAAAGCGAAGTCGTCATTACCAAGCACCGGGGGAGCGCTTTCACCGGCTCCGACCTGGCGATGATTCTCCGCGTCAACGATGTTGACACGCTGGTCCTCTTCGGCATCGCCAGCAGCGGGGTTGTCCTCTCCACGCTTCTGGAGGCCGGCGACGCCGATTTCCGGCTGGCCGTCATCAAGGACTGTTGCGCTGATCTTGACACCGGACTTCACGACACGCTCATCGAAAAGCTATTTCCGTTGCGGGCCACTGTCCTCTCGGCCGCCGACTTCCTCAAAGTCTAGCCCTGTTGACAACACAACCAAAACAGCTCGCGCAAGTCGAATCTGATGTGATTCACGCCTTTTCGCGTGCGACTCCATCTTTGCTATCGAACGGCACTGGCATGTTCTGGTTGGTGTATCGCGTTCCAATTAAATTGATGTTCGCTGCGTTTATTCAGGGAGCGATGCGATTCGGCAGATTTCTTTTTTGGGCCTTCGTTACAGCCTCTTTCCTTTCCCACGCTCTCGCGCAGGAAGTCACGATTTCGCAACTCCGTTCGTATCTCATGGACGAGCGCAAATCTAAACATCCCGACGACGAAACAGCCAATCGCCTGAGCCCGATTTCACTCTCTGAGCGGTTAACCGACCAGGCGTTGAACCGGATCGTCAACGAAACCAATCCCGGGCTAGAGAGCGTTGAGCAGCTTCGATTATTGGGTGATTACTCGATCTTCGCCCCTCCTCCCTCGAATGAGAGTCCCGTGTTCCCAGCACCAGACCGAGAAGCACAGGAAGCGATAC
>DASXXV010000034.1:0-16075 GCA_036502905.1 Occallatibacter sp. | reverse complement strand
GTTGCGGAGGCCGCGGAAATCCTTGCGCAGGACATCGCCGAAGTTCTCTTCCGCCGAACCGTAGGGCGGTCCGTAGTTGTTAGCGAGATCGAAATGGGTGACGCCGCGATCGAAAGCGCGCCGGATCATGGCGCGCCCGGTTTCGAAAACATCGGTGCCGCCGAAGTTCTGCCACAGGCCGAGGGTGATGGCCGGCAACACCAGGCCGGAGCGGCCGCACCGGCGAAAGGCAGCGTTGTTATACCGCCGTGCATCGGGGACGTAGGTCATAAACGAATTTCTCCGTAAGTGTGCTCAAACTCGGGGGCCATTGAGCCGCTCCGCTGTCCCGTAGAAGTATGTCACAGCGAGAGATGATCCTCGACCTGCAGACGAACGAATTCTTGGACCTGCTCAGCAGTCATCGTGCTTCCTGCTTTAGGTTTACTCACTCCGCGTTGTCGATCTGCGCCCGCTGCAGCGTGTCCGAATAATCGACGTACACCGCCTTCCACGTAGTAAAGAAGTCGATGGCCTCCGACCCTTCGCGGTGACCGTTGCCGGTTTGCTTTACGCCGCCGAAAGGCAAATGCACCTCGGCGCCGATTGTGGGGGCGTTGATGTAGGTGATGCCCGCTTCCAGATCGCGGATCGCTGCGAATGCGCGGTTCAGGTCTTTGGTGTAGAGGGCGCTGGAGAGGCCGTAGTCGATGGAATTCGCGATGTCGATTCCCTGCTCGAACCTGTCGAACTCGATGACCGACAGAACCGGCCCAAAGACTTCCTCGCGCGCGATGCGCATGCACCCGGTCACGCCTCCGAAGATGGTCGGCTGGAAGAAGGTGCCCTTGCCGAATTCGCCCTCGGTAAGCGCGCTGCCCCCGCAAAGAAGCTTTGCGCCCTCCCCCTTGGCGATCTCGACATAGTTCGCCGACGTCTCGATCTGGCTGCGGTTCACCTGCGGGCCCACCTGCACTGACTCGTCCAGCCCATTGCCGATGGTCAATTTTTTCGCGCGCTCCACCAGCTTTCGGGTGAATTCCGCCGCAATGCCCTTCTGCAGCAGAATGCGGCTGGTCGCCGTGCACCGCTGCCCGGTCGTCCCGAACGCGCCCCACAGCGCTCCATCCAGCGCCAGTTCCAGGTTGGCATCGTCGAGCACGATCTGCGCGTTCTTGCCCCCCATCTCCAGCGACACCGGCTTGAAGTTGGCCGCGGCCCGCTGCGCTACCCGCGACCCCACTTCGCTCGATCCGGTGAAACTGATGGCGCGAACGTCGGGATGCTCCACCAGCGCATTGCCCACCGAGCCTCCGCCGCCGCAAACAATATTGATCACGCCCGGCGGCAGGCCCGCGTCCACCAGCGCCTGCACCAGGTTGTAGACGGAGAGCGGCGTGTCCGTGGCCGGCTTTATCACGCATGTATTCCCCCCGACGAGGGCCGGAAACAGCTTCCACGACGGAATTGCCATGGGAAAATTCCACGGCGTAATCAGGCCGACAACACCCACCGGCATGCGCACGCTCATGGCGAACTTGTTCTGCAACTCGCTGGGCGTAGTTTTCCCGAACAGGCGACGGCCCTCGCCGGCCACGTAGTACGACTCGTCGATGGCTTCCTGCACATCGCCGCGCGTTTCGGCCAGAACCTTGCCCATTTCGCGCGTCATGTCCCGGGCGTATTGCTCCTTGCGTTCCTGCAGGAGCCGTCCCGCCCGGTAGAGAATCTCCGCCCGCTTGGGCGCCGGCACCAGCCTCCAGCTCGCGAATGCCTTCTTGGCCGCCGCCACCGCATCCGCCACGTCCTCGGGCCCCGACGCGGGGAACTCGCCCACCACATCGGAATGATCGGCTGGATTGATATTCGAAAATGTCTTGCCGCTGCGGGCCGGCAGCCATTGGCCGCCAATCAGATTGCGATATTCGTGCTGGGACATGGAATTCTCCAGGGGACAGGGAAAAGTGGATAGGGGACAGACTCACCGTCGCGCCTATAAGGTGACTCAAGTGCGCATTCTCACGTTGGAGACGGCATACATGCGCTATCCTGAGAATGCGGCAAACCACTAGAGTTTATAGCACCGGCTCGACCCTGACAGCCCATCGGCTGCTATCGGCCCACAGGCTGCTGACAGCCCATCGGCTGCTGCGCCTATGCCCGGGCCACCGTTCTGCTTTGCTCAATGGCCGTACAATACTTCGTGAGGTAGAACCAACTTTTCATGTCTTCGAACGGCTATCAATCGCGCTCTCCGCGCACCCATGGCCTGCGCTCGCTCTTCAGCATGTTTTCGAGCGACCTGGCGATCGACCTCGGCACCGCCAATACGCTGGTTTACGCCGCCGGTAAGGGCATCGTGGTCAACGAGCCCTCCATCGTCGCCATCAACAAGAACACCGGTGAAGTGGAAGCCGTGGGCAAGGAAGCCAAGGAGATGCTGGGCCGTACGCCCGGGAACATCGTGGCCATCAAGCCCATGAAGGACGGCGTGATCGCCGACTTCAAAGTCACCGAGAAAATGCTGAACTACTTCATCCAGAAGGCCCACAACCGCAAAATGCTGGTGCATCCCCGCATCGTGATTGGCGTGCCTTCCGAGATTACGCAGGTGGAGAAGCGGGCGGTTGAAGACTCCGCCTACCGCGCCAAGGCCAGCGAAGTTTACCTCGTCGAACAGGCCATGGTGGCGGCCATCGGCGCCGGCCTGCCCATCACCGAGCCGGGCGGCAACATGGTAGTCGATATCGGCGGCGGCACCACCGATATCGCGGTCATCTCTCTTTCCGGCATCGTCTATTCGCGCTCCGTGCGCATGGCCGGCAACCAGATGGACGAGGCCATAACCAATTACCTGAAGCGCAAGTACAACCTGCTCATCGGAGAGCGCACCGCCGAGCACATCAAGATGGAGATCGGCTCGGCCTTCCCGCTGGACAAGCCCATAACGCTGGAAATAAAGGGCCGCAACCTGATCGAGGGCGTGCCCAAGAGCATCACCATCGACGACAGCGAGATCCGCGAAGCCCTGGGCGAATCCATCGCCGTCATCCTGAATGCCATCCGCGTGGCCCTCGAGCGGACCCCGCCAGAGCTCTCGGCCGACATCTCCGACCGCGGAATCGTGCTCACCGGCGGCGGCGCGCTCATCAAGAATCTCGACAAACGCATCCGCGAAGAGACCGGCTTGCCGGTCTCGGTAGCCGACGACCCATTGGCGTCGGTCGTATTGGGCACGGGCAAGATGCTGTCCGACTTCCGCCTCCTGCGCAAGATCAAAATTGACTGAAACAGTGGACAATGCATAGTGAACAGTGAGCAGTTTGGGATCGGGGCACGAACCTGCCCGCATCCCCTGTCCCCTGTCCCCTGTTCACTGTCCACTGTCCACTGACTTCCCATGGAATCCTTCGTCGTCCGCTATCGCAACCTGATCGTGCTGCTCGTGTTGCTGCTCGTGCAGATCATCGGACTGGCGGTTCAGGTGCGCCGCACCGATGCGGGACGCAGAAGCCTGGACAACGCCGACAGTTCCGGCGTGCGCCTCATTCGGCTCTGGGCCAATGCCGTGGTATCCCCGGCGGAGCAAGTGGTGGAGAATTCCAAGACCGGCGTATTCGGCTTCTGGAAGGGTTACATCGACCTGCGACAGGTGCGCCAGCAAAACCAGGACCTGCAGGACACCGTGGACCGCCTGCGGCTGGAACAGGCGGCATTGCTGGAAGATGCGCGCCAGGGGCAGCGCCTTCAAGCCATGCTCCAGTTCCAGCAGAAATACCTCTACAAGACGCTGCCCGCGCAGATCATCGGTTCCAGCGGTTCCGAACTGTCTCGGGTCTTCTACATCAACAAAGGCAAGTCTGAAGGCCTGGCCAGGGACATGGCGGTCATCAACGGGGACGGTATTGTGGGAAAGGTCCGCGAAGTCTTCCCCCACACCGCCCAGGTGCTGGCTATTAACGACCAGACTAGTGGAGCAGGCGTGATCCTGGAGTCGACCCGCATCCGGGGCATCCTGCGCGGCAACGAGCAGGGCCAGCCGCAGATCGTTGGCATCCTGGCCGACCAGCGCATCAAGCCGGGCGAGAACGTGTTGACCGGCGGAGGCGATCAGATCTTCCCCCGGGGACTGCCTGCAGGGGTGGTAGAAAAGGTCGATCCCGATCCGGATCGCGACGGATTCATCATTGTCTCAGTCAAGCCCGCGGCGCACCTCGACCGGTTGGACGAGGTGCTCGTCATCACCTCCACTGAGCCGCGCTTCTCGCCGCAGCAGGAAAAGGACATCGCCACCAGCGAAGAACTGAAGAGCAGTGATGCCGCCGCGTTGTCGGAGCAGCGGAAGGCCTCGGCAATCATGGCAGAGCGTCTGCCGGGACTCACCGATCCAAACGCGCCGGCCAAGCCGGCAATTGCCCCGCAGGGCGCGAACGGCGCACCCGCGACCCCGGCGATAACGCCGGTACCCAAGATCATTCCGCCCCTTCATCCCGATCGGTTTACACCCGGGCATGCGGGCCAGCCGGAACCAGGCGGGCCGGGCGCCACCGCTCCACGGCCGGCAGCGCCGAAACCCCCTCTTACCAAACCGGAAGCTGCGTCAGGCTCGGCAACTTCAGGCAAGCCGAAGACCCCGGCCAAACCAGATCCACAGCCGCAGCCACAAAGGAACCAGTAGACAATAATGTCAGTGCTGACGGCCAACTCCCGCCGCGATCTTGAAGTCCATCGCTACCCCGCCCCGCTTTATCTGGCGGCGCCGATCATCGCGCTGGTGCTGCAGGCCCTGCTGCCCCGGCTGGTAGGCCGGTTTGCATACTTTGACCTGCCGCTGGTCATCACCGTCTACTTCGCCCTGGGACGCCGCAGCCCGATCCAGGGCATGTTCATGGGCGGGTTCATGGGCATCTTCGAGGATGCCCTCACGCACCACGCCATCGGAATCAACGGGATCGCCAAGACCGTTGCCGGGTACCTGGCCGCTTCAGTGGGCGTACGTATCGACGTGCAGAACGCGACCATCCGCCTGCTGCTGAATTTCGTGCTTTCGCTCCTGTGCAGCGCCGTGCTGGTGTTCGTTCACCGCGTGCTGCTGGGCCTGGAACTGCACTGGAACTGGCTGGGCATGTTGTACGAGGCGATTGGCAACTCCGTCATCGCGCTGTTCCTGTTTCCCCTTCTCGACCGCTTCCAGATACGCGACTGATCCAGCTTCACGTTGGATGAGCTAGACTGGTTTGCACCTGGGGAGGCGCCCTATGATTTATCGCCGGAGTGCCATCGGTTTTGTGCTCCTTCTTGCCTGCCTGTTCACCGCAGCCAAGGACAAGAAGAAGAAATTCATTCTGCCCACCGACGTTCTCCAGGCTCAAACGGTGCTGGTGGTCATCGATCCGGATGCGGGAGGGACAATCGAGGCTCCTCTGGCCAATCGCACCGCCCGGGACGATGTGGAGAGGGCGCTCATGAACTGGGGCCGGTTCCGTATGGCGGTGAGCGCGGACGATGCGGACCTGGTCATTTCAGTCCGCAAAGGAAGCGGCAAGCTCGCCCAGCCCACTATTGGAGGCATTCCCGACAATCGGCCCGTGATCCTGCAGCCGTCCGAATCGGGACCCAGGGTGGGAGGACAGCGAGGAACGCCTCCTCCGTTGAGCGATCCGACCGGCTCTCAACAGCAGACGCCCCATCCGCAGGTCGAAGTCGGCCAGTCGGAAGACGTGTTTCTGGTGTATCGGGGGCAGCGGGATCATACGCTCAATTCTTCCCCGGTCTGGCGGTACATGGCCAATGATGCGCTTCGTTCTCCGGGCGTTCCGGCAGTCAATGAGTTCCGCAAGGCAATCGTGGAAGCGGAGAAACAACAGGCGAACAATCCCTGATTTTCAGGCACAATCCCATATATGGCCACCAACAGTTCCGCGCAAGCAGCGTTAACCTGCCGCCTGGTGCAGGCGGGCGAGGAGTTCCAGGGAAAACAGGGCCTCATGTATGCCCCCGGTATCTCTGCCGAGTCCGTCGGCTCGCGCGGCATCCACCTGCAGTTCGTGACCCTGCCACCGTTGGCGCGAGCCAAGGCCCACAAGCATGCGGCTCACGAAACCGCCATTTACGTGCTCAGCGGCGTTTCGGGCATGTGGTACGGGGAGCAGTTGGAACATCACCTGGAGGTCAAGGCGGGAGACTTCCTGTACATACCCGCGGACATGCCGCACCTGCCCTACAACCCGAGCCAGACGGAGAACTGCGTGGCCATCATCGCCCGCACCGATCCCAACGAGCAGGAAAGTGTGGTGCTCCTCGCGCACCTGGATCAGGAGCATTTGCGGCAGTCAGCACAGGATTGACGAGGGCGGGAAGGCTTCGATCGGCCCCCGGGACGCGGTTGCGCCTTGGGCTGTTCTCGACGAGATCCCCGGGCGGAGCCGATTTTGAATCACGATCGACAATAGCGCGCGTCTAACCCGTACACCCAAATCTGCCTTATTCTAGAAACCAGGAACATGTATCAAGACGTAGGGAACCGCGGTGAGAAGCTGTCCACTGTGAAGTCGGCAGTGATACAGTACTGCATCCTGTTGACCTTGCTGGCTCTGGCTGCGGGTCTGTGGCGGCTGCAGGTACTGGGCGCCACCAATTTTCGCGAGCTGGCCGAACAGAATCGCATCCGGAAAGTGCCCATTCTCGCCGCGCGCGGCAAGTTATTCGACCGGGAAAACCGCCTGGTCGTAGACAATTACCCGTCAGTTTCCTGCTTCCTGGTCCGCGAACAGAACAAAAACATCGACGCCGACCTGCCGATGATCGCCCAGGGACTGCACCTGGATCTTGAGCAGTTGCGCGCCACTCTGCGCCATTACCGGCTGTCTCCCGGGTACCAGCCGGTGCCCATCAAGCAGGACATCACGGCCGACGAACAGGCGTTCATCGAGGCCCACCGTAACGAGTTGCCCGAATTGGAAACCATCGATGAGGAGCGCCGCCTCTACCCCCGCGACGGCTTCGCCGCCCATCTGGTCGGGTACGTGGGCGAAGTGAGCGAAGACGACCTCAACAAGCCCCGCTATGCCTATTACCAACCGGGCGATGTGGTGGGCAAGGCCGGAGTTGAGGAAACTTACGACCAGATCCTGCGCGGCGAGGACGGTTCACGCGACGTCATTGTGGATAGCCATGGCCGCGAAGTGGGCGTCCTGGGCACCCAGCACGCCAAACCGGGCCATGACCTGAAACTCACCATCGATCTCGACCTGCAGCGCGAGGCGGAGATCGCGCTTGGTGAGAACAACGGGGCCGTGGTGGTGATGGATCCGCGCAACGGTGAAGTGCTGGCCCTGGTGTCGCATCCCAGCTACGACCCCAATGCGTTTGCAGTGCGCATCCATCGCGACGAGTGGAACAAGCTGATCACCGATCCGCGCCATCCGCTGATGAACAAGGCCATTCAGGATCAGCTTGCGCCGGGCTCGACATTCAAGATCATCATGTCGGCGGCTGGGCTGCAGGAGGGCATAGCCCAGGACATGCGGGTGAACTGCGTAGGCGGGGGTACCTTTTACGGGCGCTTCTTCCACTGCGACAAGCACCATGGCGTGCTTGCCATCCAGCAGGCGATCCCACTTTCCTGCGACACCTTCTTTTACGCGATGGCACAGAGGCTGGGCATCGACACCATCGCCAAGTATGCGATTTCGTTCGGCCTCTCACAAAAAACCGGCATCGACCTCCCCAACGAGATGTCCGGGGTGATGCCATCGACTCAGTGGGAAATGAAGAACTTCCATCAGAAGTACTACGCCGGCAGCACCATCTCGGTGGGCATCGGGCAGGGCGAGACCCAGGTGACGCCGATCCAGCTCCTTCGTGCCATCTCCGGCATCGCTTCCGATGGCCATTTTGTCCGGCCCCACTTTGTGTCGGAGAGCGAGCTTCCCGCAGACTTTTACCATGCCGTCCTGGATTCCTTTCCCGGCTCGGGCGAAAAGGCCGTCGACCTGAATACCGATACCTGGATGACGATTACCGACGGGATGGCCGCCGCCACAACTACCGGCACCGCGGCAGCCTCGCACATCGAGGGGGTGGACTTTGCCGGTAAGACCGGAACGGCGCAGGTGGTAGGCGGCGGCGATACCCACGTGAAGGGCGGGGCGCGTACGCCGAACTCATGGTTCGTGGGCATGGTGCCTCGGCGCAATCCCGAGCTGGCCATCGTGGTCCTGCAGGAACACGGCGACTGGGGCGCGAACTCGGCCCACATCGCCCAGGCAATCGTTACAACCTACGTGAACAAGCAGCGGCGCCAGAATCACAACCTGCTGCAGCAGGCAGGAGAGAACAAGCCGGTCGAGGTGGGCGCAGTGTGGTCGGCGCCGGCCGGGCCGGATGCGCATGGTGAACCGGCCCAGGCGGACGCGCTGCATTCGGGGCATTTTTTGGTGAAAGCGAAGATCGAGGCGAAGGGGCTGACAAGAGGCCAGGAAAGTGCGGCGATTCGCGATCCCAGGTCTCAAAATCGAGATCTCCACCCCAAATCTTCCATGGGAACCGCGGGAGGTCTGGGGCGCCCGGCGTTTGGCGAAGGGCAGCCCTGATGCGTCGGATCCTGAGCTTTCGTGATTTTGACTGGGTTCTGCTGGCACTCGTCCTGCTGATCTGCGCCGTCTCGGTGCTGGAGATCTATTCGGCCACCCTGCACACCAAGTACGTCGGCTCCCATTTTCAAACCAAGCAAATGCTTTGGATCGCCGGCGGCCTGGTGGCGATGTTCATCTTTTCCAAGATCGACTACCACCGGCTGATTGACTGGGTGCCATGGGCCTACGGCGTGTGCCTTGTCTCCCTGATCGCGGTCAAGGTGGTGGGAACCAAGGTGCTGGGGGCGCGGCGATGGATCAAGATCGGTCCCATGCACTTCCAGCCTTCGGAATGGGTAAAACTCATCCTGATCCTGGCGGTGGCCCGGTATTTCGCCAACCTGGGCGGGCGCAACCTGACCTGGCGGGAGATCTTCAAAGCGTTCGCGCTGGTGGGGGCTCCCATGCTGCTGGTGTTGTCGCAACCGGACATGGGCACCGCGCTAACGTACGCGCCGGTGTTGATTGCGGGCCTGTTCCTGGGTGGGATTAACTGGCGGCAGGCCGCCATCCTGTGCACGGCCGGACTGGTACTGGTTTTTGGAGCCTGGCATAGCGGGAAGGTTCTGAAGCCGTACCAGAAGGCGCGCCTCACCAGTTTCATCGACCCCGACAACGACCCGAGGGGCTCCGGCTACCAGATTCTGCAAGCCAAGATCGCGGTTGGAGCGGGAGGAATATGGGGCAAGGGTACGGAAAAGGGCACCCAGACGCAGGGGGCCTTCATCCCCATCCCCCACGCCGACTTCATCTTCGCCGCATTCAGCGAGGAGCACGGGTTCGTGGGCGCGTTTTTTGTCCTGCTGCTATACTTCTTCATATTGATGCGTTTGATTCAAAACGCTCAAACAGCCGCCGACCTGCCCGGGTCTCTCATTATCATGGGGATCGTGGCTGTGTTGACCTTCCAGATCGCGGTCAACGTGGGCATGGTCATAGGCTTTATGCCGGTAACCGGGATCCCATTGCCGTTGATGAGTTACGGCGGGTCCTCGGTTTTATTTACGTTCCTGGCGCTGGGCGTGGCGATGAATGTCCGCATGCGCCGGTTCGTAAACTGACGCAACAGGTTTTCATCTTCTGCCTGTCCCGGACATCGCGTCCGGATGGCAGAAGACAAGTTCTTAATCAGAATTTCGCCGGCCAAGGTTCCCGAGGGATGCCCGGCCCGGCAGGTTAGGTTCATGAGCACGCAGAAACGGGTATACCGTTCGCAGCACATCAGGTGCACGGATCGCGCGGGAGTCGGATGTATTCCCCTTCCCGCTCATATCGCGCGGTACGTCTGTGCGGCTGCGAAGGGTCGAACGGCCCCGCTTTTGTCGATCTTCTGGTCGGCATTGGCATGGGCGGCCACAAAACTTCTGCATTCGGATCACCCCACCAGACAGCTCGTTCGGCCGCTTCTAAAGGCTGACCGCAACGGTTCGCCGCCCCCACGGGCGCGAAGCCGCGCGGCCCTGAGCAAGCAAGCGTCTCCCCGGTCATCCATTCCGCACATTCCCTATCCTTCCGGTTTCGTCAGCATCCATCGACCCTTGCCGCATGGCGCAATTGGATCGCAAGATCCGGTTGGGCCGCAGGCCCCGGACGGCTACCGCCGCCGGGCGGAAAGGTACGATGGCAAAAGAGATATGTATTTCCAGCACGCCGCATGAGACGCGGCTGGCTATTCTTGAGGACGACCAGCTCGCCGAAATCTATTACGAGCGCGAAAACGAGTACACCCTCGCTGGGTCGATCTATAACGGACGCGTCACCCGCGTCCTTCCGGGCATGCAGTCTGCGTTTGTGGACCTCGGACTGGAACGCGACGCCTTCCTTTATGTAACTGATTTTCTCGAACTCGAGGACCAGGAAGAGTCTGACGAGTTGGAGAAGGCCGCCCAGGCGGGCGGCAACCAGCCTCCTCGCGAGGTTCGTCACGGTAACGGACAGCAGCGCCAGGAACCGCGGCCTGAAGTCAGACAGGAACGGCCGGCGCGGGGCGTTCGGGACCGCCGCCCCGCGCCGCCCGAACCGCCCGCTGAAGCGCCTCAACCCGTACGGCCCGTTCCCGAGGTCGCCTTTACCGGCGAGGACGAATCCGGGGCGGAGCAGACGTCGGAAGGTGGCGCCAAGCGCTGGCGTGGACGCAGGAGGCGCCGCGGCGGCCGGGGCGTGCCGGCGCACGTCTCGGATCCAGTCGAGAGCGAGACCTCTGCCGAGACCTACCTGGAGCCCTCAGAGCTTGCTGAACAGGAATTCGCTCCCGACATCCAGGCACAGGCAGGACCTGCGGCCGAGGCGCAAGGGGTTCAAGCCAGGCCCGGGCTCCGGTCCGACCGCACGCCTGCTCCCCGGTCCGAGCACGCGCCTGCTCCATTCGTGCTTCCCGGCGAGTCGCTTTCCAAGTATGGCGGCGAAACGGATTCACCCAGAGCCGAGGCTCAACCCGCCGCGTCTCCTCGCCCTGCCAGTTCATTCAAGCCGGCCACACTGATTGAAGCGCCCCTTGAGTGGGATGGCTCGGGACTGCTTCCGGGCGAATCGCTGTCGCGCCACCGCCGTCACCAATCTCAGCCCGAACCAGAAACATCCGGGTTGTCTGGCGAGCCGCAGGGCGTCTTTTCCGACGCTGCACACGCGATACCCAGCGAAGAAGATTTCGTCGAGGAGACAGTAGAATACTTTCCCGAGCGCTCCGAAGGGGGCCCGCCAGCCGCAGCTACGGAATCCGGCGCGGCTATCGAGAGCACCGAAGTCGGCAGGGAAGAAACTCATCCCAAAGAGCTGAATACTGAAGAACTGGTCATGGAGGAGCAGCCGGAGGAGCCGCTGCCCGGCGCACCGCTAGAAGTCCCGGAAATCACTGTCCCGGAGCCGGTGGTTGCTGATCCATTCGCTTCGGATCCGTTCTTCGCCGCCAAAACTACCAGTGCGGAGCCGGGCGAGGGACATTCAGTCGAGCCGCACCTTTACGAATCAGCTGGCAGGGAGTCCGGCGGAAGCGACGCCGTCTCCGGTTCCACGGCGTCCTTCCACGAAGGCCACCACGACGAAGGCCACCACTCCGAAGCGCATCGGGAATCCGATCAACCCCACGGCAATCGCAGCGCTTCTCATAACGTCGATCCGCTTCCGCCCAGCGAGTTCCGCCTGTCGTCGCTGTTCGGCGGAAAGAAGAAGACGGATGATCCGCAGCCTCCAGTGGCTGAGTCTGTTCGCAGCGAGCCCAAGCCCAGCACGGTGAAGTCCGTCTCCGCATTTGCTCCCGGCGCGGGGTTGGTGGAAGAAGAAGTCATTGAAGGCGAAGAATTCGAGGCCCCGCGCCATCACCGCGGCAAAACCGAAGAGCACGATCTCGACGAATACGAAGAGGAAGAAAAGACGCACACCCAGATCCGCTCGGGAGAGATTGGGGAGATGCTGCAGGAGGCGCATCTCGATCATCGCATCCAGCTGAACTTCGACGACAAGACGACTGAAGTGGACGGCGACGAGGTCTACGACATCGAGGACGAAGAAGAAGAGGCCGAGACCGAGACCGCTCCTCCCGGCAACGGAGCTCCGGCTCCGCAGCGCCGTGAACGCGGCGGACGCGGACGCCGTGGGGGACGCGCGCCGCAGCAGGGCCAGGGCGGACGCCGCGGCGGCCCTTCGCGCCGTTCGGCGCAGACCTCCGATCTGCCCATCATCTCTGACCTGCTCAAGCCTGGCCAGGAAATCCTGGTGCAGATTGCCAAAGAGCCGATTGCCAAGAAAGGTGCGCGCATCACCAGCCACATCGCCCTGCCCGGCAGATTCCTGGTGTTTATGCCCACGGTCACTCACGTGGGTGTCAGCCGCAAAATCGCCTCCGACGAGGAGCGGCAGCGGCTCAAGAGGATCCTGACCAGCGAGCGAGGCGAGGCTTCGGGCGGATTCATCGTACGTACGGCGGCTGAGGGCGCATCGGAAGAAGAGCTCCGCTCCGACCTCCGCTTCCTCATTCACCTGTGGGAAGAGATCAAGCAGCGTTCGGAGAATTCGAAGTCGCCGGCGCTGATCTATCACGATCTTTCCCTGATCGAACGAATCCTGCGCGATCAGATCAGCGCAAATTTCTCGGCCATCTGGGTCGACACCGAGGCCGATTACGAGCGCATTGTCCGATTCCTGAATCGCTTCGCGCCCAGCATGGTTCGCCGTGTGAAGCTCTACACCAAGGAAACGCCGCTCTTCGAGCACTTCGGCATCCAGGACGAAATCTCCAAGGCGTTGCGCTCCAAGGTTTGGCTCAAGTCGGGCGGTTCGATTGTGATCAACCAGACCGAAGCGCTGGTGGCGATCGACATCAATACCGGCAAGTACGTGGGCAAGACTGCGCGCCTGGAAGACACGATCGTGAAGACGAATCTGGATGCGATCCCCGAGATCGTGCGGCAAATCCGACTGCGCGACCTGGGTGGCATCATCATCATTGATTTCATCGACATGGATGAACGCAAGAATCGGTTCAGGGTGATGGCCGCTCTCGAAGAAGCGCTCAAGAACGACCGCGCACCGACCAAGGTTCTCCAGTTCAACGATTTCGGACTCGTCGCGATCACGCGCAAACGGGTGAAGCAATCGCTGGAGCGAACTCTAAGCGTGCCCTGCCCTACCTGCCAGGCCACCGGTATGGTGAAGAGTCCCACAACTGTGGCCAACGAGATCTACATCGAGCTGCGCAAGATGCGAAAGCATTTTGAGAACTCCGACGTGGTTCTCCGGGTGAATCCGGAGACGGTCAAGATTCTCAAGTCGAGCAATGCGCGATGGCTGACGGAATTTGAAGATCTCATCGGCAAGAACATCCTCGTGAAGAGCGATCCCGCGCTCCATCCCGAGCAGTTTGATATCCAGGGCTGAAGTCGTTCGGGACAACCGAGGGCCGTCCGAAGTATCGGCACGGCCCTCATGGTTTGCCGACGACCCCGCCAATCGGCGGCGGCCCGTCCGCGGCTTCGGCGGGCAAGATTTGGGCTTGCCTGCAAGCTGCTCTTCGCCGCTCCCGTGCACAAGTTTTACTATCCGCAATGGTTTGGCCGCCTCGCGCAACCTCGCGGAAGGATTTGTGTCTAACTGCCTAGCAGGGTTCCCGTGAACCTATGTATCTGGGGCGAACTAAACGAATACTCGCGGGAACACACAGCCGCTCACGCGCATCGAGCGGAACTTTCTCACTATGAGGTACTGACATGTTATCTCTTGGTTCGTCGCTGGCTGTGCGACGATTCGTTTTTGTGGCGCGCACTCCTCGGCGACTGGTCGTCCTCGCTGGCATGATCGGCGCCGCTTTTGTTCTTCTGACCGTCGCTGCGCACGCACAAAGCGGCACGTTCTCGAAGATATCCAGGGAAGCCGCTATTTCCCGCACTGATTCCGATTCCACTTCCTATTCCAGTTCCACCGATTTTGCATTCCCCGAATCAAGTTCGGCCGACCCTGCATCCGCAGGCTCTCCAGCCGGCGGACGCGGCGGTCAGTATGACAACCGGGCGAACGGAAAGCGGAGCGGGCGGCAATGGGCTTTCGAGGCGGGCGGCGGATTTAACGCCCCCATCGGCAACGATATCCCCTATATCACCTGGGGCGGAAACTTCACCGTCGGCGGCGGTCTCCACCTGTCACCTGTTTTCTCGATTCTGGGCGAGTACCAGTTCATCGCAGACAAGCTTCCGGGCGCACTGGTTGCAGCCGGCGGGGGCGACACCGGTAATGCTCACATTCAATCGATCACCGTTGCCCCGGTAATTGACCTGTTTCCCAAGCATTCGACCAGCGTCTACCTGACCGGCGGCGGCGGCTGGTATCACAAGTCCACCAACTGGAACGTACTGGTCGGGTACGACTTCTACGGTTACCCGGTATATGCCACGGCGAACTCGTTCTCGTCGAACCAGGGCGGCTTGAATTTCGGATTTGGCTTTTCGCATCGCCTTGGGGGCGTATATGGCGACGGTACCGCCAAGCTGTTTGCGGAAGCCCGCTACCTCTGGATCGACACACCGCCGCTTGGCGAACCCAACGGCCTCGGCCGAACCGAGCTGATACCAGTGACCTTCGGCGTGCGCTGGTAGCCGTCTCCCACGTCATCCTTCCGGGAATCCGCGGAAGGATGACCGGAGTCGTACGGCGCGTGAATCGCGCAATTCTTCATGATGAATTTGCAGAGTTCGCCCGTTCGTTGTTGCTCCCTCACTCAAGCTCATAAATCGGCGCCCTTTCGGCCAATTCGAAAAGAGAGTGGGCTTCCACTTGCACCGAATCCCCACCTGGCCCACCCGGACCGATTGCATCCAGCCGAAGCGCTCCCTCGCGCTCATGAAGGTCGACTCATTTTGCACAACGAACTCGCGCTGATCCCACGGGATCGATCGCGCCCCCTGACGAGCTTCTTCTCATCCGAGGCAGCGCCACGCTGTTCGCGCTCTTAAAGGTCCTGAAATCAGCTTGACTCCCCTGAAGCAAAGGCCCGGCCGGAGCCGAGCCTTGAAAAGTGAACTTCCCTCGCGCGGATAGCGAAGCCAACTTTAAGCTGGGAGCGGTTCAGCGGCGGGTTGCGCGATCCCTCGACGGATTTTCCTCGAAAGCGCGCGTCCGAACTCAATACAGGGACGTTCGATCAGGTAATAGAGGCCGGTGGACGCCGCGAAACTGAGCAGATAAGCCGATGGAATCACCACGTACCATTGCAGCAAATGGACCTTAGGCGCGATCATCTCGGTGAAATTCAATGCCAGGGCGTGGACGAGGTACATCGCATAGCTGCGCTTTCCGAACAGGACTAAGACCCTGTTTTCGAAGATCCTGCGGATGCGACTCGGTCGCAGCACCAAACTCGCCGTCAACGCGCACGCGCCCATAGAAAACAGGAGAACGAGTCGCGGTTGATACGACACGCAGACATATCCGACGGCCATTATCGCAATCGCTCCAAGCGGCGAGATTTGGAGAAGCAGCCTTTGGATCCTGCCTCCGTTTTCTCTGGCGAGTGAAATAGCGAGTAATGACCCAAGGAAAAGGCCGCCATAGGAACGCGCCGTTTGTGCCGGCGCCATAAGAATGATGCAACTCAACGCGCACAATGCTGGACTGAGGAGCTTCCGAAACGCGCACAGAGCGATCAGCAGAAGGGGCCAAACCAGGTAGAACTTCTCTTCGTAACCCAGTGTCCACGAATGCCCGAAGATAGTCCCCGAAGCTGCGGGTCGAAACTCCTGGGTGAAAGTCAAAAGATAAGGCAGCGCGATCTTCAATTCGGCCCATCGAACATGATCGTGCATGAGTCGAATCACTGGGATATAGACGGCGAGGACTGCCATATAAACTGGAATGATGCGGAAAAATCGCCGCACGTAGAAGCCTTTGAAGGATACGTTTCCGTATTTTTCGCGTTCCCGCAGGAGCAGTGTAGTAATAAGAAAGCCGCTAAGGACATAGAAAATATCGACTCC
>DASXXV010000033.1:0-7107 GCA_036502905.1 Occallatibacter sp. | reverse complement strand
GGCTCCTTGGGGGCGGCCGCGATGGCCGGGTCCCAGTAGAGAAGCCGGGAGCAGCTGTCGCAGGTGAGGAGTTCGCCTTCGCGGAGTTGATTCCAGGTCTGGGGGCGAACGCCCATGCGGCAGCCGGTGCACTGCTGGTTTTCGGCGCGAGCGATGCTGGTGCCGCGGGAGGCGGCGAGGCGGTCAAAGCGGGAGACAAGGTCGGGATCGAGGAGCTTGCGAAGCGACTCGCGCTCGGCCTGCAGGGCGGCCAGCTGCTGATTCGTTTCCTGCTGGCGGAGGGCGATGCGCTCGCGGGTTTTGTCGAGGGCGCCGGCCAGGGTTTCCACCTGGGCGCGGGCGGCGGCCAGCGCTGCTTCCTGCGATTCGGTGCGCTCCAGGCTGGCGTATTCCTCGTTTTCGAGGCGCTCTATTTCCGCTTCCAGAAATTTGATTTCGTGTTCGATGGCATCCGCCTGGGCAGCGGTGGTTAGGGTGTCGCGCTGGGACCGGAGGCGGCCGGCCTTCTGAGTGTGGCCGGTGACTTCGCGGTCCAGGCGGGTGCGCAGATTCTCTTCCCGAGTGAGGGCGTCGGAGGCGGTCGTGACGTCGTTCTGCGCAGCTTTCAGGGCGGCATGGGCCTGCGCGATTTCGGCGGGCAGCGCACGAAGCACCTGGGACAGCCGCGCGCGCTCCAGATCTACCGCCTGGAGCTTCACAAGGTTGGCAATCTGCTCCTGCATCGGTGAACAGAAGTTTAACATCCTGATGGGCAAGGGTCATTGATGGGTCTCGCGGCGTCCTGGGCATCGCGGTTTTATGTTTCCGGCGCGAAAGGTTGCATCGAACTATAAAGAGGATTCCTTGGCAGATAAGCGGGCATCGTTCTGGTACAGACACAGGTGGCTTACGCGCATCGCGGCGGCGTGCCTTGTGGTTCTGGCCGCCGTGACGATTACCCTGGCCGTGCTTGCCCATCGATTTCAGCCGTATCTGCGCGCCCGGCTGGTGCAGGGTCTGGCGGAGCGGTTCCACACACGCGTAGAACTGGACGACTTCCACGTGGCGCTGGGCAACGGGCTGAGCGGGGAATGGGGCATCTGGGCGCACGGAAAGGGTTTGCGCATCTGGCCGCCGCAGCGGAGGGGAGGCGACCGCCCGCTGGAGATCTCGGTGCAATCGATTCCGCTGATTACGCTGGACGAATTCCGGTTTCATGTTCCGCTGCACTACGAGCGCGGCAAGCCCGTCAAGATTTCGCGGGTACGCCTGCAAGGCCTGAAGATCGTGGTGCCGCCGCGATCGGAACGGGACCCGTCCACGGGCTTGGAATCGGCACTGACCAGGCAGAAGCCGCCCCCCGGGCCCGGGGGGAAACCATCGCAGGGTTCTTCGGTGGGGGATACGCCACCCGCAACAGCGCAAGCGAATCCCGGCCAGGCGAATGCCCCGCAATCGGACGGGGGAACGCTGTCGAACCTGGTGGTGGAACGCATCGACTGCGAACGGGCGCAACTGGTCCTGGAGACAAATAAGCCGGACAAGCTGCCGCTGGGCTTCGACATTTCCCGCCTGCAATTGCGGGATGTGAGGGCCAACAAGCCAATGAAGTTCGAAGCCGAGTTAACCAACCCCAAGCCCCGGGGCGTAATCCACACCAAAGGAACCCTGGGTCCTTGGCAGCCGGCAGATCCCGGGGAAACGGCGGTGGACGGGACGTACAGCTTCGACCATGCCGACCTGGCGACGTTCAAGGGCATTGCGGGCATCCTGGGTTCGAACGGCACATACGAGGGCACGCTCCGCGACATCGCGGTGGACGGGAACGCCGACGTGCCCGATTTCCGGCTTCCGGAGTTCGGCAATACAGTAGTACTGCATACTACGTTTCACGCCAAGGTGGACGGAACGGACGGCGACACATGGCTGGACCCGGTGGATGCGACGCTGGGCCACTCGCATTTCACCACGCGCGGAAAAGTGGTTCGGGTGAAGCCGTCGGCCGACAGCGGCGCTCCGGTAATGACCGCGAATCTGCCGCCACTGGCGGATTACGGGCATGACATCGAGTTAAAAGTGGACGTGGACCGGGGCCGCATCGAGGATTTCCTGCGACTGGCCAACAAGTCGCCGACGCCGTTCCTGACGGGGAATCTGACCACCCGGGCGAGCCTGCATATTCCTCCCGGCAAGCAGTCTGCGCATCAGCGGATACGGCTGGATGGAGAGTTCAAGCTGGAGGATGCCCGCTTCTCGGATACGCACGTGCAGAGCAAGATCGAGGACCTGAGCCTCCGTGGACAGGGGCGGCCGCAGGATGTAAAGAAGACCGATCCGAATGAAGTTGCTTCGGAGATGGAGGGCGCGTTCCACATGGCCGACGGCGTAATCGCGCTCCCGGAGGTTCATTACAACGTGCCGGGCGCTGCAATTGAACTGCAGGGCCACTATGCGTTGGAGGGTCTGATGCACTTTGAAGGGACGGCGCGCATGCAGGCCACGGTCTCGCAAATGGTAGGGGGATGGAAGGGCTGGCTGCTGAAACCGGCCGACCGTTTGTTCAGGAAGGACGGGGCGGGAACGGTGGTGCCGATCCTGATTCGCGGGCCCCATGATGCGCCGGAGTTCTCCGTGGATTTCGGGCGGATGAAACACACCTCGCCGGAGACGCCGGGAAAGTCGGGCAACACGGAGTAGGGATGAGCCCAGGCTCTTCTGCGAAGCGGCCAGAACGGCCTGAGAATCAAGCGCAGGGGGCTGTGAACTGGCAGGGGCCACTGTGTTAGTTTGGTGCGGGCACCGTTGCCGTTTTGATGAGCAATGGAACGCGAGGAACCGCAATGCACTGGACCAGAAGCTTCATCGCAGGTTGCGCAATTTATGCCTGCCTGGCGGCCGCCATGGGGGCGGCGCAGACTCCGTCAAAGAGCGCCGGTTCGCAGGACGAGTGGTGGAAGCACGCGGTGATCTATGAAGTTTACCCGCAGAGTTTTCAGGACTCGAATGGGGACGGCGTGGGCGATCTGAAAGGGATCGCGTCGCGCCTGGATTACCTGCACGACCTGGGCATCGACGCCATCTGGATTACGCCTATCTATCCATCGCCGGGCGTGGATAACGGCTACGACATCGCGGAGTACACCGAAATCGATCCCAGGTACGGGACGCTGCTGGATTTCGACAACCTGGTGGCGGAGGCGAAGAAGCGCAATATCCGGGTGATCATGGATTACGTGATCAACCACACTTCGGACCAGCATCCGTGGTTCAAGGAGTCGCGGTCGTCGCGCGACAATCCCAAGCGCGACTGGTATGTGTGGCGCGACGGCAAGGGGGAGACGGCCACCGACAAGGGCCAGCCGCCCAACAACTGGCAGTCGTGGTTCGGGCACTCGGCGTGGCAATGGGACGAGAAGACGCGGCAGTACTACTACCACTACTTCTATGTGCAGCAGCCCGACCTGAACTGGCGCAATCCGGAAGTGCACAAGGCCATGATGGGGGTGCTGGACTTCTGGATGAAACGGGGAGCGGCGGGGTTCCGCATTGACGCGGTCTCGCGGCTGTTCGAGGATCCGGCGATGCGCGACGATCCTTACCTGCCGGGCATCAATGTTTACGGTGACCGCAACATCAAGCACAAGTACACCGACGATCTGCCCGGAGTTCACGATGTGTTGAAGGAAGTGCGGCAGGTTGTGGACAAGTATCCCGGCGACCCGGTACTAGTGACGGAAGCCGATGAGCCGAACGTGGAGGCGTTGAGCAGGATGTACGGCAACGGCGACGAAGTGCAGTTGCCGATGGACTTCCAGATCGCGGATGTGAACGAGTTATCTGCGCCGAAGTTCCGCAGGCTGTTCGACGAGATCGAGAATAACAGCGCACACGGGCAGCCTGAGTACTTTTTCTCCAATCACGATCAGCCGCGGCAATGGGATCGCTACGGGGACGGGGGCGCGCACAATGACCAGATCGCCAAGCTGATGGCAGTGCTGGAACTCTGCACACGCGGCACGCCGCAGATGTACTACGGCGAGGAACTGGGGATGCGGACTACCGATCCAGCGCGGATCGAGGACGTGCACGACCCGATTGGAAAGCTGGGCTGGCCGAAGGAGAAGGGCCGCGACGGCGAGCGCACTCCGATGCAGTGGGACGCGAGCGCGAATGCGGGGTTCACGACGGGGAAGCCATGGCTGCCGGTCCCCCCGAATGCCAAGACCTACAACGTGGAGAGCGAGAGCAAGGATCCGAATTCCATTTTCAATGCCTACAAAAAGCTGCTGGCTTTGCGGAAATCGAATGCGGCCCTGCGGGACGGCAAGCAGGTGGATATCGACGAGAAGAATCCGGACGTGTACGCGTTCCTGCGCAGGACGGGGGATAAGACGGTGCTGGTGGCGCTGAATATGAGCGCGAAGCCGAAAGTCGTAAACCTCGACTGGTCGCGTCACGGGATTCATCCTTCCGGGCTCGACAGCCTCTACGCATCCCAGCCCACCAGGCTCGACGACGTGAAAGCTGTCGAGCTGGCGCCATACGCCGCGATGGTAGTCGAAGTGAAGTGAAGTCGGATTCAGAACAAAACTCCCGCGCCCCATCTTCGCGCCTTTTCACTGGCGCGAAGGTGGGAGATCACGGACCTCTGGCCGGGTGCAGCTGCCTGGGTTGATCGCTTACGCGGCCCGGCTGGATATGTTAATTTTTCAAGCGACACCGTTGCCGAATCCACGAGCAGCGGCAAACAAATAAGGAGACCGCGATGCATTGGACCAAAAGCATTGCGGCGTGCGCCGTGGCCCTGATGCTGGGCCTGCCGGCGACGGCCGCTCGAGGGCAGTCCGCCCAATCCAACTCCGAAAATTTGAAAGACTGGTGGAAGAACGCCGTCATCTACGAGATCTACCCGCGCAGCTTTCAGGATTCGAATGGCGACGGCATCGGCGACCTGAACGGGATCACCGAACGGCTCGATTACCTGAAATCGCTGGGCGTGGACGCTATCTGGTTGACGCCGATCTACCCATCGCCGCAGGTGGACTTCGGATACGACATTTCCGATTACGAAGCCATCGATCCGCAGTACGGCACCATGGCTGACTTCGACCATCTGATGGCGGAGGCCAACCAGCGCCACATTCGCGTGATGATGGACATGGTGATGAACCATACGTCGGACAAGCACAAGTGGTTCATGGAATCGCGCTCCTCGCGCAACAATCCCTATCGCGACTGGTACGTATGGAAGGACGGGAAAGGGGAAACCGCGACGGATAAAGGCCAGCCGCCGAACAATTGGCAGTCGGTATTTGGGCACTCGGCATGGGAGTGGGACCCCAAGACGCGCCAGTACTGGTATCACAAGTTCTACATCCAGCAGCCGGATCTGAACTGGAACAATCCCAAGGTGCGCCAGGCATTCAAGGACATCCTCGCGTTCTGGCTGAAGAAGGGAGTGGGCGGGTTCCGGTTCGATGCCATCACCACCCTGTTCGAAGATCCCAACTGGACCGACGAGGGCGTGCTGAAGGACGCCAACGGCAATCCGAGGATCAATCCCTTCGGTGAGCCGCAACTCGACAACTCCAAAACGGACAATTTGCCGGCCGTACACGACGTGATGGTGGAGATGCGCTCTGCGGCGGACCAGTTCAAGCCGACCGCCTGGCCGGGGGCGCGGGTGTTCATCGGCGAAACCTACCTGCCCAACGTGGCCGAGCTTGCCAAGCAGTATGGGACCGCGCAGAAGCCGGAGTTTCAACTCCCAATGGATACCCAGATCCTGCTGATCAACAAGATGGACGTGGCGGCGTTCCGCTCGAAGCTGAACGACGTGGAGACACAGATCGGCGACAACGTGCCCATGCTGGTGTTCGACAATCACGATAATCCGCGGGTGGATGTCCGCTACGGCGACGGGGTGCATGACACCCAGATCGAGCGCGTAATTGCGACCGTGCTGTTTGCCAGCCGCGGAGCCGCACTGTTCTACAACGGCGACGAGATCGGCATGAAGACCACGCCGCCCACGCGCATCGAGGACGTGAAGGACCCGGTGGGCCGGACGGGCTGGCCGAAGGAGAAGGGTCGCGACGGCGAGCGCACGCCGATGCAGTGGGACTCGTCGAGCGAAGCGGGATTCACCAAATCGTCTTCGCCCTGGCTTCCGATTCCACCGACCTATACCACGGTGAACGTGAAGAGGGAAGAAGGCGAGCCCGATTCCATGCTGGCCTGGTACAAGGGTCTGATCCAACTGAAAAAGACGAACCCGGTGATGGCAAACGGGCTCGACGTGATGCTGGACATTGAGAACAACAAGGTCCTGAGCTGGATGCGGAAGGCGCCCGGAGCGTCGCCCATCGTGGTGGCGTGCAACTTTACTGCCGATCCGCAGACCGTGGACCTGACGGGCGCCAACTCGGGATTGAAGGCGGGCGCGGTGAAGACGCTGATGAAGTCGCCGGGCGGGAGCGATCCGGGTTCACTGGATCATATCGAGCTTCAGCCGTTCGGAGTGTTCATCGGGCAGGTGGAGTAAGGCAGCGGCGTTAGCGGAGCTAGCGGTGTAAGAGGAGTTGGGTCGCTGTCCGTGTGAATTCGTTCCTGAACATGGGCATCCCAAGTCTCAGAATCGAGACCTGGGATGCCCAGGATCGGTATGAGATCTAGCTGTCAACGAGCCGCTAACACCGCAACTCCGCTGGGCCGCGCTAACTCCGCTGCTTTTCTTACGCCACCTTGGCGTGGCGGATGCCGGCCCGTTCGCAGCGATCGCAATTGCCGCAGGGACCCGAGTAGTCGTCGCCGAAGTAGCGCAGCAGGAATTCGCGGCGGCAGATGCGGCATTCGGCGTAGCCTTGCATGTTCTCCAGTCGCCGCTTGCGCACATCCTTCTGAATCTGCTGCTGCGATGCCGCCGCCTCGGCGATGGCATCGAGAGAACGCCCGCGCGCCAGCTGGATCTTGCCGGAATCAAGCTGCCGGGCGGCGCCCACTTCTTCCAGCTTGTGCACGATATTGCTCAGCTTGCGGCCGGAGAGCGCGGTTTCCTTGGCGAGATCATCACGGCTGGTAGGCCGGCGGTGATGGGCCAGGGCGCTGGCTACCGTCTCGAGCGCGTGG
>DASXXV010000032.1:0-25777 GCA_036502905.1 Occallatibacter sp. | reverse complement strand
GTAGCTGCCGTGCTCAATCGAATCCACTCCGGCCTTCGACGCCCACAGAATCCCCTGCGCCCCATGCGCATGTGCCGCCACCTTGCGGCCCAGTCGATGCGCGTCGGCCACAATCGCCTGCATCTCTTCGAGCGTGTATTGAGACGCCTGCGGATCGTCGCCCTTCGAGAGCACGCCGCCTGTAGCGCAGATCTTGATCAGGTCAGCCCCATATTTAATGTTTTGCCGCACCTTGTGCTGCACTTCGGCGATGCCGTCGGCCACGCCGTCGCCCACGCTGTGATATTGGAACGGAAGAAGATTGTCATCGCAGTGTCCGCCGGTAATCCCCAATGGAGGACCGCTCACCAGCATGTGCGGGCCAGGCACCTGCCCCCCATTGATTGCGTCGCGCAGGTCCACGTCGGTGTAACCGCTAGCGCCCACGTTGCGAACCGTCGTGAAGCCTGCCAGCAGGGTCGTGCGAGCGTTCGCCACACCGTTGATGGCTTCCTTCGCATCCGTGCTGGTCACCTCGTGGAATGGATCGAAGTCCGTATTCATCGTCAGGTGCGTGTGCACGTCGATCATCCCGGGCATCACGGTCATGCCGCCCAGGTCGATTACGGTATCGCCGGGCTGGGCCGTCGCTGAGCTGTTGGGACCGATCGACTGGATGGTGTCGCCTACGACCACGATGGTCTGCGTATCGCTCAGCTTGCCGGTCTTGACGTCGAGCACGTGGCCGGCGCGCACCAGCGTGCGTTTGCCGCTCGCCGGGGCCTGACCCAGCATGCTCGCGGGCACCGCAACGGCCAAAACACTCAGCAACAGGACAATCGTACGTTCGCGCAGGAATCTCATTCGCTCGTCTCCAAAGGCCAAACAATCAGGATGGGAAAGGTGCAAGGGGAGTGTAGCAAACCGCCTGCCACGCCCCTCGTCGGCGGCATCCGCGTCCCGGCCGGCGATTCGCACGTCTCCTTCAAGGTGGTAGGCTTTGGGCGTCAGCCCCGCACGGTGTGGCAGACGCTTATGTGGGGCCAGGATCAGGCATGCCCGACCCAGTTCGAAGCACATTTCTTAAAAAGGACCCAACAAAATGAAGACTGCTCTATTTGCGCCCGCGCTTTTGCTCGCCGCGGGAACCGCACTGGCCGTTGCGCAAACTCCCTCTCAGATGAACGATCAGAAGCCCGCTCCTCCGGCCCAAACCAAAAGCTTCGACGTCTCCGCCATCGACAAGACCGCCGATCCCTGCACGGACTTCTACCAGTACGCGTGCGGCAACTGGGTCAAGAACAACCCCATACCCGCCGATCAGACCCGCTGGGGCTCCTTCGGCATGCTGGCCGAGCGCAACCGCTACCTGCTGTGGAAGGAGCTCGAGTCCGCGTCCGCCAGCCCCAAGACTCCGTTGCAGAAGAAGTACGGCGACTACTACTCCGCCTGCATGAACACCGATCTGATCGACCAAAAGGGCATGGAACCCCTCAAGCCCGCGTACGACCGCATCGGCGCTCTCCAGTCGAACAAGGACATTGCCACCGTGGTTGGCGAGCTGGCAAAGCAGGGCGAGCTGGCGCCGCTGTTCCGCTTCGGCGTGCAGCAGGACGAGAAGGACTCGTCGAAGCAGATCGCCAGCGCGTTCCAGGCCGGCATCTCCCTGCCTGACCGCGACTACTATATCGTCGACAACAAGCGCTTCACCACCATCCGCCAGCAGTACCGCGATCACGTGACGGCGATGTTCACGCTGGCCGGCGACTCGCCCGACCAGGCCGCCAAAGAAGCCGACGCGGTCATCACGATTGAAACCGCGCTCGCCAAGGCATCCACGGCCCGGGTCGATCTGCGCGATCCGGAGAAGCGTTACCACATCTACACCGTCGCCGATTTCCAGAAGCTGACGCCCGACTTCGATTTCAGCGTCTACTTCAAGGACATCAACGTCGGACCCTTCGACACTCTCAACGTCGGCACGCCCGACTTCTTCAAAGGCCTGAACGAGCAGATCGCCTCGCAGCCGATCGACGCCTGGAAGTCGTATCTGCGCTGGCACCTGATCCACAGCGCCGCTTCGGCTTTGCCCAGGGGCTTCCGCGACGCCAACTTCGAGTTCTTCGAAAAGACTCTCGCCGGCCAGAAGGAACCCACGCCGCGCTGGAAGCAGTGCACCGCGCAGACTGACCGCGCGCTCGGCGAAGCCGTGGGCCAGGACTGGGTGCGCGAGAACTTCCCGCCCAAGGCCAAGGCCAGCATGGATAAGCTCGTAGCCGCGCTCGACAAGGCGCTGGCCGACGACATCAAGACCCTGCCATGGATGAGTGAGGAGACCAGGAAGGCCGCCGAAGCGAAGCTCGCTCTCTATCGCAATAAGATCGGCTACCCCGAGAAGTGGCGCGATTACTCGGCGCTCACCGTCAAGCGTGACGACGCCCTGGGCAATGCGCGGCGCACCGCTATCTTCGACCGCAACTACAATCTGAACAAGCTAGGCAAGCCCGTCGACGAGAAAGAATGGAACATGACGCCGCCCACGGTCAACGCCTACTACAGCTCGTCAAATAACGACATCAACTTCCCGGCCGGCATCCTGCAGCCGCCCTTCTTCGATCCCGACATCGATCCGGCCGTCAACTTCGGCGGCATCGGCGTGGTCATCGGCCACGAGATGACGCACGGCTTTGACGACCAGGGCTCCAAGTACGACGGCAAAGGCAACCTGCGCGAGTGGCAAACCGCCGACGACCGCAAGAAGTTCGTGGAGCGCACCGACTGCGAAGTGAACGAATACAACGGCTTCGAAGCCGCCCCCGCGCACGACGATCAGCCGCAGCAGAAGCTCAACGGCAAGCTGACGCTGGGTGAGAACACCGCCGATAACGGCGGGTTGCGCATCGCCTACATGGCGCTGCTCGACACCCTGGCGCAGGAGGGCAAATCCATCGAGGACAAGATCGACGGCTTTACCGAAAAGCAGCGCTTCTTTCTCGGTTTTGCACAGGTGTGGTGCGAAAACCAGACCGAGCAGTCGGCCCGGCAGCGCGCCCTCACCGATCCCCACTCCCCGGGCCGCTGGCGTGTGAACGGCAGCGTGCAAAACTTCGACGAGTTCGGCACCGCATTCGGATGCAAAAAGGGCCAGCCGATGTATCCCGAGAACTCCTGCCGGGTGTGGTAACTTATTCAGCGCGGCCATAACCATCCGGATCCATCCAGCGGGCCGGCGTTAGGTGTGTCCCGCCCTGGGCGATGAAACTTCGCCCGGGGTGGGGCGCCAGGCAGCGCAGGTTTCCCGCGTAACTCCCATCCTGTTCCGGTCTCTGAAGTTGACCTTTCCTTGCTCCTCCAAGTCAAAAGGAACAAACGCGCTCCATCCAGACTGCAGTCCTTCCGGGCGCGAAATCTGTTCGCAACAATAGGTATCTGATCCCGCAACTACTGAACGGCTGTAAGTCCAGCCGAAACTAGGCACAACCTGCCCTCGGCTTTTACAATGTTCAGGGACCCATCCCAACCCAGCTTTGCTGCGGACTTAGCACACTTGGCGGCGCACGCCTGACCAGGATGAAGGAATCGCATGAAGTTTAGGAAATTCGGCAAGGCCCTTCTGATGAGCGCCGTCTCTGCTGGCCTCGTTTTGGGCGTCACGTCTTGCGTCCAGAGTTTTACGGTCGGCTTTCTGTTTGTCACCGGGACCTCCACTGCCGGAAACGGCGAGGGCATTATCAGCGGCTTCAAAATCGATCACAATACTGGAAATCTGGTCAGGATCAACGGTACGCCCGTGGCCTCCGGCGGCGCCAATCCGGGGCGCGCTGTCCTGGCCGATGGCAGCCGGTTTATTTACGTGCTGAACCGCGGTACCGATTCGGCCAGCAACGGACCTTGCACCGCCGCCACGGTCAGTTGCAACGGCGCCAACATCTCGCAGTTTGCGGTGGGCGGGTCCGGCGTTCTCTCCTTTCAGGCCAAGTTCTTCAGCCAGGGCTCCAATCCGTTTCGCCTCATCGTGGACGGCCAGCAGAACTTCCTTTACGTTCTGGACGCCGTCGCCCCCGCGGG
Source organism: Occallatibacter sp. (assembly GCA_036502905.1). GTDB lineage: Bacteria > Acidobacteriota > Terriglobia > Terriglobales > Acidobacteriaceae > Telmatobacter. The sequence continues at coordinate 21,730 of DASXXV010000032.1, read as the reverse complement.
TGCCGGTTGCGCCGCCGCGCTGGGTCCGACCGTGACCACATGCGGCGACATCACCGCCTTCAAAATCGACCCGTCGACCGGCAGGCTTTCACTGCTGGTGAATGCACAGGTGACCTCCGCCACCGGAAGTCCGCTTCCCTACTTCCCCGTTCCGGATAACCCCATCGACATGGTGCTCACGTCTTCGTTCGTCTTCACCATGTCCGGAACTCCGGCCACCGGGGACGTGGTGTTTCCCTACGCATTCAACAGCGCCAACGGCCAGCTCACCGTTACCCAGAACAGCGCCCAGCCCATCAACGCTACGCAGGGCACCGCCATCACCGCGGCTTCGGGCAACATCTACGTGCTGGATAACGAGCCCCTCACCATCCCATCGGGAGATTCCCGCAATTTTCCGCCGGGAGTCTACCTGAGCCAGATTCTTCCCTTCACGCCGGGAAACGGAGGCGCGTTGCAGGCGCAGACCGGCGGAGCCGTTCCCGACGATCCCAATCAGAGCAACCCCATCTACCTGATCACCGAATCCAAGGGCAAGTGGGTGTATGCCGCCAACCAGGGTCCCAACACCAGCGGCACGGTTGAGCAGAGCGGCGTGGTCGGCTATCGTGTCGACCCCTCCAGCCACCAGCTGATCCCCATGTCCGGCAGCCCGTTCAGCATGGGTTCGGGTCCGCAGTGCCTGCTTGAAGATCCTTCCAACCAGTTCGTTTACACCGCCAATTTCAACGATTCCACTGTGACCGGCAGGACCCTGGACGCAAACTCCGGCGTGCTCAACGGTCTGAAAGGAAAGACCGGCGCCCAGTCCTTCAAGCTCGACGGACCGCCCGCCTGGTGCCTGGTGAGCGGACGCACCAGCTAGCATCCTGGTGCTGAAGTCCAGATGCCGAAATTCTGGTGCTGAAATTCCAGGTGCTGCAATCCTGGTGCTGAAACCCAGGTGCTGAAACTGTGCAGGTGAGGCCGCCCCATCGGCGGTTCTCACCCGGGGTTCCGGACTTCCGGAACATCTTTTGGAAACACATCATCGACTTCCCGGCCGGGGCCAACAACCCGTGCGGAATCTCGAACTGAAACTGGGGTATCGCGGACGAAAGATGCGCATAAAGTTCAACCAAATATCGGGTCCTGGTTCGTGGGGTGGAATTCTTCGTCGCCGGGGTGGCCTGGGCCAGCTCGTGCTGCTGTCCGCGGCCAGCGTTGCAGCCGCCGCGTTGCTCACTGCCTGCTCCCAGATCACGGAGACACTCACCGTGGACTTCGTCTACGTGACCAGCGCCAGGGCCGCCGGGCCTGACAACTACGGCGAGATCGATGTGTTCGAAATCAACTCGCAGTCCGGGCACATGCGGCAGATTCCCAGCTCGCCCTTCCCTTCCGGCGGGCGCAACCCTGTCTCCGACGTCGTGTCGTCCGATAACACCAACCTCTACGTGGTGAACCGCGACGACAACAACATCGTTCAGTTCATCATCGGCAACGACGGCAAGGTCTATCCCCAGAACACGGTGAACACCCCGGGCGTCTTTCCCCTGGCGCTTTCGGTCGCCAAGTCAAGCCTCTACGTGGCCGACACCTACCAGCCGCTGCCCACCTGCTCGCCGGCCGCGCCCTGTTCCGGATCGATCGCCGTGTTTCCCATCCTTCCGGCCGCGGGTTCGGTCGCCGCCGGAAAGCTGCAGACCGGCACAACCATCAACTCCTGCAACGGCCTCCAATACGTGCCCCTGGCCCTTCCCGGAGCCGGCAGTCCCGTGATCACGCCCACCGCGCTCAATGCTTCCCGTGACGGCTCCAGCCTGTTTGTTACCGCGGTCGACACCGCCGCCAACACGGGCTATCTTTTTGCCTACTCCGTGGGCACCATCGACTGCGGCGGCACCGTGCCCAATCCCACGCTGACGCCCCTTCCCGGTTCTCCGTACGCCGCGGGGATTCATCCCTCCTCGGTCACGTCCGACTCCAGTGGAACCAACGTATACGTGACGGACTCTAATTCCGCCAACATCCTGGGCTACGCGGTCAGTTCGGGCGGCCTCACCCCGCTGAGCGGGAGCCCCTTCCCCACCGGCAACCGGCCGGCCGCCATCGCCATCGACGCCACCGGCAAGTTCGCCATGGTGGCCGAGTCGCAGGATTCGAGCGTGGCCACCTATTCCATCAATAGCGGGGTTCTCACCCGCGTCGGCTCCTTCGCCACCGGGGAACAGCCGGTAGCCGTGGGCATTGATCCGCGCCTGAACAAGTACATCTTCACCGCCAACTTCCTGGGGAATAACGTCTCCGGCTTCGCCCTGAATACCGACGGTTCGCTGTTCAATACGCAGTATTCGCCCTTCACCGCCAATGCCAACCCGACCGCTGTTGCCGCCATTCCGCACAACGGATCGCTCTAATGACGCCCGCGGCCTTGAGCGGTCCGGGAAGTGAACCGGACCGGGCCGGAACATAAGAAATCTTCCATATCCGCTTTTACACTGGTATGGAGCAAACCCAACCAGAAATTCCGGGCTGCAAGATCAGAGATGGTCGGCCCACAACGAAGGAAGCGCATGAAGTTCAGCAAAATCGAGGGGTCTCCCGCTACTGGTCTGCGTCGCTGGAGTAAGTTGAGCAAGCTTTTCCTGGTCTCCGCGATCAGCCTTGTTGTGGCCGCGCTCCTGTCGGCGTGCCAGTTGGTGACGATTGACTTCGTTTATCTCGCCGAGGCCGGAACCTCAGGTGGAGACGGGGCCATTCAGGTATTCGCCGTGGACTCCCAGTCCGGCGCCCTGCGCAAGGGAGTTACCGGCGCCAGTTCCGGCGGATCTTCCCCGGTGGCCATGGCGGTGTCCGGCGATTTTCAGAACCTCTACGTCGCCAACCAGGGAAATAACTCGGTCGCGCACTTCACCATTGCCACCAGCGGAACGCCTACCATCAAGGAATCAGTCACTCTCCCCGACACGCCCGTTTCGGTCGCGGTGAACCCCGCGGGAACGTTTTTGTTCGTGGTCTCCGGCTCCACCAGCGCCACCCTGACGGTCTATCCGCTCAGCAAGGGAACCATCGGCACCGCCGCGGCCCAGCAGGTGCTCACCATCCCGGGCTTCGAAACCGATACCCTGGTTCCCACCGCGGTGACGGCCTTGGCCAATAACAACTACGTGTACGTCACCACCTATGACAAGTCGGCGTACAATCCCGGCGGCCCCATCACCAGCACCGCCAATCCCGGCTGGCTGTTCGGATTCAACGTGGGTTCGGGCGGCGCCCTCACCGCGGTTGTCGGCAATCCCTATCACGCCGGGGTCAGGCCCTCGGCCTTGGTTCCCGATCCCACCAGCCGCTTCGTCTACGTCACTGATTTCGCCTCCAATCACCTCATCGGCTTCACCATTCTTTCCAACGGCAGCCTGAGCTTCCTCATCAACGGCCCCTTCAAGACCGGCAGCGAGCCCGCCGCCATCGCCGTCGATCCCCGCGGCAAGTATCTCTACGTCGCCAACTCGCTGGACTCGTCCGTTTCCTCCTACATCATCGATCTGGCTACGGGTACTCCCTCGGCCGCGGTCAGCGTCACCGGCGCATCCATCAACTCCACCGATACGCAGCCCGTTTCCATCGTGGTGGACCCGGCGCTGGGGCGCTACGTGTACACGGCCAATATCCTCGGCAATTCGGTCTCCGGATTCAGGCTTGACCCCAATGCCGGAAGCCTTCAAGCCGCCCAGGCCACGCCCTTTCCGTCCGGCCCAAAGCCCACTGCCATCGTGTCCATCCCCCACGGCAACCACTCCACCCAGGCGGTATTCCCGTAAGCCCCGCGCACCATCCCAGCCAAAGCCCAGCCCCTCGCGGCTGGGCTTTTTTTGCAACCCCAGCTTCCGTCCAACTCCAACCTTCCGTGCCACACCATGACTTCCCGTGCCCCATGCTTGCGATTTTTTCTGTCGCAAGGGGGGAAACCACCACCGTCCGCTGGCTGCTTTTTCATCGTCACATCCGCCCAGCTTTCGCGAGCGTAAACGTTTTACTAAAGGCGATCCGCGGACCTATACTGCTCCTGCCCTGCTGCCCATGTTCTTCCGCGCGCCGTATCCGGAACCACTCGCGCTGCAGCCCCAAGGAGACCTGGACCATGCCCGTTCGCACTCGCCTTCTACTTCTGTTCCTCGCCGCCGCTGTTGCCGGCATTCGTGTGGATGCCGCCCCGCCCTCGCATGACCAGTTCCATGTGGCCGTCTACATCCCGGTGTTCGTCGTCCAGAAGATGAAAGACCCGGCGTACCTCGAGAACTCATGGAAGGAACTGTCCAGCCAGGTGGCCGTGGACAAGGTCTACATCGAAACCTACCGCAGCGGGACCACCGCCGATGATGCTCTTCTCGAAACGGTGAAGAAGTTCTTCGTCGATCGCGGCGTGCAGGTTGCCGGTGGAATTGCATACGTGGGCGCGGGCGATACCGCCGGCTCCGATGCCGAAGACGAAAGCGAAGGCCAGTTCGTCTCCATGTGCTACACCGACCCGAAGCAGCGCGCCTACGTCCAGCAGATCGCCGAGCTCACCGCGCGCCACTTCGACGAAATCATGCTCGACGATTTCTACTTCAACAACACCAAGCGCGACTCGGACATTGCCGCCAAAGCCAATCTGAGCTGGACCGATTTCCGCCTGAAGCTGATGGATGATGTTTCCCGCGAGCTGGTGCTTAAACCGGCGCGGGCCGCGAACCCCAAAGTAAAAGTCATCATCAAGTTCCCCAACTGGTATGAGCACTTCCAGGCCAATGGCTATGACCTCGACAAAGAGCCGAAGATGTTCGACGGCATCTACACCGGCACCGAAACCCGCGACCCGGTCATCACCGATCAGCACCTGCAGGAGTATGAGAGCTACATGATCGTGCGCTACTTCGACCGCGTCGCCCAGGATTCGCAGAGAAGCGTCAACGGCGGCGGGTGGGTGGACATTTACGCCAACCGCTACCTCGATCGCTACGCCGAGCAGTTGTGGGACACCATGCTCGCGAAAACGCCGCAGATGATGCTGTTCCAGTACAGCGACCTGCTGCGGCCCGTCGAACTCGGCGAGCGCAGCGCCTGGAGCAGCCTCAAGACTTCGTTCACCACCGAAGAACTCGCCAAGTGGCACGCCGATTCCGGTTCGTCCGCGCCCGCCAGCTACGCCACGGCAGCCGGTTACGCGCTCAACCAGGTGAACGCCATCCTGGGCAAACTCGGCAAGCCCCTCGGCATCGCCGCCTATAAGCCATATCAGTCTACCGGCGAGGACTTCCTCCACAATTGCCTGGGCATGATCGGCATTCCCGTCGAGCTTTATCCAACCTTTCCGTCCGATCCAAAAACCGTCCTTCTCACCGAAGAAGCGAATTTCGACCCCGACCTGGTTAGCAAGATCCGGGCGCATCTCGAGAAAGGCGGAAACGTCGTCATCACGTCCGGACTGCTCAAAAAACTCCAGGACAAAGGCATCGGGCAAATCGCAGACCTGCACGCTACTGGAAACGTCCTGCGCGTGAATGAGTACTGGGGCGCATCCGGCGCGGGCGCGGGAGCCGGCCTGGGCAAGACCGGCGATGTGCTGGTGCCCGAGATCGCGTTTCAGACCAACGACGCGTGGCCGGTGGTGCGCGGCACCGCCAACGGCCGCGGCGCGCCGCTGCTGCTCATGAACCGCTACTCCAAAGGCATACTGTTTGTGCTCACCATCCCCGAAAACGCCAACGACCTGTATGCCCTGCCCCAGCCCACCCTCACCGCCATCCGGCAGTACATCATGAGCGGGTTCCCGGTATGGCTCGACGCGCCTGCCAGGGTGAGCCTGTTTGCGTATGACAACAACAGCTTCGTGGTGCAGTCCTACCTCGACGCGCCGGCACAGGTCACCGTGTCAACCGCCGGGCCGGCGGGGCATTTGCGCAACCTGGCCACCGGCGAACAGATCAGCGGCACTCCGGCCGACGGACACGCCCACCGCGCGCATCCTTCGCAGCGCAATGAATTCAAAATCGAAATTCCGCCCCACAGCTTTGTGGCATTCTCAACCCAGAACTGAGCCGAACCAGGAATTCGCCCGCGGGTGCGTGATGTCCCGCGGGTGCGTGATGTGTGGATGCGCGGGTGCCCAAGGTCTCGATTTGGAGACCTGGGAAACGATTTGAACCCCGCACCCGCGCAATCAACTCGCCCACACCTTCATCCACTTCCGCAACTGCCTCTGCGCCGGCTTCTCCACCAGGTGCAGTGCCAGCAGCGCCATGCCGATCAGGATCGCATAGCTGATCCACGGATCGAATCGCGCCAGGTGCAGGCGGTCCAGCACATGCGTGTCGTGGATCAGGTTCCAGAAGTTGAAGTGCAGCAGGTACAGGCAGTAGCTGGCTTCGCCCACGAACACCAGCGGCCGGACGCCCAGCGCATGCGCCAGCGGATTGTCACCCGCAAGCCCCAGAATGATGCATCCGAACAGCGGCATCAGCAGTCCGTCATGAATGATGGCATAGGGAATGTCTGCGCCCAGCCACAACAGGAAGAAGGTGCCGCCGAACCCGATCACGCCCAGCAAAAAGCGGACCGGGCCCGGGCGCGGAATCAGTTCGTCCAGTTCGGCCAGCAGCACGCCGAAGACAAAGCTGGCCAGGTGCGGCAGCGGAGTGAACTTCAGCGCCTGCAGCCACGGCCCCGTGCTGAAGCGGTCGGGATGGGCAATGCCGTCCGGGTTATACAGAATGTAGAGCGTTCCGGGAATCAGTCCCAGCATCCAGATCAGGCCCAGCCGCCCCAGGATCGGCCGGATGCGGCCCGGCTGCTTCCATTTCGCCAGCCACGGGAACAGCAGGTAGTAAAAAGACTCCGCCGACATGGTCCATGCCGGCGTGTTCCCAAAGGTGGCAATCTCCGGAATCCAGCCCTGCAGCAGCAGCGGAGTCAACACCATGCCCGTCCAGAACATTCCGCGGCTGTGCGAGGCGTATTCCTGGGGAATCATCCGCCACGCCAGGATCAGGCTGAGAATGTAGATCGGATAAAGCCGGGTGAATCGCGCTTCGTAGAAACGGCGTACGTCCAGTTCCCCCCGGCGGGCCCGGGCCGCGTAGTTATACGCCAGCACGTACCCCGAAAGCAGAATGAAGAAGCTGACCGACGCGTACCCGGCGTTGACGATCGGTGCCAGGATCCCGAACCACTGGGGATTGGAGAAATGGAATAAAACAATGTTGACGGCGGCAAAGCTGCGCAAGCCGGTCAACGCGTTCAGCCGGTTTGGCTTGCGCATTTCCACTGGCTTGACAGACGTTTTTTCGCCGTCCCCCGATACAGGCTGCTCCGGCGCAGAGTGCGGAAGCGTTCCGGGCGGATGAATCGGGGGATACCTCCAGGGCGGAAGTCAGAGATCGGTCCTCAATCACTTCTCTTAGGCCCGGGGCCGCGCCCACCACTCTTCATCCGTGCAGTGCTCTACGCCGTTACCAGCGAGCCGACCTTTTCGCCCTGCACCACGCGCTTGATGTTCCCGGGATGGTTCATGTTGAAGATAATCATGGGCAGGTTGTTGTCCTTGCAAAGGCTCACCGCCGTCAGGTCCATTACCTTCAGTCCCAGCCGCAGGATCTCCATGTAGGTAATCTCGTCGTACTTTACGGCGTCCTTGTATAGCACCGGATCGGCGCTGTACACGCCTTCCACCTTGGTGCCTTTCAGCAGCACATCCGCCTTGATCTCCATGGCGCGAAGGCTGGCGGCGGTATCTGTCGAGAAGAACGGGTTGCCGATGCCTGCGGCAAAAATCACCACCCGGCCCTTTTCCAGGTGGCGCACGGCGCGCCGGCGAATATACGGTTCGGCAATCTGGTCCATGAACACCGCGGTCATCACCCGGCATTGCACTTCGCGCTGTTCCAGGGCGTCCTGCAGGGCAATGGCATTAATGATGGTGGAGAGCATGCCCATGTTATCGGCGCTCACCCGGTCCATCTCCCTGGCCTGGTCGGCTACCCCGCGGAAAATGTTTCCTCCGCCCACCACCACCGCCACTTCCACGCCCAGCTTGTGGACATCGGCAATTTCGCTGGTGATTTCGGCTACCTTGTTGGCGTCCAGTCCGAATCCCCGTCCGCCGGCCAGTGCTTCGCCCGAAAGCTTTAGAACAATCCTTCTGTACATAATCCTTTTCGAGTATCGCACACGCGCAGGCGGCCCGGCAGGCGCCGGATCGGAGCAACCGGGAGGAATTGGACCCTCCCGGCAACCTCGGTCACACCCAACCTCGCGGCGACAAAAAGCTCAATCCGGACGGGCCCCGAAGGTTCGTACCCCCGCCCGTCTCCCTGAACCGCAAGCCTCACGCCCCCAGCGAGATCACCTTGGGCACGTCGATGCCCAGCGCCGTCGCCAGGTCGTGTTGATGCTCCTGCTCCTGGCTGATGATCTTGCGAAGCTGCTCGGCCAGCGCGTAATGCCCGAGGGCCTCGGCCTGCTGCACGCGCTCCCGGTAGTTGCGAATCGTCTCCGTCTCGTTGTCCAGATCGAAACGAATCATCTCCTCGGGCTGCTCGCTCACCCGCACCTCCTTGGGGATCACCGTCGGCATCCCTCCCAGGTAATCAATCTGGCTGGCGATAATCATGGCGTGCTCCAGCTCCTGGGCGGCGTGGAGCTTGAGTTCGTCCGCAATCTTCATCCATTGCGCTCCCGTGAGCACGTTGCTGTAAACCGTGTAGGCGATAATGGCCTGGTATTCGCGCGAGAGATCGTCATTCAGCGCATTCACGAGGGCCCGGATGGCGTCCTCATTGCGTTCAAACTTGCGTTCGGGCATCTTTACCTTTCCTTTGCACACGAGCCCTCTCGGGGCTGCGTAGCCATCGAACTAGATGCCGGAATGATTTCCCCTGTTGGCTGCCGGTATCCTCCGCAAGCCCCAACACCGGAAACTGACCGGAACCTGCTCCGATTGCCCCCGAGCGCCCCCGCTCCCCTCGCCCGAAGTGCGTGAAAGCGCGTCTATTCCAAAGGGGTTCGATAGACATTCACTAAACGTGAACGCTACCTTAATAAACGTGACTCCGAAGCTGATTCTTTCCCTGCTGGCATTCGTATTGGCGGCCGGCGCGCTGCCCGCTCAGACGTATCCCCTCGCTATCACTGATCGCGCCTTGATGAATCCCGAGGTTCTGCACGCCCGCAACTGGCCGTCCGACCTCGGCCTTCCACCCCTGGCCATCACCCGCAGCAATGCCGGCGAGCGCTGGTACACCATCGAGAAGGCGCGCGGCCAGTTCGACCCCAACCTCGGAAACCTGTTCACCCCCGGCACCGGTTGGGTCGATATGGCGGAAAAGCACCACACCGACCTGGTCTACACCTTCAACACCGTGCCCGCATGGGCCGCGCGCCAGGAGGGCAATGCACCCGCCAAGGTGGCGCCGTACGACATCGACCAGGAGAACGAGAAATGCGAAGCGCCCCTGTCCGGCGTCACCAGCCCCAACGGTAACTGCATCTGGAAGGAGTGGGTCACGACCCTGATGCAAAAGAACTGCGGAGTCACCTCGCCCCCCACCCATCCTCTCCAGGGCCGCTGCCGGATCCGCAACTTTGAATCCTGGAACGAATTCAACGCCGAACTGTTCTGGCAGGACAGCCTCGCGCACCTCGCCCGCATGGCCAACGACATGGCCGTCATCGTGCGCCTCTACTGCGCCGACTGCACCATCATCGGCGGCTCGGTTTCGGCCGGCGGCGTGGGTCGCGGAGGCAACGGCCCTTCCGGCTCGGGCAGCTTTGCCGTCGCCCTCGGCCAGTTCCTGGACGCATGGCACGCCATCCCCAACGCCTCCCTCCCCGATGCCGTCAGCTTCCATGCCTACCCCTCGCGCACCAACGTCAGCTATCCTCCCTTCCCCGAGAGCAATATTTCGCTCAATGATCCCAAGTGCTCCCCCGGCGCCGTGCCCAATGTCAGTTGCGAACACCCCGTCGCCCACCAGCCCATCAGGCTGCGCGATGTCCTCGCCGCGCGCTCCTGGCTGCCGGCCAACATTCCCATCTGGAACACCGAGTCCGGCTGGAACACCAACAAGACCCTCCTGCACGGCACCGATTCCGAGGGACACGCGGACGAGGAAACCGGCATCCTCCGCCAGGCCTACCTGGCGCGTATGGAAATCCTGCTGGCCAATGAAGGCGTGGCCGTGAACATCTGGTATGAGGCCGATCACCAGTGCACCGGCACCTTGTTTGGCTTCGGGCTGCCCCCTACATCGCACGAGTTCGATCCCTGCCGCAACGATCCCCCCATCCCGCCAGGTCTGACGCCCGCCGGCCGCGCCCTCAACACCATGTATCAATGGCTGCATGGGGGATCCTTCTCTGGCCCCTGCAAATCTTCCGGAGACGTGTGGTCCTGCCCCGTCAGCGGGCCCGGTGCAGGCCATGGCGTGATCGCCTGGACCACCAAGTGGAAGGGCACCGAATCCACCTCCAGGCTGCCCGGAAAATTCCCATACGTGCACACTCTGGATGGCGAGACCATGCCGTACAAGGCGGATGAAAAGATGCTCGAGTTCCGGCCGCGCCTGTTCAACGACAAGAACTAGTGGCCTGTCGCGTTGAAAACGTTACTGCGGGCTCTCGTGTGAGCAGATGAAAACAATAGCCCGTCATCCTGACCCCGACCCTGAGCTTGCGAAGGGGAAGGGGAAGGATCTGCGGCTGCTTTGACGAATGCCGGTAACGAATTCACTGCGACAGTCCACTAAGCCTTGATCAACGACAAGAAGTGAGATTGACTTCCAGCCTCCTCCCGCTTCCCGTTGCCATGGTTGGCCGGACCACCGGGCACGCAAGAGAGTTTTTGGTTCGGCATTGAAGGACCGTCACTTACAGCCGCTTTTCGTTGCCGAAGATTCATCCCCCAGGCGCCATACTGATTCATGGCCTTTGAACTCGTCCTCGCGGCTTGTTCGCATCCCCACCGGGGCATCGGCGCGGTCCTCGATCGCTCAAAAAAAGTTTTTCCGAACATTGCACTGTGAAGACGCAAAAATGGAAGCTAAGTTGCTCAATCCACTAAGTTTGCCGCCAGCAGCACTGCACAGCAGCACAGAAACCGTGCGGCTGTGCACTCCGTAACCAACACGGAATCAGGGACTTCCAAAACGTCTTCACAGTCCCACATGCGCTGTGGGGCTGCCCTCATCGGGGCAACCCTCATCGGGGCAGCCCTCATCCCCCTGCCCCTCACGCGGTGGTCCCACTCGCCAGCATGGCTGCCGCTGCGACCGCCTGGCCATAGCTCAACCCTCCGTCGCCGGGGCTCACCTGCCGGTGCTGATACACCTTGAAACCCACCGCCTCCAGTTTCGTCCGCAGCAGCCGCGCTAGGCGCCGGTTGTGCATCACGCCCCCGCTCATCGCCACGTCGCTGATGCCCGCCGCCATTCGCGCCGCCTGCGCCGCCCCGGCGAAACCCGCCGCCATACCGGCATGAAACCGCGCCGCCATCCGCGGCTTGCCGATCCCGCTCTTCAGGTCTTGCAGCAATTCACCCCACAACGGCGTCACCTCCATCACCATCGGCTCCCGTTTTTGCCAATCGCCGGCCTTCAGGCGGACAGCATATCCCTCCACATCGTCCGGCTCGTTCACCGCCACGCCTTCCAGTTCGATCGCGGCCTGCGCCTCGTAATCCACGCATCGCCGATTCAGAACCACCGCCGCCACCGCATCGAAAAGTCTTCCCAGGCTCGACGTGAGCGGCGCATTCAAACCTCGCTCCATCATCCGCACCAACAGCCGCGCTTCTTTTTCGGTGGCACCGGACAGGTTCAGCATCTCCGGCGAAGCCGCATCGAATCCCGCACCGTGAAGATGCGCCAGTGCCATCCTCCATGGCTCGCGCACCGCCGCGTCGCCCCCCGGCATGGGCACGTATTCCAGGTGCGCGAATCGCTCGAAGCTGTCCAGCCGCGCGATCAACACTTCCCCGCCCCAGATACGCCCATCGGTTCCGTATCCGGTACCATCCAGCGACAGCCCGATCACCGGCCCCTCCAGGCCGTGTTCCGCCATGCAGCCGGCAATGTGCGCGTGATGATGCTGCACCCCGATGAGCGGCAGCCCCCGCGCCCTGGCCCACTCCTTCGCCCACGATGTAGATAAATACCCTGGGTGCAGATCGTGCACCACGGCCTTCGGCTGGATCTCAAACGTGCGCATCAGGTGATCCAGCGCGTGCTCGAAGAATTCCCTGCCCGTGAGATTTTCCAGATCGCCCAGGTGCTGGCTCTGATAGGCGTAGCGCCCGCGCGCCAGGGTAAACACGCTCTTCAGGTGGCCTCCGACTGCCAGCAGGGGCGGCGCTTGCATCGGCAGGTCCACCGCCAGCGGCACAAACCCGCGCGCCCGGCGGATGACCTGCGGCGCGCCATCCACCACCGACTGGACCGAGTCATCGCAGCGCTGCAGTATCTCGCGGTTATGCAGCAGAAACGCATCGGCGATGTCCTTCAATCGCTCCTGGGCTTCGTCATTGTCGATGGCGATGGGCTCTTCGCTCAGATTGGCGCTGGTCATCACCAGCGCGCGTACCCGGTCCTCGGCGAATAGGAGATGCTGCAACGGAGCATAGGGCAGGTAGACCCCCAGCCACGGGATGCCGGGCGCGACCGATGGCGCAATGCCGTTCCCTGCGCGTGCGCCGGCCAGCACAATGGAACGCGCCGGTGCCAGCAGCAGCGATTCTTCCTCGCCGCTCAGCATGCACAACTCGCGCGCCATTTGGATATCGCGCACCATCACCGCCAGCGGCTTGCCGTAACGATGCTTCCGCTCCCGCAGCCGCATCACCGCGGACTCGTTCGTCGCATCCACCGCAAGATGAAATCCGCCGATCCCTTTGATGGCCACGATCTCGCCCGCCATCATGCGATCGATGCACGCGCTGATCGGATCCACTACTCGAAGCTCACCGCCTGCGCTATCCACCAGCCACACCTGCGGCCCGCACACCCAGCACGCGTTGGGTTGCGCATGGAAGCGGCGATCGAGCGGATCGTCGTATTCCGCCTGGCATTGCCGGCACATGGGAAACACCGCCATCGAGGTCTGCGGCCGGTCATAGGGAATGCGCCGCGTGATCGTGAAGCGCGGCCCGCAATTGGTGCAGTTGATGAACGGGTAGCGGTAGCGGCGGTCGCCCGCATCGAGCAGTTCGCGACGGCAATCGTCACAGGTGGCCGCATCGGCGGGAATGCCGGTGCTCACCTCCCCGAGAACCTGGCTTGTAATGATGCGGAATCCGGTTTCGCCCGTGGGCGCGCGATCTTCCACCCCCACCCAGTCGATCCGCGCCATGGGAGGCGCATCGCTGCGCAGCCGCTCCAGGAATTCGCGCAGCCGTGGCTCCGCGCCTTCCACCTCGATCGTCACTCCATCCGTGTTGTTGCCGATGAAGCCGGCCAGCTCCGTCTCGTGCGCCAGGCGGAACACAAACGGACGAAACCCCACGCCCTGCACCACTCCGCGCACCGCCACGGCTTGCCGTTTTCGCGGACCAAATTCCGATTGTGCGGATGACTCGGACAAAGCGGCCTCGCGATGCAGAACCAGCTTAGAACATCAATGTGCCCGGCCACTGCGTCCGGACCCGTAGTCTGAATTTCTTTTATCTGGTGTAGACTCTCCGCGCGCCATTACCTCCGCCGGGCAGCCCACGGTTCCCCGCTGGTCTGCATCCCTCAGAGGCCAACCACCTGATTTTTGTTAAGTTTTCGCACACTATGATCCCTCGCGACAACGCGCAATGGAGCAACCAAATAGGCCCGCTTGTCATTTAACTAAACAGCAGCGAGGTCGGGTTTGTGCTATGCCTGAGCGCTCCTCTCCTTGGTGGGTCGACGGAGCCTGCCAACGAGACATCCCCCGGGATTTTCAACTCAAGGAAGGTAGGCATATGAACAGAAAACTGGTGATTTTGGGTGCCATGCTGGGTGTAGCCACGCTGGGTTGGTCGGACACCAAGAAGGAGCAGGCGACTGACCGGCTGGACAACGCGGCGAAAGTGCTGCATGAAGTTATGGCGGCCGCCGACAAGGGCATTCCCCAAGAAGTGATGCAGCATGCCAAGTGCGTAGCCGTAGTCCCGCACATGGTGAAAGGCGGGTTCGTTCTTGGCGCCGAAGGCGGTAAAGGTGTAGCCACCTGCCGCACTACGAGCGGATGGAGCGCCCCGGCGTTCTTTACGATTGAGGGCGGAAGCTGGGGCCTGCAGATCGGAGTGGAAGGTATCGACCTGGTGATGATCTTCCAGAACGACAAAGGCATGGAAGACCTCATCAACAGCAGATTCAAGATTGGCGCAGATGCCTCGGCGGCAGCCGGGCCGGTCGGACGCCATGCGTCGGCGGATACCGACTGGAAGCTCAATGCGGAAATTCTCACCTACTCGCGCGCCAAGGGCGTGTTCGCGGGATTGACGCTGAACGGCGCGGCAGTAAAGCCGGATCAGGACTCGATGAAATCGTTCTATGGCGCCGATGCCACGGAACGCGCAGTATTGACCGGCAAAATTCCTCCTCCGCCTGAAGCCCACTCGTTCCTGGCGGCGGTGCGCGGAGCCAAGGCCGAGTCGGTCGAATCAAAATCCGGTCAATAGCCGGTGGGTTACTTCACCCCGAATCACTGCTGTTCGTAAAACACTGCTGTTCGTAAGAACCCGTAAAGATATTGCCCCAGTCTCGTCGCGATCGGCTTGCGGCGAAGCTGGGGCAAAATCATTTGCGCGCCGCTGGCAGCAGGGACGGAGCCGTCCCTCCGGCCGGCAGGTTGATACACTTTGGCTGAGGACCTGTTGAGATTTCCTTTTGTTCTTCCCCTGCAATTGGCGGTGCGCTTCAGCTGCATTGCTATCGTCTTCGGGCTCTCCGCCGTCACCTCATTGCATCCGCAGCAGGACGTGAATGCAGCCGTCATCCAGAATGCGTCCGTCATCCAGGGCATCGATGCCTCCGTTCACGCGCGTGAGAGCAACCTGCTCGGCTACACGGTTACCGAACATTACACCGTCCTTCGCAACCACGACGAAAAGCATCCGGCCGCGGAGATGGTGGTGAACACTACCTACCGGCGCGACGTGGGCAAGAACTTCAGCATTGTCTCGCTCAATGGATCGGTGCTGCTGCGGAAGATGCTCGAAGAGGTCCTGGCCACGGAGAAGAAGATGACCGAGCCTGCCAACCGGTCCACCGCCGTCATCATTCCCGCCAATTATGAAATGACCGTGAAGGGCCCGGCCATGATGGATGGCCGCAGTTGCATCGCGCTGGCCATCAAGCCGCGCCGCATCTCCCCTTACCTCTTCAACGGCACCGTCTGGGTGGACGCGCAGAACCAGGCCATCGTGCGGCTGGAAGGTGTGGCCGCAAAAAGCCCGACGTTTCTGTCAGGGCCGTCACAGGTGTCCCGCCAGTACACCATGATCGACGGTTTTGCGATGGCCACCCGCGCGCGCGCCGTCTCCAACAGCCCCCTGCTCGGCGAGACCATCGTCAGTATTGACTACACCGGATATCAACTCCAGCCGGCCGGCCAATGAGAGCCCCGATTCGCGTCCCGGCGCCATCTCTCCATTGTCCCCTTGTGACGATTGACGCTGCCGGGAATGTTCGCTGCTCTATACTGCAGTCGTGACCATCCTTCCGGGTGACTGGAGACTCGCCGCCGCGCTGGGATCGTGCCTGCTTCTGGGCCTGAAGCACGGCTTCGACTACGATCACCTCGCCGCCATCTCCGACATCACCGCGGTGCAGCGCCACTGGAAAACCGGGTTGCGCCTGGGCATTACCTATGCTCTGGGCCACGCGTGCATGGTCGCGGCCCTCGGCGTCATGGTCCTGGAACTTCATCTGGGACTTCCCGAAGGGCTCGATCACTGGACCGAGCGCCTCATCGGGCTCACCCTCATCGTCCTGGGCCTGGGAGTTGCCGCCGGCATTCTGCGCAAAGACGCCCACGGGCACAGCCACACCCGCTTCGAGAGCCGGCTGGCCATCGCCATCAACGGATTCCTCTGGGCCGTATGGCAGATCCGGCGCATCTGGAACCGGCAGGCGCCCCGGCCGGATCGCTTCCAGTGGATCTATACCGGCAAATCGGTGTTTGTCATCGGCGTTCTGCACGGAATCGGGGCCGAGACACCCAGCCAGTTGGCGCTCTTCTTCCTCACCGCGAATCTGGGCGGGACCAACCGCGGCCTGCTCGGCCTGGCCGCCTTTGCGCTCGGACTTGTAGCCATGAATGCCCTCATGACCGCCGCCCTGGGAGGAGCATTCAATGCCGGCGGACACCACCCCCGGTTTTACAACCTGATCGCCTGGACCGGGGCGGCCTATAGCTGCATTATCGGTGTCATCTTCCTTTTTGGAATCTCCAGCCAGCTTCCCGCCCTGGGATGACCGCGCTGCCCTGTTCGCGCCTAAGCCACAAAAATACAGCGGCCTTTCTTGTCTTCGCGCCGTCACTGGCCCTGGTCGAACACTATGCCAGTCCCGTATTTTTCCTGACACGAAATCTCACATCTAATACAGCGCGATCTCCTGGCTGGTGGTGGCGTATTCACCGGCGGCGAACCTCTTCCGGAGCGAACGACGCGTCCCAAAATGCGCCGTTAGCAGCAGGTGCGCCGCATCAGTAAACCCCGCTGAATGCTGTTCTTACGTCCTTCAGTGACAGATATCACCGCCAATCATCCCCTCCCCACCCTATAACGAAGTGGGCCTGAGAAATTGGATCCGGCGCAGCCGATCGATGCCGCTCAGTTCAGTCCGTTAACACCGTTCCGGGATGCGTAACGAACGAGCCCCGAATGCTGCCATCCGGGAACCGCCGCACCAACCAGGAGGAATCGTGCCTGCATTCACACTCCCACCGCTACCCAGCGATGACAAACGATGGAAAATCGTGAACGGCACCATGCGCAAGAATGGGTTTGCCCGCCACGCGCTGATCGAAACGCTGCACACCGTCCAGTCGTCATTCGGCTATCTCGACGACCAGGCCATCAAGTTCGTCGCCCAGTCGCTGCGCGTGCCCCTGAGCCAGGCATACGGGGTGGTGACGTTCTACCACTACTTCAGCCTGAAGCCACCCGGCAAGCACACGATGACCATTTGCACCGGCACTGCCTGCTACATCAAAGGCACGGACAAGCTGGTGGCCTCGGCCGAAAAGCGCCTCGGAATTCCGCAAGGACAGACCACCAGGGATGGCAAAATCAGCCTGATGACGGCCCGGTGCGTCGGCGCCTGCGGGCGCGCTCCGGTGGTGCTGACCGACGGTGAGTTGCAGGGTCAGATGACCGGAGAATTGATGCTCGAGCAACTGGAAAGGTGGGCGGTCGAATGAACATCGAAGAGCTTGAACAAATAGCCGAATCCGTTCGCCTCGAGAATGCGAAGTTTGATCACGAGATCAACGTCTGCATGGGCACCGGGTGCCTCAGCCAGCATTCGGACAAGCTGAAGGAAGCTTTGGCCAAGGCCGCAGAAGTGTCCGGTAAGAAGGTTTTTGTGCGCCGAACCGGATGCATGGGGCTATGCGCTGCCGGCCCTCTGGTGCTCGTCGATCCTGAAGAGACGCTTTACCAGCACGTGAAGCCGGACCATGCTGAAGCGGTGGTCAGCAGCCTCGGCGGCGAGCCGGTGCCTGCGCTGCAATGCGATTTGCGCGAGCACTTCGATCAACAGGTCCACGTGGTGCTGGAGAACTCCGGCCACATCGATCCGGAAAAGATCGACGACTATATCGCCCGCGACGGCTACCAGGCCCTCGTCAACGTGCTCACTGAGATGAAACCTCACGACGTGATCCAGCAGATTACCGAAAGCGGGCTCCGCGGCCGCGGGGGCGGCGGTTATCCCACGGGTCTGAAGTGGGGTACGGTGGCCAAAGCCGGTGGCGACCTGAAGTATGTGATCTGCAACGGCGACGAAGGCGACCCGGGAGCGTTCATGGATCGCAGCGTGCTCGAGAGTGATCCGCAGCGCGTCCTGGAAGGGATGGCGATCGCCGCTTATGCGGTGGGCGCGAGCAAAGGCTACGTGTACGTGCGCGCCGAGTATCCGCTCGCCGTGCAACGGCTGACCACATGCCTGCGCGACGCCCGGCGCCGCGGCCTGCTGGGCAACAACATCTGCAACACCCCGTTCTGCTTCGACGTCGAGATTCGCCTCGGAGCGGGAGCCTTTGTGTGTGGCGAAGAAACCGCGCTCATCGCCTCCATCGAGGGCAAGCGCGGCACGCCCAAACCGCGGCCGCCATACCCCGCCGTAAGCGGACTGTGGGGCAAGCCGACGTTGATCAACAACGTGGAGACGTTCGCCAACATTGCACCCATCATTCGCAAAGGCGGAAAGTGGTTTGCGGCAATCGGTACCGAAAAGAGCAAAGGGACCAAGGTGTTTGCGCTGACCGGCAAGATCTCCAACACCGGCCTGGTGGAAGTGCCGATGGGAATCACACTGCGCCGCATCATCGAAGGTATCGGCGGAGGCGTGCCGGATGGCCGGACCTTCAAGGCAGTGCAGACCGGCGGTCCCTCAGGCGGCTGCATTCCCGACAATCTTCTCGACATACAGGTCAGCTACGAATCTCTGATTGAGGTCGGCTCCATGATGGGATCGGGCGGCATGATCGTTATGGACGATACCTCATGCATGGTCAACGTCGCGCGCTTCTTCATCGAGTTTTGCATGACCGAGTCTTGCGGCAAGTGCATCCCATGTCGCGCCGGCACGGCGCAGTTGCACACCCTGCTGACACGCATCTGCACGGGCAACGCGACGCTCCACGATCTGGAGATGATCGAGGACTTGTGCGACACGGTGAAGAGCACCAGCTTGTGCGGCCTGGGCCAGACTGCCCCCAACCCGGTTCTGAGCACGCTCAAGTACTTCCGCAACGAGTACATCGAACACATCGTGCACAAGCGCTGCCCGGCCGGCGTGTGCACCATGGAAGCCCCGGTTTCCGCTGAACCCGCCGTGGAGGTGCTTGCATGAGCGACACTCCTGAAGTCAAAACACTGGTCATCGACGGGCGGGAAGTGAGCGCCCGCCGCGGGCAGACCATCCTCGAAGTGGCCCGGGAGAATCACATCAACATCCCCACCCTCTGCCACCTGGACGGATTGTCGGACGTGGGCGCGTGCCGCCTGTGCCTGGTGGAGATCAAGGGCTCGAACAAGCTGCTCCCGGCCTGCGTGGCCACCGTTTACGAAAGCATGGAAGTCAGCACCAACACCGAGCGCCTGCGGCGCTACCGCCACAACATCCTGGAGATGCTGTTCGCCGAGCGCAACCACATCTGCTCGGTGTGCGTGGCCAACGGGAACTGCGAACTGCAGGCCCTGGCGCAGGCGCAGGGGTTGACGCACGTGCGCCTGCCCTATCGCAACCCCGAGTTGCCGGTGGACGCCTCGCATGAGCGCTTCACCGCCGACCACAACCGCTGCATCCTGTGCACGCGCTGCGTGCGGGTTTGCGCAGAGGTGGAAGGCGCGCACGTGTGGGATGTGGCCGGCCGCGGCATCCATTCCATGGTCATCACGGACCTCCGTGAGGACTGGGGATCGTCGACCTGCACCCGCTGCGGCAAATGCGTACAGGTGTGCCCGACCGGAGCGTTGTTCGATAAAAGCAAGATTGGCTCCGACCACCCCAAGTACCCCGATTTTTTGCCCTACCTGAACCTGATGAGGGAAGCGCAATGAGCAAAGTGAAATTGGCAACAGTCTGGCTCGACGGGTGCTCCGGCTGCCACATGTCGTTCCTCGACATGGACGAGCGCCTGCTCGAACTGGCCGAGCTCGTCGACATCGTCTACAGCCCCATCGTCGACACCAAGGAATTTCCCGACGAGGTGGACATCGCCCTCGTCGAGGGCGCGGTGGCTTCGGTTGACGATGAAAAGAAGATCAAGAAAATCCGCGAGCACTCCAAGCTGCTGGTAGCGATGGGCGACTGCGCCGTAGCCGGCAACGTGCCCTCCATGCGCAATCCCATCGGGCCGGATCCGATCCTCCATCGCGCCTATATCGAGAACGTCAGCGCGCAGCCCCAGATCCCGTGCATCGTGGTGCCCCAACTCCTCAAAAAAGTCCGCCCCATTCACGAGTTTGTTTCGGTGGACGTGTTCCTTCCCGGGTGCCCGCCCTCGGCCGACACCTTCCATGCGGCGCTCACTGCGCTCTTAACCGGCGGACCGCTGGAAATCCCGGCGCTCACCCGCTTTGGAGCTTGATCATGAGCCAGACCATCACGATCGATCCCGTAACCCGCCTCGAAGGGCACGGCAAAATCACCATCCAGTTGAATGGCCAGGGCCAAGTGGAAGACGCGCATTTCCATGTAACGCAGGTGCGCGGATTCGAGAAATTCTCCGAGGGCCGTCCCTTCTACGAAATGCCGAGCCTGATGGCCCGCATCTGCGGCATCTGCCCGGTGTCGCACCTCATCGCCTCCGCCAAGGCCTGCGAAGCGATCATGTCGGTCCGCATCCCGCACACTGCGGCGCAACTGCGGCGCATGCTGAATCTCGCCCAGATGGTTCAATCGCACGCACTCAGCTTCTTTTATTTGTCCTCCCCCGACCTGCTCCTGGGAATGGAAGCCGATCCCAAGGTGCGCCACATCTTCGGCGTAGTTGCCGCCAAACCGGAGTTGGGCAGGGCCGGTATCGCGCTGCGGCGCTTCGGGCAGCACATCATCGAGCTGCTGGGCAACAAGCGCATCCATCCGGGGTGGGTCGTTCCCGGCGGCGTTACCGAGCCGCTGACAGCAGCCAAGCGCGACGAGATCATGGCCATGCTGCCCGAGGCATACTACGGCATCAAGCTCGCTTTGGCCGCATACAAGCCTCTCGCCGAAACCTTCCGATCAGAGATTGAAGTCTTCGCCAACTTCCCGTCGAATTACCTGGGCCTGGTCAACGAAGACGACTCCATCGAGTTCACTGATGGCGCTCTGCGTCTCATCGACCCGGCCGGCAAGATCATCGAGGACGGAATTACTGCGACCCGCTTCACCGAAGCGATCGGCGAAGCCGTGGAGCCCTACAGCTACACCAAGTTCGCCTATTACAAGGCGCTCGGCTACCCGCAAGGCTGCTACCGGGTCGGTCCTCTGGCGCGCCTCAATATCGCCAGGAGCATGGGCACCCCGCTGGCAGACGTCGAGCTCTCCGAATTCAAGCAGCTCGCCAACGGGCCCGTCGAGAGTTCGTTCTACTATCACCACGCACGGCTCATCGATATCCTGTACGGCATCGAGAAGATCGAGCAGATCCTCAGCGATCCGCTCATTCTCGACAAACATGTGCGCGCCACCGCGGGAGTCAACCGGCTGGAGGGAGCGGGCCAGGCCGAAGCGCCGCGCGGAACTCTCCACCATCACTACAAGGTGGACGAGAACGGCTTGATCAAGTGGGCCAATCTGGTGATCGCCACCGGCAACAACAACCACGCCATGAACCAGGGTGTGGCCCAGGCCGCGAAGCACTACATCAAGGATGGCAAGTTCACCGAAGGCATCCTGAATCGCGTGGAAGCCGTAGTCCGCACCTTCGACCCTTGCCTGAGTTGCTCGACCCACGCTTTCGGACAGATGCCTCTGGCCATTTCACTCCTCAATGCCGACCGCGAGGTCGTCGACCAGGTCATTCGTTGATC
>DASXXV010000031.1:0-4043 GCA_036502905.1 Occallatibacter sp. | reverse complement strand
TCTCAGTGCTTCACATTGACCAACCCTCGAACGACTTCAATACTCTATTCGAAGTCCTGACCAACGATCCAGACCGATATGGCCTAAACGATGCGCATGTATTCCCCGCAGCGATTGGACGATCATTCTATGAACAAGTTCTACCGTCGCGATTCGTGCATCTTGCGTGGTGCTCCTATGCCGCCGTGTGGCTCCGCGATATCCCGGCATTAATTCCAGGCCACATCATATCTTTCCGCGCCACTGGCGCAGTGCGAAAGGAGTTTAAGCGCCAGGCGGCCCGTGATTGGCAAATCTTCCTCTCGATGCGGGCGAGGGAACTGAAGCCGGGGGGACACTTGGTTGTGGTGTTACCGGGACTTGCTGAGGATGGGTTGTCAGGGTTTGAAAATATTATGGATCAGGCGAATGAGGCACTCGCGGAGATGGTCGCTAATGGCATGATCACATCCGAAGAACGGGCCAGAATGGTGGTCGGCGGGCATCCGCGACGGAAGGGTGATCTGCTTGCGCCCTTCGCGCTTGACGGGAACTTCCAAGATCTGGTCGTTGAAGATTTCGAGACGAACGAGTTGCCGTGTTCCGGTTCAGTTGGAAATGGAGAAGGCGTTCGCCCATTAAGCTAATGGAGAGAACGCATGAAGAAGCAACGGAAGCAATACGCGCCGGAAGAGAAGGTCGCCATCCTGAGGCGGCACTTGCTGGAGAAGGAGCCCATCTCGAAGTTGTGCGATGAAGTGGGACTCCAGCCGACGGTCTTCTACCGCTGGCAGAAGGAATTCTTCGAGAACGGGGCTGCTGCCTTCGAGCAGAAACGGCCAACCAACCATTCCGCTGACCAGGAGCGGATTGCATACCTGCAGAAGAAGATCCAGACGAAGGACGAGGTTCTGGCCGAGCTGATGGCGGAGCACGTCGCGCTAAAAAAAGACATTGGGGAACTCTGACCGGAAGCTGGGTCCCGCACGACACGCGGGATCAGATCGTGGATTTCGTCCGGCGCTGGTCGGAGAAGACCGAGATCGGCGCCGGGCGGTTCATTGGGTGGCTCGACATCACCGCCAGCAAGTTCTACGACTGGCGGGAACGCTACGGGAAGGTGAACGAGCACAACGGCTGGGTTCCCCGCGACTTCTGGCTGGAGGATTGGGAGAAACAGGCCATCATCGGCTTTCATCTGAAGAACCCGCTGGAGGGCTACCGCCGGCTGACGTTCATGATGCTCGACGCAGACATCGTGGCGGTGAGTCCGACCAGTGTATGGCGCGTGTTGGGGCAGGCGGGACTATTGTCGAAATGGAACGGCAAGCCGTCGAAGAAGGGCACGGGCTTTGAGCAGCCGCTGGCAGCGCATCACCATTGGCATATCGACGTGTCGTACATCAACATCAGCGGGACGTTCTATTACCTGTGCAGCATTCTGGACGGCTGCAGTCGCTACATCGTGAACTGGGATCTGCGGGAGTCGATGACCGAGGCGGACATCGAGATCATTTTGGAGCGCGCCAAGGAACTTCACCCAGAGGCGAAGCCCCGGATCATCTCCGACAACGGGCCGCAGTTCATTGCCAAAGACTTCAAGGAATTCATTCGGGTCTCGGGCATGACCCACGTCAGAACTTCGCCCTACTATCCCCAATCGAACGGAAAAATCGAACGTTGGCACAAATCGCTAAAAGGAGAGTGCATCCGGCCGGGAACGCCGCTGTCGCTGGAGGATGCGCGGCGGCTGGTGGAGGGCTACGTGGAGCATTACAACGATGTCCGCCTGAACAGTGCCATTGGCTACATCACGCCGAAGGACATGCTCGCCGGCCGTCAGCAGGAGATCCATGCTGAGCGAGATCGGAAGCTGGAGGAGGCACGAAAACAGCGGCAGATTCGTCGGCAGCAGGCCGCGTGATGAAGAGGCCGATAAGCCCATTTTCGGTCGAAGCGGACACTGGTAAACACTACGCTGTTGATCGTGGGTAATCGGCCATAGGGCCGCGAACTGCAAACAATTCAGTGAAAGCGTTGCGCGGAGTCACACCTGACCCGAGGCGTCCAACTCACGCAGATCCCCCTCAGGGCTGGGCAAGCAACGTGGGAGAGAAGCTAGCCCGAGGCTCACGAGCACCGCTGCCGTCGCGTAGCCGACCTCCGGCGAAACCCCGGCGAGCTGAGCCAGTGGAACAGCAATCGCAGGCAAAGCACGTGTAGACCGTAGCAGCAGAACGGTCCCCGCCACTGCTGTCACGCCCGAGGCAGCCAGGCCTGCCACGAATCGAAACCAGGGGAACCGTAACGGCGGCGGTTGGGACGCCTGCCGGCGTATCGCGGCCATCGCTTCCATCGCGAACTGCGACGACGGCTCCAGAAGATCTTCCGAAGAAAGGATTCCATCGAGTTCGTCCGGCGTCATTACTCCTCCATAAGCTTCCGCGGCGCGAGCGGATCCAGCTTCGCACATCGGCGTCTCAACAACTCGCGGCCCCGGTGCAACCGGGCCTTCAGCGTGCCCTCGGCGACGCCCAGGACCCGTGCGGCCTCGGCGAGGTCCTTCTCTTCAAAGTAGTACACGAGGATAGCGTCTCGATACCGCTCGGGCAAAGTAAGCACGGCACGGCGCACAGCCTCGCCGCGCTCGCGTTCCTCGAGGCCATGAAGCGGGCCTGGCTCTGTGCCGAGAATGCGGGCCGGGTCGAGACTCAGCAGAGGTTGCCCTTCCGCACGGAGCCGCGAACGGAAGGTGTTCACGGCGATGGAAGTCAGCCATGTCGAAAAGGCGGACTCCCCGCGGAACGAAGCAAGCGACCGGAAAGTCTTCACAAAGACTTCCTGGGCCATGTCCTCTGCCGCGGCCCGGTCGCGGCAGAAGCGCCAGGCCATACTGACCAACCTGTGCTGCCACCGCCGAACGATGCCTTCGAAGGCACTGAGATCTCCCGCGACGACCCGGGCAACATCGGCAGCATCTTGATCTTCCTCGCGCATCGGTCGTTATGTGGTGTCTCCGGGTTGGACACTAAGCGGGCGATCCCGGTTGCATTTTCTCATTTCGATTTCGCTCGAAGAAAACGCAACCACGCCGTGGGTGCTCTGGTCTCATTCATCGAAAGGATCAAGAATGCCAGTAAACGCAGCAATGTTTCTGTTTCTCGCAGCCGCCGTAGTCGCGGTGTTCGCGTTCTGCTCGATCGTCGTCTGGGTTTCCACACCCGCGCGCGAACGGCAAGCCCGCGACCGGCTCGCGCTGCTCAAGACGATCGCTGAGCATCCCGGCGAGAACGCCCGCCAGGTACTGGAACTGCTTCGCCAGGAGGATGAAAAGCGAGTCGAAAGGAGGGAACGCGAAGAGCGAAGAGGTTGGATCGTCGGCGGTCTGATTGTCATGGCAGTTGGCGCCGGACTAGGCGTGATGCTTGCGGTACTTGGGGATGGCGGCGGCGTGTGGTCTGTCGGCCTGATTCCCTTCCTGATCGGATGCGTGCTCTTGGGGGCCGGCATGCTCGCGCATCGCCGGCGTGTCAAGTCTGACAAGGAGGTCAAATGAAATACACATCGAAACGACTATGGATTTGTGCCGGGCTGCTGACTCTTACGGCGATCCACGCGGCGCCAATGCCCCAACAGGGGCAGATCTCGGCCAACGGAATCACCATTGCATACGAAAGCTTCGGCCCGACTGATCGCGAGACTATCCTGCTGATCGCGGGCGCCGGAATGCAGCTGACCGGCTGGCCCGTCCAACTCTGCGAAGAGTTGGTGAAACGGGGCTACCGGGTTGTCATTTACGACAATCGCGACGGGGCACCAGCCAACCTGATTTCTTTTTGAAACCAGTTGCAGGTTCAGCAGCGAGGCTTGCCCCGCCACTACCTTGGATGGTGTCGTCCAAACTGGCCCTCGAAATGGCTATATGAGGTGGACCCCATCGTTTGGACAAAATTTTGGCCGTCCTTAGATGGTGGAGCGGGCTGACCAAGAGGCGGCCCGAAGGCCGCCATCCACTCCGGGCTTGAGTCGGCGCTCGGGTCGCATCCCTGCGTTGCCCTGTCCTC
>DASXXV010000030.1:0-18305 GCA_036502905.1 Occallatibacter sp. | reverse complement strand
GGTGCCGGCGCAGAATATTCGCCGCCGCGGCGGAAAAGTTGCGCTACTCTCCCCCATCCCCCTGGTTGAAGAAGTGCTGAAGTCGTGCAACATCCACGAGGTCATCCCCATCGTGCACGATCTGGATTCTGCCGCAGCCGTATTGTGTTAGGCGCGCCCTCGGCACGTGTAAAATCCGCACTCCTTCACAGCTCGCTGCGGGTCATCGAGGAAAATCGAGAGAGCTCAATGGAATCCCTCTCCGGCAGATCGGTTCTTAGTGGCCGGCGACCGGTTCGAGACGGAATTTGTATTGGTATTCGACGGCCGGCAGGGAGAACTCCTTATGCACGGGCGCTCCCCAACTGTCGTCTCCGCCGACGCCCATCTGGCCATAATCAAGGTTGACGGTGATGTCGTCCGACATAACAATCTCGGCAGAGTGTTTGTGGCCAAGGTTCACCGGGGTTTTCTCGTGTTCAAGCTCGGACATGCGGAACGGCCAGGCGCTGAAATTGAACACGGGCAGGCCGACAGCTTTGAAGCCGAAGCCCCGATCGTCAGTGAAAGAAACCCAGCGTGCATCGGTACGATTGCCGGTTTCCTGCGGCTCTACATAGGGGAACCAGAGCTTGTCGACCTTGTCCTTGTAAATGCCCATGGCGGCGCCGAGACTCCGGTCCCAGTAGTTCTCCTGTGGACCGCGTCCGTACCACTCCACGTTGCGAAGCGAATCGATCACTCGCATCTGCATTCCCACGCGAGGAAGGTCGGGGAGCTTGCTATCTTCCGGCCTGAAGGAGCTGTCGACCTCAACCGAACCGTCGCCGTAGATGGTGTAAACATCAGTCTGGGTCGCGCTGCCTGCCGCCAACTGCGATGTGGCCGTCACCTTAACGATGTTCTGCGCAACCTGCTCTCCTTTCACATCGGCCTTGGAACGATGGAGCGATGCCAGCTGCCAGACACCCTGCCTCTCAGGCATGTGGTTTCCGCGGTCGTTATCGGTGGGCGCGCGCCAGAAGTTCGGCTCCAGCGGCGCGGTGAACAGTTCCCGACCGCCAAGGTTGTAAGAGGAGATGGAACCGGAGTCCGTGCTGATGGCGATGGAGAACGTATCAGAGGAGACCACGAGCTCACCGGGGATCTCGCTCAGCTTAACCGCGGGCAGGTTATCGACACGGCGGGGCTGAGCCGAGGGGACGGAGAATGGCACCTTGAACTGATCCCAGGCCACGACGTGGCCCCTTGGTGCCCACGCGGTATCCTGCGCCAGTTGCCAGTTGACGGTGAGGAAGTATTCCGCGCCCGCTGAAAGAGCGGGCTGCTTCCAGTTCAGATCGATGTCCTTGGTAGCGCCGGGCGGAAGGGCTTCCGCAGACAACTCGCCGCTCTGGACCGAGTGTCCGTTCTCTTCCAGATTCCAGCTGCCGCGCACGAAGCTCAGGTCAATGAAGTTGTATTTATTGCGAATGCGGACTTTGCCGTGTAACAGGTCGACGGGTTCTACAGTGATGCTGGCATAGGATTTCTTTACTTCAGTCAAGCCGGGATGGGGAGTGCGGTCGGGAAGCACAAGTCCGTTGGTGTTGAAGTTATCGTCGTTAGGCTTGTCACCGAAATCGCCGCCGTAGGCCCAGAAATCCTTTCCGTTACTTCCCTTCTTTCGAATCCCCTGGTCGACCCAATCCCAGATGAAGCCGCCATGCGCCCATGGTTCCGTTTCGAAAAGGTCCCAGTATTGCTGGAAATTCCCCGTGCTGTTTCCCATAGCGTGCGCATATTCGATTTCGAAGAACGGGCGTCCGTTTCCATAGCGGTTGTAGTATTCAACGATGTTCTGCGGTTTTGCGTACATAGGCGTGAGCGCATCGCCGTGGATGCTGTTCCCCGGCTCATAGGTGATGAAAAACTCTGGATGATGAGATTTTGCCCACTGCTTGGCGGCCACGAAATTGGCGCCGTAGCCGGCTTCATTGCCCATGGAGAAACCGATAATTGACGGGTGGTTCTTGTCACGCTCGATGGTGTGCTTCAGGCGATCCACAATGGCATCCCGATACTCCGCGCCATTGGAGATGGGCTGAATTTCGTTCGAGCCGTAGCCGTGGGACTCGACATTGGCTTCATCGAGAATGTAGAGGCCGTATTTGTCGGCCAGTTCGTACCACTCCGGGACGTTGGGATAATGGCATGTCCGGACGGCATTGATGTTGTTCTGCTTCATCAACCGGATGTCTTCGATCATCATTTCCCGCGTGACCACCTGGCCACGATCGGGATCGAATTCGTGTCGGTTTACTCCTTTGATTATCAGCTTCTTGCCATTGAAAAGAATCTGATTGCCCTTGATCTCCGACTGGCGAAAGCCGACGTTCCACGGAATAACCTCCAGGATGCCGCCTCTGGAGTCCTTCAGAGTGAGTAGAAGTTTGTAAAGGTACGGCGCCTCCGCGGACCATTTCTTCGGGCTGTTGATAGGCCGCTCAATGTCGACATCGGAATCGCCGGGGTTCGCGTTGAGTTTCTTAGTCACTGCGAACATCGGTTTGCTGTCCGCATCCAGGAGCTTGGCTTCGAGGGACGCGGCGGTTCCACGGCTGCCCACATTGTTGACACTGAGATGCAGCTTGAATGTCGAGTTCTCGTATGCGGGGTCAAACGGCGTCTGGACCTGGAAGTCGCGGACATGCACGGCGGCGCGGGAGACCAGCGTAACGTCGCGGAAGATACCGCTCATCCGCCAAAAGTCCTGATCTTCGAGATAGCTGCCATCACACCAGCGGTAGACCTCGACCGCGATGATGTTTTTGCCGGGGCTGATGTACTTGGTGATATTGAATTCCGAGGTCATGCGCGAATCCTGACCGTATCCCACCTTCTGGCCGTTGATCCAAACGTAAAATGCCGAATTGACCCCGTTGAAAAGGAGGTACACCTGGCGGCCGTCCCACCCGGCGGGTAAAGTGAATTCGCGGCGATACGACCCCACCGGATCACGCTGATCAAAGGCGGTCCAGGAATGGTCGTCCGGGGTCCCGGTAACCCGCGGATAGTCGCGCTTGAAAGGATACGTAATGTTGGTGTAGATGGGCGTGCCGTAGCCCTCCATCTCCCAGTTGGACGGCACCGGAATCTCTTTCCAGGAACCCGCGTCGAAATCGGGCTTGTAAAAATCGACAGGCCGAAGTTCCGGGCTCTTAACCCAGTGGAACTTCCACGTGCCGTTAAGAGACTGGATGAAAGCGGAGGTTCCGTTCTCATTGAGCGCCGAAGCTTCATCCGGGAATGGCGAGAAGGTAGCGCGACCCGGCTCCTTGTTGATGCCAAACACATGCGGATTTTCCCAGTCGGGAGGGGTAGAAGCAGTGTCTTGCGCAATAGCGTCCATAAGTGAGACAGATGCGCACAAAAGAACCAGGGCGAGGACGTTCTTCATTTCGGCTCGTGTGAGTTGAGATATTGTTACCGCAGAAATTTTACATCCACGATGCGGACGGCCCCGCGCCTTCGTGGAGATATCGCGGATCGATTGCCGGATCTCAATGTTGCAGGGGCCCGCGTTCGGGCGAGTTCGTCTACAGTGTGCGTCCTCTTCTTTTCCACCTGTAGGTGCAGGAGGTGAGAGGGGTGCAGGTAGCCGAGTTTGCGCTCGAATCGCGGCGCCAGCCCCACTTGGTCAAACCTGAAATCGAAATCATCTTCCCTGCGGAGCACGCGCAAATCCGCGAATTACGCAGTGAACAAGTTGATCGATCTGCGCAGAGGGTAACTGGTCCCCGAAGCCGGGCATGCCTTTGTCTGTGCCCTTGTTGACCGCATCGAGCATGGCCTGGTCGCTGCGGCCTGCCTGCCAGTCGGGATCGGCGAAGTCAGGTGTGCGTGCCCCAGCAATTCCCTTCCCGTCGTTTCCATGGCACAACGCGCAACGCTGCTTGTACACGACGTTGGCCGCGCCGCACTCCGGGATGTTTACGACTCCCGAAGGAGTCTGCGGGCGTACGGGCGCTTTCGCCACCGGAGGACCCGGAACGACGGTGGTACGCGGCGGCGGCGATCCCGCCCCTCGCAATCCGAACGCGTACACCGCACCGTCGTGGGTGGTGGCAAAGACTTTTCCGTCGCCGATCGCAAGGCCCGAGAAATGCGTCCAGCCGGTAATGGTATTGCCGCTCGACCAGAGTTCCTTGCCGCTGGTGGGGTCGAGGGCGTGGAGGATGGCATGCGCGGAGTTGAGGTTTTCACGGCCAGTCAGGATCTGCGAAATGTCTCCCGCGTGCACTTGTTGCGTATTCTCCCCTGTTCCCAGCACAAACAGCACGCCGCCGGCGATGGCGGCCGGATCGGGCACCGCAATATCGCAGGAAATCCATTGGGGCTGGAGCGAAGGATTTCCATCCGCCCCCGCTACCACTTTGAATGCCATCATGCTGCCGTTCGTCACCTGGCCGTAGGAGGTTGGGAATTTTGCCTCCGGCGTCGGATCGCCCCAGGAAGGAACGTAGAGCCAGGTCTGGCCCGATGCATCGTCCCAAACGCTCATCACTCCCCAGATACCCGCACCCTGAAAGGTCTGCGCGGCGTTTGTATATCGAGGCGAGATGTAGGCCGCGGCATGATGATCCGGCCCGGACATTCGACTCACATCGGTTACGTAGATGGCGCCCTCTTTACCGCCGACCGCGGTCAGCACACGATTCTTCCAGCGAAATACCACGGGAGTCGACGTGCCCATATCGAGATCGCGCCGGGTTATGTATTGCCATGTTTCCGGGGTGTAGTATCCATCCATCTGCAGCGTGCGGGGAGCCAGCCGGAAGACGGTGTCGCCGTACTCGCCGGCGGCGGGATCGAAAGGAGCATCCCCAGTGACGCCGTAGATATACCCGTCGAAACCTAAGGCCACACCACCCCGTCCCCAGACACCCGCACCCCCGTTCACCGCGCTGAAGAAGCGCGTCACAGGCCTTCCCGGCGCATCCGGATCGATGGCCGCAACACCCGAGGCCGCGTGGGCGCAATCCTGGGAAAGCGAGGCGTAGAGCACACCGCCCGAATAATTCAAGGACCACATCTTGGAGAACGCCGGCACAAACTGCGCGGGTGGAATGGACGGATGCCCGTCGGCGAGATCGAGCGTGTTGAGGCGTCCATCGCTTCCGATCACGAATACTCTGGCTTTGTCAGGATCAATAACTGGAGTTGCATTCAAGGCATAAGGACAAAGCCAGCCGCCATCCTGCGGGCGGGGCTGTCTCAATGTCAGATCCCGGCTCCATGCCAGTTCGCCGGTTTCCGCATCGAGCGCGAAGACATGGTCCGAGCTTCCCGCCACGATCACCAGGTTCTTCTGCGCATCACCTGTTTTAACTCCGCGCACGACCAGCGGTGCGGTCAGACCATTCAGGAACAGAGGCTCATTGGGCACGACCGTCTTCCACTCAAGACCGAGTTGAGAAACATTGGAGACGGAGAAAGCGTGCTCATCGTCAGAGAAGCCGGATCTCTGCGGGTCATGGCTGAAAGTAATCCATTGGCCGTTCTGGCCGAATGCTGAGGCGACGACCACCACGACGCAAAAGTGAAGTCCGAGTTTCTTGTTGAGCACTTATGATCCTTTTTGAACCTGGCCGGAAACAAACCCTCTTCCGAGGCCATTGCCCGGTCGATGGGCACACACAACAACGGTGTCCGACCTCCATTATCGGCCGGACACCGTTACCGATGCGATCCCGACTTAAAACATCACTTTGAGAGCAACCTGGATGTTGCGCGGATCATTGCGGGTGCCGTAGACCTGGCCGAAGTTCGTGGCGTAGAGGTTCTCCTCGATGTTCCAGGACCCGCCGTAGATGGGGTGGTTGAAGGCGTTGAGGAAGTCGGCGCGCAGTTCAGCGTGGATCCGCTCCGTGCCGAACTGCTTGCCGATGCCCAGGTCGATATTCTTCGTCGGGGCCTCGCGAATGGTGCTCATGCGCTGCCCTTCGTTGCCGAAGGAGTACGGGAACGGCTGGCACTGATCGCTCTGATTGCCGCAAGCCACCAGCCCGTTGCCGGAGCTCGAGACGCCCTGGAAGGCAGCCGGGTTGATCCACTGCTTGACACTGCGATGGCTCCTGGGATCGCCGATCACGTTGGGAAGGGCGTTGCCCGGGAAGCCGTAGTTGCCGAGCGGATTCCAGCCGAAGTTCACCGGCTGCCAAAACGGCAGACCGCTGGACAGCCGGACAACGCCGGAGACATTCCAGCCACCCAGGATCTGGTTCACCGCCCCGGGTGAGCTGGCTCCGAACTGGCGGCCATGGCCGTAAGGGAGCTGGTACAGGAACGCCTCCGCAAAGCTCTGCGGAACGTCGTGGGTACTGATAGCGTAGTCGAGCTTCGGATTGTTGGCATCACGCCACATGTTTCCAATTGCCCAGCCGATAAGAGCTTCAGAGCCGTCGTCCAGGTTCTTGGACCACTGATAGCTGGTGATGGAGGTGAGTCCCCTGCTGAAGTTCCAGGTGTATTTCGCGGCCAGTGCATCGAACTGGGAGTCCGCGCCAGGCAGCGAACGGGTCTGCTGCAGATAGGTGTACTCCGGGAAAGGACGCAGCAGTGCGTTGTAGGGCAACTGCGACTGGCTGAGATAGCTGTTCGGGTCGGTAATGACCGCGGCATAGGGGTTGGGCACGAGCTGGTCAAGCTGGGAACCGAGCGAGAGATCGTGGGTCGGCAACTGATCGAGATCGAGGTTGGGATTGCCGAAGAGCAGGTGCCGGCCGCGCACACCGGTGTAGCCAATCTCGGCAACGGAGTGCGGGTTGACCTGGTACTGGAAGTCCATGCTCCACTGGTACAGCGTGCCGATCGGATGCGGGATCTTGGGCCAGAGCTGGCCGGTTCCGTAGCCCACATATGTCATGGGGCCGAGCTGGTTTCCGGTAGGCTTCTGGATGCCCTGGGGAAAGGGATTGCTGACCAGGTTCAGCGGCGTGTACCCGCCGTTGTCGGTTGCGATCCAGTTAGTTTCCGCGGTGTAGCCGGGAGACTGACCGCCGCCGTCGAAGCTGAGCATGGCCGACGCGGGCCCGAAGAAGATGCCGGAACCGACGCGGGCCACCAGCTTATTGGTGACACGATAGGCGAGTCCGAGGCGGGGCCCGAAGTTGGTGTTATCCGGCAGCCAGGCACCGCGGCCGCGACCGTCGACGCCCGCGTACTCGAAGGCGCCGTTCAGCGTAGATCCGAAAGCACTGCTGAGCGGATTGATGGCCTTGGGGTCAAAGTATGCAATGCGGTTGTGC
Organism: Occallatibacter sp.; assembly: GCA_036502905.1. Taxonomy (GTDB): domain Bacteria; phylum Acidobacteriota; class Terriglobia; order Terriglobales; family Acidobacteriaceae; genus Telmatobacter. The sequence continues at coordinate 11,037 of DASXXV010000030.1, read as the reverse complement.
CGCTCGGTGGCCGGACGCTGATTCTCATAGCGCAGGCCGGCGTTCACGGTCAGGCGGCTGGTGGCCCGCCACTCATCCTGGAAGTAGGTTCCCAGCGAGTGCTGGCTGAAGGCCGGGTCCATGGAGATATTGCTGCCGCCGCCGCTGCCGGTTCCCAGCAGCAGGCTGGCAATGGAGTTGCCGCTGGTGCTGGACTGCAGCGAGGCCTGGCAGGGATCAGCAGGAGTGGGACCGGGGTCGCACGAGGTCATGCCCTGGCTGAAATTAAACTGACCGGGCTGGTCCTCGCGATTGTTGATCATGCCCACGTCGTAGTTGAAGCCGAAGGTGAGGGTATGGGCATTGAACTGGCGGCTGACGTTGACGATACCCGTGGAGCTGTAGCGGATGTAACGGTCAAAAGTGGAATACTGGTTACCCAGCGTATAGTACCCGGATGCGCTGACCAGAGGGAGTGTGTTGACCTGGAAGAAGTCAGGGTTCAGGCCAATGGTGCTGGAGCTCTTTCCGAAGCCCAGCAGAGTTTGACCTTCAAACCACCGGCTGTAGGCGCCATAGAGATTGATGGTCCACTTAGGACTCGGCGCGAGGGTGTCATTGATGACAGCCTGCACTCCGTGGTCCTGGGTGACGGTTCCCTGGTCGCCGCCGTTACATAGGAAACAGGCAGGGACATTGTTCTGGCGAGCACGGTCGGACACGCGCATGAACAGGCGCTGCTTGTCGCTCTGGGCCCAGTCAACGCGGACGTCGAACTTGTCGTTGGACGTCTGGCCGGGGCCCTGCTTCACGAAATTGTTTGAGTCGTATGGTAAGCCACTGTCGTGATTGGGAGCGGGATAGAGGGCCGCGAGCTTACCGCCCACCGCATCCATCATGCCGGACGGGATCTTGTTGCCCGGGAAGGGATCGCGCGTGTAGTACTGGCTGCCGTCCGACGCAGTCACCAGGTGACTGGAGAACGGGTTGTAGATGACGTCGAGCTGGCCGCTCGGCAGGTAAGTGTTGGAGAAATCGCCGCTGACCTCGGCCGTTGTGGGCATGGTCTGCAGGCCGCTATTGTCGGTTTCGGGCTGACGCAGTGCTTCATAGCCGCCGAAGAAGAAGAGGTTGTGTTTTTTCCAGAGCGGCCCCCCGATGTCGGCCCCAAACTGGTTGCGGTGGAACTTGCCGCGCGGCGAGCCGGAGTTGTTTCCCGACCAGGTATTGGCGTCGAGGCCGTTGTTGCGCATGAAATCGTAGACTTCGCCGTGGAATTGCGACGTACCGCTTTTCGTGATCAGCGTGACCACGCCTTCACCACCCCGTTCGTACTGGGCGTCATAGACATTGGAGATGACCTGCTGCTCCTGGACGGAGTCGTTGATGGGAGATACCATCAGACCGCCCCAGTCGATAGCCGTAGAGGGTGCCCCGTCAATGAGGATTTCCGATTCGCCCGTGCGCCCGCCGTTGATGCCGAACATGCTGGCATTCTGGTCGAGAAAGCCGGAACGGGTGGTCATGCCTCCCTGCCCTTCAGTAGTTCCCGCCAGCGCAAAAACAAAATTCAATGGCTGCAGGGTGTTGTTGGGCAGCGATTGCAGCAGCATCTCGTCCAGCGTCGTGGGGTTGTTCGCGTTCGCGGTACTCAGCAACACTGCGCCGGCGGCATCCACCACCACCTGCTCGCTGGTATTGCCTACTTGCAGTGCCACATTTACGATGCCTGCGGTATTGGCGCGCAGGACCATTTCCGTTTGCGCGTAATCTTTAAACCCCGCGGCGGTCACGGAGAGCTTATAGGTGCCGGGGAGCAGGTTGGTGAACGTATAGGAGCCGTCCTTCCCCGAGGTCTGGAGACGGATGTCCTTGGTGTCGGAGTTCGCCATTTGCAGTTTTGCCCCGGACACCACCGCGCCGCTTGGGTCGGTAACGGTCCCGGCAATCGAGGCCGAGAACGTCTGCGCGATCGATGGTCGAGCGAAGAGGATTGTTATCGCCAGGCAAAGCGCTATCCCAAGGCTCCACTGGGTGAACCGAACCCGATAGCTGTTTCTTCTTGTTCGCGTCTGCATAGGTGGCCTCCTGAATCCGTACAGGTGAAACGGGGCAGCAGTAGAGACTGCGGCCAGTTACTCACTTTTCCATCCGATGAACCTTGGGCTTACCGGTTCAGGGAAAGATCGGATGGTTTCACGCCCTTCGTGTAGGTCTCGGATAAGTACGAGTGCGGATGATAGTCACCCACCAGGTCGACATTCGCCTTGGGCGGAATTTGATTCTCGAGTCCGATGGCCCAATAGCTGGCGTTGACCAGCAAGCGCCGTAACTGCTCGCTCTCCATATCGTCCGCGGCGCCCATGGTGGAAACAAAGATGCGCGCCTGCTTGCCGGCGGCAGTCGAATAGGTGTTGGTCCACGCCACCGGCATCTTCGGATCGTTAACCGTTCCAGCCACCGGCGGGTCGCCGGGATTGAGCCCGGAAAGAACCTGGCCTAAAAGAAGCGGCCGGCAAGTGGGAAGCATGGGCAAGCGGACTTCATACACTTCGGTAGGAACCCAGATGCCTCCGTCTTCAATTCCGCGCAGGATGGGGCTGTCGCCGGCGCCGGGCGCAATCCATGCGCGCGTGCTCTGCTTCCCGTGCTGACCGTGGTGAGCTACCCACGTTTCGCCCAGGACCTTGCGCCCGAAACCGCCTTCCCATCCTGCAATCTTGCTGTCCCACGACCATCGCTCGTAGGTCTTGCTGGTCCGCAATTGAAATGGATGCGTGCCGGTGCGAATGGCGATGATCGGCCGTCCCGATTGGATGTAATCGGTGAGCATCTGCATCTGGTCGTCGGGCAGATCGCGCCAGCGCATGAAAAGGATCAGCAGGTCAGCTTTGCGCAGGGCTTCCAGTCCTTCGAGATGGCGATTCTGATGCGGATCGATGGTGCCGTCAGGATCGAGCGGGAACAGGACGGTGCATTTGAATCCGTGGCGCACGGCCAGGATCTTGGCCAGTTGCGGGAGCGCCTCTTCGGAGTGATACTCGCCGTCGTCGCCGGCAATCAGCACAATGTTTTTGCCTTGGCCCGGCCCATGACTGCCGGAGTAGACGACCGCCTGCGCTTCCGTGGGAAGGCTCGAGACCGGGAGAAGGAGAAAAAACGCGATGAGGGGTTTCAGAAACGAAGATTTCACCGCGAGTTTTGTAATATACGTCGACGATGAATGTCAATGAATAATTTCATCGGCTTTCATGAACGCCGTCTATGGGGCTGCGCGCGCCCATCCAGCGTCGCCCCGCGCGCTCAGAGAAGCATGTGCTCTTCCTGCCGGAATGGCCGGCAGGTGCTGCGTTTCACAAACACTGTGGGGACGGTGACGCTATTGTGAACGCGCTGCCTCGATTCGATCTGCGCAACCGCCAGCCTGGCTAGCTGGCGGCCGACTTCAACCATGTCCACCGAGACACTGGTCAGGTTGGCCCCGCGGGCGTGTCCCAACTGCTGCTCGAAGCCGATCAGGCTCACATCTTTGGGCACCTCGCGCCGGTGTTGGCGCAACGCTTCGCGCGCTCCGAATGCAAGTTCGTCCGAGCCGGCCAGGATGGCCGTCACAGGCCAACGCTGTTCCAGCAGGTAGGCAACCGCCGCCTGGCCGTTCTCATATTCGTCGTCTGACAGGGCGAAAGTTTGCACACGAGGCTCCAGTCCCAGTTCCGCCATCGCGCGGCTGTAGCCCCGGTGGCGGTTCGCGTTCCATGGGCGCGAAGCATCACCGATATACCAGATCTGGGAATGGCCAAGCTGCGCTAGATAACGCGCGGCTTCATAAGACCCGTTCTCGTCGTCGTAGCGCACGTAGCTGCTTCGAATCATCTCCTCGCTGCCGTCCACCAGGTGATTGGCAAGCAGGACGTAGTTGAATTCCTGGTCATCGAGCGCCGCGAGAATATTCGAAGAGATTGTTCCGGCCAGGATCATGCAATCCGCGAATCCCGGTGTTTCGATGATGCCGGGCATCTGCAGCGCCTCGGGCAGAACGTCCACAGGAAAGCGGTGCCGCGCGAACAGAAGGCAATAACCGGCGGCCGCGCAGTACTCTTCGACGCCCAGCAAGAGCAGCGATTGCGCGCTGTTCATGCCCACATCGTTGCATTGAATCAGCCCGATGATGCGCGACCTGGTATGGACTACGCCGCGGGTTCGTGCATTGAGCCGGTAACCCAGTTTGCGGACCGCGGCTTCCACGCGGGTGCGCAATTCCTTGTTCACGTCCTCGTGCCGGTTCAGCACGCGAGAGACAGTCCCGATGGAGACCTTCGCATGGAATGCGATGTCTTTCATGGTCGGCGACGCGGAACGGAGCCGCATGACCTTAGCCTTTCGAGGAAGCGGCTTTGACGTTTTCATAGATTTCGGCAATGTCCACGGGCCGCCGCTCACGGATGGAACGGTAGCCTGCCTCGATGGTTGCGAGGGTGCCTAGATTGTCGGCGCCGCTTACTGCGGGCTGGCGCTGGCGGGCAATAGCATCGATCAGATCGGCCATCGGCCCCTGGAATGCATCCGGAAACCAGACTTCGCGCCACTTCGGAGTAATCCACATGCCGGGTTCGGCGGTGGTGGTAAACGTCAACGTGCTGGGGCACCGATTGGGATACTCGGGCCAGCCGAGCGTTCCTTCCGCCAAACCCTGGGTGCCTTCGACGCGCCATTTGATATAGGGATTGAGATCGTCTTTGTCGCTGCGCGGGCCTGCCCAGACGTCGTCCCACGCCGCGGCGCGCAGGCCGTCCTCATATTCCATGATGTAGAGACAGATGCCGTCTTCATGCGCAAACTGGGTGCGCGGATCTTTGCGCACGCTGGCATAGATCGATTGCGCTTCTCCAAACAGGTAGCGGAATGTATCGATGTGGTGAATGCTCATGTTCAACAGCGTCAGCCGGCCGTACTCGCGCAACCATGTTTGCCAGTGCGGCACGGCGCGCATTTCAATGGTGGCGAGCACCGGCGTGCCCAGCAGCCGCTTCTCCAGAAGTGTCTTCAAAACCCGAATGGAGCGATCGTAGCGCATGTTCTGGTTGACGCCGAGAGGGATCTGCCGCGCTTCGCAAAGGCGCACGATCTCGGTCGCCTCGTCGTAATGAACAGCCAGTGGCTTCTGCGCCAGGATGCCCTTGAGATACTTGCCTCGCCGGACCGCGGTGCGAATAATCTCGGGCTGCTTGTCCGGAGGAACGGCGATATCGAGAATCTCGACGTTCTGGTCGTCAAGCATCTCTTCGAGCGACTCGCATACCCGCGGAATGCCACGAAGATCAGCTACCTCCTGCGCAATCTCGGGCGTTCGCGAAGTAATCGCCACTACGTTGAAGCCCGCGTCGGCATAGGCTTTCAGGTGCACGTCGCGCATGATGAAGCCCGCGCCCACCGCGCCGATCCCAAAGTCGATGCGCGGCGGCATGGCGGCATACGGATTCAAATCCAGATTGAGATCCAGGCTCATGAAGGATGGGCGACCTGCCAGTCTATGAAAGTTTCATGAACGACGGTGAAACGATATGATAGTATCCTCACGTTTGCGATCGGTCAACCAAAACGTGAGTTAGAGGATCCCTGAAGTGAAACTCGGTCTCATCAACTCTGCCTGGCAGGGCACCTCCATCGACACCGCGCGCGGCATCGAATTGACCAAGCAGATCGGCTTCGACACCATCGATATCTTTGCCGATCCGCTGGAGATCAGTTCCCAGGAACGCCGCCTCATCCGGAAGAGCTGCGTTGCCGCGGAGCTGCCGGTAGTGTCCACGGTGTGCTGTGCGCTCGGCATCGCCGATTTCAATCGTCCGGTTCGGGACTTCCACGTCGCGCGTGCCAAGGCGTATCTTGACTTGTGCTATGAGCTGGAGGGCCGGAATCTATTGCTGGTCCTGGGCGAGTACATCTGGCAGCAGGAAGTGATTCCGCCGGCTGAGCAGTGGAAGTGGGCGGTCGAGGAGGTGCGCAAGCTGGCCGAATATGCGCACACCCTGGGTCTCGAACTGGCGCTCGAAATCGAGCCGTTCCATTTATCGATCGTGAATAATGTGGGGCTGATGCACAGGTTTTTGTCGGACGTGGATCACCCCGCCGCGAAGGCCAACATCGATGTCTCGCATCTTGCCCTGGCGCATGACGGGGCTCACGAAATCTTGAGTTTAAAGGGGCGCATCGGGCACGTGCATCTGTCCGATTGCAACGGCAAGGTCCATGGCGATCTTCCTCCGGGCCGGGGCACGGTGGATTTTCCGCCCTATCTGAAAGCATTGGCGGACGCCGGTTTCGCAGGTACCGTGAGCATCGAACTTGAATACTCGCCGGAGCCCGGCAAGATTGTTGACTGGGTTCGCGAAGCGTACACCGCAACCGACCGGCTGATGACAGATCTTGCCATTCGTTCGTGACTTTGCCCGACCCTCAAAGGAGGAACAATTATGGCTGCAGGTCCTTTGCAAGAAGAGATGTTGAAGACATACGAAGAGGATGGCTTCGTGATTGCGCGCGGCATGTTTGATAGCCAGGAGATCGGCCTGCTCCGCCGCGCCGCCAAAGAGGATCGCGAACTGGACCAGCACTCGTTCGGCAAGGGAGATGGCGAGGGGGGAACGGTGCGGCTCTCGCTGTGGAATCACCCCGGCGATACCATCTACGGCATGTTCGCCCGCTGCGAGACCATTGTGCATTCGGCCGAGAAGATCCTCGCCGGCGAGGTGTACCACTATCACTCCAAGATGATCATGAAAGACGCCAAGGTGGGCGGGGCGTGGGCCTGGCACCAGGATTACGGCTACTGGTATCAGAATGGCGTGCTGTTTCCATTGCTGACCAGCGCGTTCATCGCGGTCGACCCCGCCACCCGGCAGAACGGCTGCATGCAGGTGTTGAGTCGCTCCCATCTGATGGGCCGCGTCGACCATATTCTTACGGGAGACCAGGCGGGGGCAGACATGGAGCGGGTGCGCGAAGCGGAGAAAGTGCTGGAACGCGTGTACGTGGAAATGGAGCCGGGCGACGTGCTGTTCTTTCACGCCAACCTGTTGCACCGATCTGACCAGAACAAATCCGACCGGCCGCGGTGGGCCATGATCTGCTGCTACAACGCGGCGCGCAACAATCCCTACAAGGAACATCATCATCCCCGCTATACGCCGCTCAGCAAGGTGCCGGATTCAGCCATACTCGAGGCAGGCCTGCGACGTTTCAGCGATACTCCGGGCGATGTGGCGTGGTTGAAGACCGAGGACGATAAGAGCGCGGCAACCCTGGAGCAGTCCGAATCCGCTCGTTCCGGCCGCTGACGGGTACGCTTTGATTCAGATGCAGCAAGTTGAAATAGATGACAAGCGCGCCACAGGTGCAATCAGAGGCATTCACCGGATGACGAAATTCATCGTCGTTGTTTTCGCAATCCTGCTCAGCGGGCCACTGCTTTTCGGACAGGATCCCGACGATGTGAAACCGCAGGCGTCCGGAAATCCGGAGCCAACGGCCGGCAAGGCGCTCTTTCAGCAAACATGCGGATTTTGTCACGGGCCCGATGGGCGCGGGGCGAGCGGCACCGATCTGCTCCACTCCGCCCTGGTCAGCCATGATGTGGGCGGCAACCTGATCGGAGAAGTGGTGCGCAAGGGGCGCCCCGACAAGGGCATGCCCGCATTCCCCCTATCGGATTCGCAGATTCAGCAGATCGCCGCATTCCTGCATGCACAGGCCAAGCTCGCTTCGAGTGTGACCACCCTGATGCCGAGCGATTATCCGCTGGACAAATTGCTGGTCGGCAACGTCGAGGCCGGCAAAAGATACTTCAACGGAGCGGGAAAGTGTTCGCAGTGCCACTCGCCGACCGGCGATTTCGCGCACATTGCAGGAAAGTACAAGCCCCTCGAGCTGCAATCACGCATCGCCTTCCCTTACGGAAAGAATCCGACCGTCACGGTGGTGGACGCTGGCGGCCGCAGTTACAACGGCACGCAGGTTTATGAAGACGAATTCTTCGTATCGCTGGAAATGAGCGATGGCGCGCGCCGCACCTTTGATCGCCGCATGGTGAAGACCGACACTCACGACCCGCTGGCTGCGCACGTGGCTATGCTCAACCAATACACCGACGACGATATTCACAACCTGCTGGCTTACCTGGAGACTTTGAAGTGAAGCAAGGGCTTCTCGCATTTCTGCTTGGCGTATCGCTCGGTCTTCACGCCCAAAGTCTCGATCCGGCCAGGATCGAGCATCCGGCAAAAGACTCCTGGCCCACCTATAACGGCGATTACTCCGGCCGCCGTTTCAGCTCGCTGCGCCAGATCGACACCAAGAACGTCGGCATGTTGACCATAGCCTGGGCATTCCAGACAGGCATCGCCGGCGGAAACGGGCTCAAGTCTACGCCGTTGCTCGTCGACGGCATCCTTTACTTCACCGAACCCGACGATGTGTGGGCCGTGGACGCGCGCACTGGACGGCAGGTGTGGCATTACCGCAACCCGGCCAATGAAGGCTTGCACATTGGCCAGCGCGGCGTGGGCATGTACAAAGGATGGCTCTACTTCGAGACTCCCGATGCTCACCTTCTCTGCTTCGATGCGAAGACTGGGAAGGTCCAATGGAATGTTGAATTGGCCGACGTGAAGCTCGGATACTGGGCAACCATGGCCCCGCTGGTGATCGGCAACCACGTGCTGGTAGGCGTGTCCGGGGATTTCAACGACCTCCACGGCTTCATCGATTCATTCGACCCCGAGAGCGGCAAGCTGCAGTGGCGATGGGATGCGCTGCCCAAGCCCGGCGAGCCGGGTTCCGAAACGTGGCCAAAAAACAGTGACGCCATACAGCATGGCGGCGGCATGACATGGATTACGGGCACCTATGATCCCGGCTTGAATCTTGTCTACTGGGGAACGGCCAACCCCAATCCCGTTTTGGACGGCTCCACGCGCCCGGGGGCGAATCTTTATACATGCACCATCGTGGCGATCAATCCTGATACCGGCAAACTGGTCTGGCACTTTCAAGTATCGCCCCACGATGTACACGATTGGGACGCGGTGCAGACGCCTGTGATCGTGGATGGCGACTTCAAGGGAGAGCCGCGCAAACTGCTGTTGCAGGCGTCCCGAAACGGCTATTATTTCGTTCTCGACCGGACCAATGGGAAGCCGTTGCTTTCAGTGCCGTATGCGGAGATCAACTGGAGTGACGGCGTGAATCAGCACGGCGAGCCGATTGCGAAGCCGGAGAAGAACCCCAGCGCCGCAGGAAGCCTGGTTGAGCCGGATGCGCTGGGCGCAACCAACTGGATGTCTCCGAGCTTCAGTCCTCAAACCGGTCTGCTCTATGTCGACGCGCACCGCTCCTTCAGCCTCTACTACGCGTACCCCACCAACAAACCCGAAGGATTCTCCGGACGCGACCTGTCCGTCTGGTCGGATTCCTCCCTGAAAGCGCTCGACTACCAGACCGGCAAAGTCCGCTGGGAGCATCCGCTTGGACGATGGGAGGACTGGGCGGGCGTACTGAGCACTGCGGGCGATGTTGTCTTCACCGCCGATAGCCAGGGAAACATGCTTGGCCTCAACGCTCGAACTGGTGAAACGCTGTGGCATGCCTATGGCGGCGGCGCGGCGCAGAACGGTCCCATCACCTACGAACTCGACGGCCGGCAATATGTGATCTACGGCGCCAGCGGCGTTCTTTACGCCTTTGCGCTCCCCGAATCGGTGGTCCGCGGCTCCCGTTGAGCTGCGCCCTGGTGATCGCCATTGCCGGCCGACCCGGTTTAAGGAAAACTCGCACCACTCCGCCAATTTTGCACCGGCCTTTTCCTTTCAATATCGGATAAGAGCTTCGTGCCGGGCATCCAGGCAGACGTACTCGAGAGCTCACTTGACGTTGCGCAAAAGCGAAGCGCGCTGAATCTGGTAATGCTGCTCTGGGGTGCAAACAAGATTCCGCCACCCCGATCGTTTTTTGAAAAGAGCCGCTTATGAAAAAGAACCGTGTCGCGAGATTATCCGCCGTTGCAGCCCAATTGATGATTCTCATGACGGCGCCCGGACTAACCCGCTCTCAGAGCCCTGTAGGGCAATCGGTCCAGACTTCAGCAGAAAATCAGCAAGATCTTTACGCCGCGGCTTTTGCAGGATTGACCTATACCGACGCGCAAAAAGAAGCGATCGACAAGATACGCCAGGACATAGCCTCACGCAAAGAAACGGTAATGAAGGCCGACAAGCTGACGCAGAGCCAGAAGGATGCCATGCTGACGGGTTACACGCCCATAGAATACGAGCTTATTTATAAGGAGCTTACGCCTGCGCAGCGAAAACTGGTAAGCACCCGGATGCACGCTCGTCGCACGGCGGAGCAGGGTACGCAAACGACGCAAGCGCCTTCGCGATAAGAAATTGTCGCTTTGGATTGACACCGATCACGGGATCCAGGCCCGGTGGAAATGAGTATCGCCTGGGCGTCAAAAAATGGAGCAGAACCGGGACAAATGGAGCAGAACCGGGACCCAACGTGTCCCGGTATTCACGTCTCTATGGCGGAAAAGTCCTATAAACGATGCAATGAAAGGTCGCTTGGCCGAAAATGCGGAAGAGGCGCTGATCAGTGTTCCCACCGATCAGCGCCCCCGAAAATGCAACCAACTGCCACATCGAAGCAGGTCGGCCGTATGCCTCATTCCACGACCAGGTTGGTGGCCCGGAAAGAGCCGATGACCACATCCACCCGGTGGCCGCGTTTCACCACCAGCGTCGGGTTCGAGAACGCCATCCAGTAGGTCATGCCCGCTTGTGGCGTGCTCTCCTGGCGCAGTTTTCCGACTTTCTCCATCTGAGGAACGGTCAGCTTGACTCTGGCCTGGGCATCGTACAACTCAGGCTCCATCTTCTTGTCATTGAGAGCCGCGGCTTTCGCGGGGTCCAGGATCCGGTAATTGAATCGGATAAGTTCGCCCGACTCTGCAACCTTTACGCGCAGTTCGCCGACGCCCCAAACTCCCTCGTAATACTTTTC
>DASXXV010000029.1:0-10929 GCA_036502905.1 Occallatibacter sp. | reverse complement strand
ATAGCAGGGCCGCCACCCCAGTTCCCGGATCGCTTTGTCGGAACTTGCAACCAGCACCGCAGGATCCCCCGGGCGACGCGGATGCACCTCGGCGGGAATGGCATGGCCGGTAATGCGGCGCGCCGACTCGATGACTTCGCGCACGCTGAAACCCTGGCCATTGCCGAGGTTGTAGATGAGGCGGCTCTCGGTCTGGAGTTTTTCCAGTGCGAGTAAGTGTGCGTCGGCCAGGTCCGAAACATGAACGTAGTCCCGAATACAGGTTCCGTCGGGCGTGGGGTAGTCGTCGCCGTAAATACGGATCGAATCCCTCCTGCCCAGGGCCACATCGAGGATCAGGGGAATCAGGTGGGATTCCGGCTGGTGTGCTTCGCCGCGGGTTACACCCTCCGGCCCTTCCGGCGCGCCCGCCACATTGAAATAGCGGAGGGAGGCATAGCGGAAACCGTGAATCTGGTTCATCCAGCGCAGCAGGTGTTCCACCAGGAGCTTCGATTCGCCATAGGGATTGGTGGGGTGAAGACGGGCGTCTTCCAGTATGGGTATGCGCTCGGGCTCGCCGTAGACTGCTGCCGTGGAGGAAAACACCAGCCTCCGGGGACCTGTGCTCAACATGGATTCCAAAAGAGCCAGGGTGGAGGCGGTATTATTACGAAAGTACCACTCCGGGTGAACCATCGACTCACCCGCCTCAATAAGAGCGGCAAAATGCAATACCCCTTCGTAGGGATTGCCTTGCGATTTTGCGTCAGCGAAAATCTCTTCCAGTAGTCGGCGATCCGCCAAGTCCCCTTCAATACAGTCAACTCCGGCGGGAAGCAAGTCGCGGCGGCCGTGACTCAGGTTGTCAAAAACCACCGCCTTGTGGCCGCGCGAGGCCAGCAACCCGGCTACGGTACCGCCGACGTAACCCGCACCACCGGTAACCAGTACTTTCACAAAAGTAATTCCTTTCGAGGGCACTTTGGATTATTCTGAGTCTAAAGCAATGATCTGAGTTTACTTTATTGACACTCTTCCCGGAGGCAGCGTAGCGCCACAGCGCAATGCTGATACGGAGATGAGTTCCGGGTCGACAGGACCTGACTTACCCTCGAACTTAGCATGGTTGCAATTATGGTTTTGCCAGTTGCAAATGCATGAAAGCGGAGTCACTATGCAGGCAGCCAGGCGGTCCCGAACCCGTTACGGACACAGTTTAGGGCGCCGCCATCCAGCTTGCTTGTACGCAAGGTTCTTTTTTTGCGCGTCTATTACAATAAGTGCAACAGTTGGGGAGTTTTCTCCATCCCAACTTGCTGGGGAACTTCTACTGGGGAGGGGGGACTACTCCCTTCCCTTTCATCCACCAACCGCAGATCTGCAAATCACGGTTTTCCAATAAGAATATTTCGGGGTTGATGTTGTGCACCTTGCTTGCTCAGAGCCTGTCCTCATCCTGTCCCAGAATCGGGCACCGGCAAGGTCAGGGGGCACTGCTTCACACGTACATTTGTTGTGAACTTCGCGGGCGCCTGGAGAGACAGGACGTGCGAAGCGGGGACGCAAGCTATTGGTCCAATTGAGGGATAAGACTATGTCGGGGAATCGATATCCAGCTAGAGCAAATTTTGATCTGCCGATCGAACCGAACCGGCCCGTACCGATAAACCGTACGACCGTCCGCACCAACTTCGGGCTTCTTCCCGAACCTGAAAAGAGTCCGGCCTCGTTCATCACCAGCGGCGCCATCAATCTTATTGCGCTGGCCCTGGTCATTTATATCGGGATGACGGCAAAGCACGTGATTCAGCAACATCGGTACGAGCAGACGGAGCTGATTTTCCCGACCACGCCTCCACCGCCGCCCATGAAGATGAAGCTTCCTCCGCCTCCCAAGGTGGAGCAGCCCAAGCTGCCGGAGGTGAAGCTGGAGCAACCCAAGATTAATATGCCCAAGATCGAGCAGAAACCCGATCTGAAGCCCATCCAGATGGAAGCCAAGCAGGTACTGCCGGTGATCAAGGCGGCGAGGCCTTCGGTCATTGAAGCTCCGCAGCCCAAGGCCGTGCTGATGGCCGCGGCTCCCGCGCAAGTGCCCCAGGCGCATCCGTCCACGACCCCTGTCCACCTTGGAGAAACGTTTGGCGTTACCCCCAATCCCAATGCCAGCAAGCCGGCTACGGTCGCCGCCATTGGAAATCCATACGGGGGCATGCAAGGACCGGCCGTGGCTCCCCGGGGAGTGGTTGGATCCGCGGGCATCGGCAACGGAACGAAGTCCGGCTCGAACGCCGGCGTAGTGGGCAAGGTGGCCTCGGCGGGCATTCCCGGGGGAATGGTGACTCCCGCCAGTTATACAGGCGGCAAGGTGGCCTCAGCCGGCATCCCGCAGATGCAGGCGGCCGTGGCGCCGGCTCCGGCGGTGCCCCAGGTGATCCGCTCCACCAACCTCGAAGTGATCTCCAAGCCGCCGGTGCAGTACACCAGCGAAGCCCGAGCGCTGCGGGTTCAGGGCGATGTGGTTCTGAGGGTGACATTTACGGCGGCCGGACAGGTACTGGTGCAGAGCATAGTGAAGGGCCTGGGCCACGGGCTGGACGAAGAAGCAAGGCGCGTTGCCGGGCAGATTCGTTTCCACCCGGCGACCCGCAATGGACAAGCGGTCGACACCACGACAAATATTACGATTACTTTTCAATTGGCATAGGATCACAATAAACAGCAACGACGGATCAAAGCCGCAGGGTCGGGCCGGAGATCTGAAAAGGATGCGGCGCGACCCGGCGATCGGGAAAACCAGAGACGTTCCATTCCATGTCGTGCGTTCGCCGGGCACAAGTGCTGGTTTCCCGATTGCCCTGGGGCACATGCATTAAACAGGAGTTAACATGACCTTCCGTAAGACTTCGACCACCCTGCTGCTCATCGCTCTCAGTGCGACGTGCGCATATGCCAAGAAGCAGCCGAAATACGAGCCGGTGCACGCCCTTACCCCTGAGCAGCATGCGCTGGTCGCCAAGGCGATCGGACGCGAGAAGGTGCTGATCAAGGCGATCCAGCAGCGGACCCCGCTGGTCGAGACCTATATTCAGGACATCCGCCCCGACGTAAAGCTCTACCAGGTTCCTGTTTCGGACCAGTACATGCTTAGTCGTGTGGACTTCGGCAAGGGCTTTTTCGACAAGAGCTACCAGCCACGCAATGCCTCCAAGAAGGGTGGCTGGTTCAAGGGGTCACTGGCGTCTATCACCAGCCTCACCAAGGCCCTCGGGCTGGACACCAAGTTCACCTACAATCCCCTGGGCTTCACCGAAATGATGTTCCTCGATCCGTCGGGATTCGACGAGCAGCACTACGTATTCAGTTATGTTCGCCACGAGTTCCTGGGCTCGGTGCGCACCTGGGTGTTCGACGTACATCCCAAGGTGAGCGGCATGGGCCGCTTCTACGGCCGCATCTGGGTGGAGGACCAGGACGGCAACATCGTGCGCTTCAACGGCACCTTTACTCCGCCAACCAACGAGGACTCCTCCAAGTACTACTTCCACTTCGACAGCTGGCGCATGAACGTGCAGCCCGACATCTGGCTGCCGGTGGCGGTGTACGTGGAAGAGACCCAGCGCACCGAGGGCGAGAAGACCATCGGACTGAAGGCGCAGACCCATTTCTGGGGCTACTCCTTGAAGCTGCCGACCCGGGACAGCGAGAACGTGAGCGTGAAGGTGGAGGATGCGGAGGATAAGAGCGACGACTCGCAGGACGTGAGCCCCCTGCAGGCCTCGCGCGAGTGGGTAACTCAGGCGGAGAACAACGTGATCGACCGATTGGTGGAAGCCGGCCTGGTTGCTCCCCTGACGCCCGACGGCTTTGAGACAAAGATCCTCGAACAGATCGTGACCAACCTCGCGGTACCCAACAATCTGGCCTTCTCTACTCCCGTGCACTGCCGCGTCCTGCTCACCAACACGATCGAGACAACCACGGTCGGTAACACCATCCTGTTGAGCAAGGGCCTGATCGACACTATGCCGCGCACCGAGGCCAGCGAGGCCACCATCGCCTCGGTGATCGCACTGGAACTGGCGCATATCACCCTGGGGCATCACATTGATACCCGCTATGCATTCAACGACCGGCTGCTGTTCCCCGATGAAGCCAGCTTCCAGCGTATCGACATGTATCACTCCAATCACGACAACGAGGATGCGGTTAAGAAGGCGCAGGAGTACCTGCAGGCCTCGATGTACAAGGACCAGCTGCCCACGGCCGGGCTGTTCTGGGCGCAGCTGGCGGACCGCGGCAAAGTGCTGAAGGCGCTGAACACGCCCAAACTGGGGGATTCGCTGCTGCGGGCGGATGGCACGCCCTGGATGACGACGCTGGCCCACTCGGCGCCCAAGATCAACTGGGACGACCTGGCGCAGATCCCGGCATTGCCGCTGGGAAGCTGGCTGAAGACTGATCCCTGGGATGACCGCGTGCACCAGCTGAACGCCAAGCTGTATGCTCCCTTGAATCCGCGTGACAAGATGCCGCTGGAAGTGACTCCGGTCTACTTCAAGCTGCAACGGTACAGCGCCACCAACGCACAGCCGGCCAGCAACACTACCCCGGAACAGCCGACCAACGGGAATGACCCGAACTCGGCTCCTACGTCCAGTCCGGGGCAGTCTACCACGCCTCCGACCGCGTCACAGCCGGTACCTTCCGACTCCTCGGCCCAGCAACAGCAGCCGCCGGCTCCCGCCCCGCAAACCAAGTAGAACGACCGTGCCATCCATTTTTTGGCCGGGATGAGTTACACTCATCCCGGCCAAAACTATTTGCCTCCCCTAACAGTTTCGGGATTCAAGAACCGGGCAACTTGTTACCTGCGCTCAGCGGGGCTGATGATCTTGCAATCAAACATCCGTTAGGTGGCAGCGCTCATCGCAGGTGGCACGTCAACCAGCATTCAGACTGGACCAATTCTGCGTATGAAACGTTCTGTGTTTGTTTTTTTCGTATTTTCTCTAGTAGCGGCGGTGGCGGCGAGGGGACAGGCGGTGGAGACCGCCAACGCACGCCAGTTCACAATCAGCGCCGGCGGAATGGGCTCGGTATTCTGGCCAAACGACGGAAGCTCTCCCGCATACGGCAATAGTGCGGATTACCTTCTCGGACTCGGAACCTACGTCGATCTGCACTTCACGCACTGGTTCCAGGTGGAAGGAGAAGCGCGGTGGCTTCGTTTCCACCAGTATTCCGGAGAGCACCAGGACAACTACCTGATCGGTCCCAAGGTTCCGATCAAGCGCTTCAGGAGCGCCCAGGTGTACGGCAAGGCCTTGATCGGCCTGGGCCGGATGACTTTTCCGAATAAGTACGGATACGGAACCTTTACCGCACTCGCGTTCGGGGGCGGTGTCGATTACCGGCTCTCGCGCAAGCTCACATTCCGGGCGGCGGATTTCGAATACCAGGATTGGCCGGATTTTCTGCCCAATTTCAATATCCATCCCTATGGCGTGAGCATGGGCATGTCGTACCGGGTGTTCTGAAGGCGCAATCCATTCAGGAACGTCAGGGGCGGAACCGAACCGGTAATTCTAGACGAGAACTCGAAGATCGCCGTTTAGCGATTGTCGGATCAGGCGCAGAGGGACTCAGCCCGCTCGATAGGCGTTCAGCGAGAGACGCAGACCTCATGCGGATGATGCAGGTGGAAGCATCTGCCTCATCAGGTACTCTTTTGTCGGAGGAGAGCGTGGTCGCATCCGACCGGCAATGCGACGTAGCGATCATCGGGGCCGGGATTGTAGGTCTCGCAGTGGGACTGCACCTGATACGCAGAATCCCACGGATCAAGCTCCTGATCCTCGAAAAGGAGAAGGAAGTCGCCGCTCACCAGACCGGACACAACAGCGGCGTAATCCATTCGGGCCTCTACTACAAACCCGGTTCGCTGAAGGCGCGCCTGTGTGTCGAAGGCGCGGCTGCGATGGTGCGTTTCTGCCGGGAGTATGGCATTCCCCACGAGGTCTGCGGAAAGGTGGTGGCCGCCACCGAGGAGAACGAGATTCCGCAGTTGAACGAGCTGTTGCGCCGGGGACGGGCCAACGGGCTGACTGGACTTCGCGAACTGGATGGCGGGCAGATACGCGAGATCGAGCCGTATTGCGCGGGCATTCGCGGCATTCATGTGCCCTCGACGGGGATCACGAATTTCAAACTGGTCGCGCGGAAATATGCGGAGCTGATCGGGAACGCGGGCGGCGAAATCCTGCCCGGATATGGCGTCGAGCACATTGCACACGAGACGGGCGGCGTGGTTCTGGAAACCATGTCGGGGATAGTCCGCGCCAGGTACGCGATCAACTGCGCCGGCCTGCACAGCGATCGCCTGGCGCGGATGGCGGGCGCGCGGCTGGGCCTGCGCATCGTTCCGTTTCGCGGCGAATACTACATGGTGGCTCCGGAGAAGCATCACGTCGTCAAGGGCCTCATTTACCCCGTGGCCGACCCCCGCTTTCCTTTTCTGGGAGTGCATTTCACCAGGCGCATCGGGGGCGGACTCGAAGCGGGCCCTAACGCCGTCTTTTCGTTCAAGCGCGAAGGGTACCTTCGCTCATCGTTCAGCCTGCGCGATACGATGGAGAACGTGCTGTTCCCCGGCTTCTGGAGGATGTCCTCGCGGTACTGGAAGAGCGGCGCGGCGGAGATGTATCGCTCGTGGAGCAAGCACGCGTTCGCGGCGGCGGCGCAGAGGCTGGTGCCCTCGCTGACCCAGAAAGACCTTGAGCCGGGCGGTTCAGGCGTGCGCGCGCAGGCGCTCGATGGTTCGGGGCGCCTGCTGGATGACTTCCACTTCGTTTATCGCGACCGAATCCTGCATGTCTGCAACGTGCCTTCGCCGGCGGCCACGGCGTCGCTGGTGATTGGACGCGAAATTGTGAAAAAGCTGATGGCGCATGCGGATCTGAACAAAGCGTAGTCAGGCAGCCCGTTTCATGGCATCCAGCGAGTCGAGGAGTTGCTGCTGCAATTCTCGTCCTTTGTGGAAGAAGGCACGAATGTACTTACGCCGCCTCGCCTCTTCCACCAGCGGGCCGGACGCGGCGGATGACATTAGCACCACATTGCAACCGGGGAATCGGTTCGCGAATTCGTCGGCGAGTTCGACGCCGTGCATTTCCGACATGACTACATCAGCGACAAGAGCATGAGGCTTGAGGTGGTCGGCCAGCGTAAGGGCTTGGATTGGGCTGCAGACGGCGTGAACTTCGTAGCCTCCAGTCTGCAAAAAGTTCGCCAGAGCGTCGGCAACTCCCTGTTCGTCGTCCACCAATAGTACTCTCAAAGGTTCTTGTGCATCTCCCATACGGGAACTCCGCGCACCGTTAGCTCCCCTGGAGGAGAGCAGAGAATCCGGGTTGGTGATTGGATGCGCCATTGTTCCGCTTGGTTTCGTCCGCTTTCCGCAAATGTTAAGGACCCTCCAGAGCTGAGGAGTGCTATAGACGAGCTGCCAGCCGCGCCAAGGTGGGGGACCGATCCGTTCTATGCTGCGAGCTTTACGTCCGATAGATGACCTGTGGTTCTGCATAGCCGGCCCCATTTATCGCCTACAATCGCTGCGCATCGTATGGTGCTCGGGCGCATTGCCTGCGCGGACGAGGTGGCGTCGTTTTTCGCGTACCTGGCAAGCGATCATGCGACCTTCTCCACCGGATCCTTGCTGATGATGGACGGGGGTATACGGCCAGATGATGTGGCATCCGTTCAGTGCTTGTGTGCCAGCAGCGAGTTGAGCGCGGTGACAAGGCCGGAGACTCCGCCCATCAGCGCCACTGCTGAGGCGATGATCTCCTTGTAGCGCTCGTACCACGGCGACAGGCGGACGGCGAGTTTCTCCGAGAGGGCGACCACGTTCATCAGCGCGGCCTGGCGGTCCTTGGCATCCGTGGCAGTTCCGTATTCGTTTAGCATGAGCGCCACGGACCCGGCCAGGATGCGCTCGTCCAGCCGGCTAAGTTTCGAGACCAGCTCATCCAATTGCACCGCAATCGTGGCGGTCAGATCGGTGCGCGCCTTTGCCCCGAACACCAGTTCGTAAGCCTGCGACTTAACCTGCGATTTACTGCCCAGCCAGTTCCGCAGCAGGAAACCGATGGCGACGCTTGCCCCCATCAGAAGCAGGCCGGCGGAAAAGCGAATGGCGCGGATTGTGGTCTCATTGGATCCGGGCGGAACCGGCGCTGGAGCGCTTGGCGAGGCTGTCGGTTTCCCGGGGGCGAGATTCGAGTCGTGCGGCGCTGGATGGAGAACCGGAGGCGCGGGGCGGAAATAGATGATCGCGGAAATGGCCAGCGCGGCCAGCCCAGAAGCAAATGCTGTTCGCAATAGCCATCGGCGAGGCCCAGAGGCCGAGACGCGGGATCCAGCGGAAGCGGATGAACGCGATGGCAAGATCGAAGGACGACCAGTATCGAGCCCCAGGGTCCGTTCGGTCAGTTTTTGCGCGGCTGTTTGTGAAGGGGAGGCGGGGATTGGCGCCGTGGGCGGCGGCACAGGGGCTGCAGAAGCGAAGTCCGGCAGCTCGAAAGCAATCGTCATTGCCCCCGCCGGCGAATCGTTTGGGATGCGATGGGGCGAGAGTTTCAATTCCTCCAGCACCGCCGCGATCTCCGGCCGCTCCGCGGGATTGGTCCGCACGCAGCGCCGAATCAGGTCCGCGAGATTCGGCTCGAGGTTTTTCAAGTCCCGATCAGATATACCGTCACGAATGGCGATCAGGAGGGTGGTCAGGTCCTGTTCGCGCTTGGCCGGCGCGCTGCCCGCCAGCATTTCGAAAAGCAACAATCCGAAGCCGTATACATCGGTCGCGGCCGACTGCTGTTCCCCTTTGATCTGCTCCGGCGACATGTAGCGCAAAGTGCCGTAGACCATTCCGGCCTGCGTGCGGCCTCCGTGCTCGAGGCGGCCGGCGACGCCAAAATCGAGGAGCTTGGAATTGCCAAAATCCGGCGCGTCGGGCCAGCCCGGAATCAAGACGTTCGAAGGTTTCAGATCGCGATGGACAAACCCCTGGTCGTGGACGTACGCCAGCGCCTCGGCAATCGCGATCCCTACTTCGACTGCGCGGCTCGTGGTCAACCGACCGGACTCGCGCAGCACCGCCGCCAGGCTGCGGCCGGCGGTAAACTCCGTCACCAGGTACGGCCGGTGATCGATGGTGACGCCGTCATCGAGAACCCGGACAACGTTCTGGTGTTTGAATTTCCGGGTGGCGGCCACCTCGGCTCGAAAGCGGGCCAGCCCTGAGTCGGAACCGGAGTCGGCGCCAGTGCTCAGCAACTTGACCACCACCGGCCGTCCGACGTCGAGATCGTCGGCCAGGAACACGGTCGCGGAGGCACCCTGCCCGAGGATCGACCTCACCGCATAGCGGCTGGCGATCGATTCAAGCGCGTGCACGTCCCTTTCCGAAATCTGCTCGGTGGCCATGATGTGAATGCTTGCGACCCCTTCCGCCAAGAGGATAGTGACCGGCGTGGACCCAAGGTATCACGGTTTTTGCAGGATTGTGGAGGCCAAGTTTGCTTCGGGAAGATGGTTACGCCGAGAAGAAAAACATATACCCACGGTCACGAAGAACGAAGGGCCGCTCGTATTGAGCGGCCCTTCGGATTGCTGCAGTTCGTTGCTGTTTTATGCCGGCGAGGGCGAGCCTTCGCCGTGGATGGGCCCACCGCGCGAGGTGTCGGGCTTCAGCACCTGCTGCACACCGCCGCCGCCATCGCTGGGAGCTGCCAGCGCGGACTTCATGGCAGGAAGCTGCTTGCCTTCGATCAGCATCTTCACTTCCTCGGCGTCGATGGTCTCGCGCTCCAGAAGCGCCGCCGCGATGCGGTGCATGGCGTCCTGGTTGGCGTTGATGATGCTGTAGGCCGACTGGTACGCCTCGTCGATATAACGCCGCACCTCGAGATCGATCTGCCGCGCCGTCTCTTCGCTGAAGTCACGATGCTGCGCGATCTCGCGGCCCAGGAAGATCTGCTCTTCCTTCTTGCCGAAGGTCAGCGGTCCAAGCCGGCTCATGCCGTACTCGCACACCATGCGCCGTGCCAGGTCCGTCGCCACTTCGATGTCGGAGCCCGCTCCGGTTGACATCTGGTTGAGGAAAATCTCTTCTGCCACACGCCCGCCGTAGGCGGTCGCCAGTCGGGTCTCCAGGTAGTCGCGAGTGTAGTTGTGCCGGTCATCAGGCAGGTAGACCGTAACGCCCAGAGCCATGCCGCGCGGAATGATGGTGACCTTGTGGATGGGATCGGAGTGGTCGCGCAGGAACGACACCAGCGCGTGGCCGGCCTCGTGATACGCGGTCACTCGCTTCTCCTCGTCGGTCAGCAGCATCGACTTACGTTCTGCGCCCATCAGGACCTTGTCCTTGGCCAGTTCGAAGTCGTACATGGTGACCTGCTTGCGATTCAGGCGGGCTGCATTGAGGGCCGCCTCGTTCACCATGTTGGCTAAGTCGGCACCCGAGAACCCAGGGGTTCCGCGAGCCAGAACGTTGAGATTGACGTCGTCGGCTACGGGCACCTTCTTAACGTGTACGCGGAGGACTTCCTCGCGGCCGCGAACGTCGGGCAGACCGACGACTACCCGCCGATCAAAGCGCCCGGGGCGCAGCAGCGCCGGGTCGAGCACATCGGGACGGTTGGTAGCCGCAACGAGGATGACGCCGTCGTTGGACTCGAAGCCATCCATCTCGACGAGCAGCTGGTTGAGCGTCTGCTCACGCTCGTCGTGACCGCCGCCCAAGCCGGCGCCGCGATGGCGGCCGACCGCGTCGATTTCGTCGATGAAGATGATGCAGGGGGCATTCTTCTTGCCCTGCTCGAACAGGTCGCGCACGCGGCTGGCACCTACGCCGACGAACATCTCCACAAAGTCCGAACCGGA
>DASXXV010000028.1:0-4795 GCA_036502905.1 Occallatibacter sp. | reverse complement strand
TGCGTGGTGAAGATGCGCACGCGGACGCCTTCCGCCCGCTCCACATCTTCCGGGCGGCGCTGGATAAAGGTGGTCTCGGAAAGATTGAACTCGCGCGCGATGGCCTGCATGCGCGCGGTCTCCAGACCCGCGGTATCGAAGACCACGGCGAGCGGATTTCCCGCCAGCGCCGTGTCGGTGAAGACGTCGGCCACAACGTAGTTGAGAGCCCCGGGACTTTCCCAGCCATCCGCCATGGACCGATTATCCGCCATGCGAACCGGCTAACCCGGTCAGAGTGACGAAAACTGCCGGTTCTGCTAGGGCCTGTTAACGCTACTGGGGTGAACAGCGTTGCGAGCGAAAATTGGGCCAGACGAGGCGGAGGACGACGACTGTGGCGGGCCCACCGCCCAGGACGACAACGAAGTATGGCCCGATTTCCACCCCAGCGACCAAGACCTGTCGCCGGGGACCCCGGATTTGCGCCGCAACCCGGAGGGACGGGGCCAGTTTTCCCCATTTCGTTGTCGCTCGTCGCTCCAGTAACCGGCTACAGTTCACTCCTCTCTCCTAGAACTGGGAAAAAACTGGCTCCCGTCGTTGCCATCCCAGTAGTGTTAACAGGCCCTAGGTATCGGGGTCGTCCTTGTTCCAATTCGGGGCATTGAATTCTTCGCCACCGCCGCGATACGTGACCTGGAGCTTCACCGGGATATTGCCGCCTTCGAGAGCCATTGCGTTTTCCATGAAGCGGGTTGCGAATGCCCGGTCGGCGAGGACAAGGTGAATGGACTGCGCCAGGCGGCCCAGGTATCGCGGAGACATCTGCAACCAGCGCCGGGTACCCTGCAGAAGTTCGCCCCCACATTCGAGCGCAAACGCGTCCAGCTTCGGCATCCATCGCGCCGGGGCCGAGGAAACGCTCCAGGACACCAGGGCGATGTCGTCGAATGCCGGGCTCGAATTCCCGGCTGTTCCGCCGCCTGGACGAACGATATCCGGCGCCACTCCGCGTTCTGACATTTGCTCTTCGATTTCTGCGGGCGGCGCCCCGATACACACTGCGGCCGGCGCATGCTTGCGCACTTCATTCTTGAGAATGCGCACCGCTTCGTCCAGCGATGTGACCAGGAAATCGATGATGCCGTCGCGGATGGCCTGCTTGGGCGCCAGGGCATTGCTGGAACCGCACAGCGAGGCGGCGCCCGCAATATTCGCGGCCACAATCCAGGCGCAGCCATCGTCATCGAGTTCGCCCGCGTAGAAAAGCTTTCCCCCGAGATCCGGCGCGGCTGCTTCATCATCCGGCGGAATCAGGGTCACGTAAAACGACAGCACACGCAGCGCAAACTTTCTCTCGGCGACATACCGCGAGGCATCGATCATCGGGAGGCACCCGTTCCCACCTTAACCGATTCGCAAGGGGCGCGAACATTGGCGCAACCGTGCAGCCACCCGCAGGTGCAGTCACCCGAAGGTGCAGCCACCCGAAGGTGCAGCCACCCGCAGGTGCAGCCATGCATTCAGGACTGGAAACTGGGCTGAAAGCGGAGAGCCCGCTTCACCACTCCGAGTAGGGCTGCCCGTCGGAGCCTTGCTCCTGAGAGCCGGAATGGACGTCGTCAATGCCCGGATCGGTCTGATCGACGGAGTGGAGCGCATCACTGGTAGTGGTCTGCCACGAATCCGTTGTCCGGGTCATGGGGTCGACAGGTATCTTCCTCAGGTATCCCTCGTTCACCAGGTCTTCCAGCGACTGGGGCGCCTTCTGCTTGTCGGCGGTATAGGAATCGATGGCCGAGCGCATGACATGGAGGTCTTCCTTGAGCACGGCTTCGCGCGCCTGGCGCACCGCACCCACGTAGCTGGGGATCGCCACCACGGCCAGCACCCCGATGATGGCCATGACGATCATCAGCTCCACCAGGGTGAAGCCTGCGTCTTTTTTGTGATTCGTGCGCATAGTAGCCTACCAGTCCGAGTACTTGGTGCCGTCCAGGGCGGTTCCCTGCGACTTGGAATAGACGTCGAAAACGCTCTGCCCGCCGTAGGAGTCGGAGGTGGGGTCGTCCTGCATGGAACGCAGTCCCCAGTCCGTCTTGCCGGTCATGGGATCGACCGGGATATGGCGTAAAAAGCGAACCTTCTTGCCCTGCACATCCACGCCGTTGACCAGCGTCTCCAGGTCGGGCGGATAGTTCTGGCTGTCCACCTTGGTCTGGAAAGCGCCCTTGTCCGCCGCGTCCTTGTATTTATCGATGGCGTCGCGCATGGTCCAGAGGTCGTAGCGCAGTTCGCGCTCCTTGTCGCGCTTCACTTTGTAGCGCGCGATCGGCGCCGCACCCGCCGCCAGGATGGCCAGGATGGCAATGGTCACGATCAGTTCGACCAGGGTGAGCCCCCGCTCGCCCCTTTTTCGGATTGGCCGCCTGCTGATCATTTGCTTTTTACTATTTAACACTCACGTTTATCGACGTTCCTTGCGCTAGGACAGGTTGTTGCTTGCTGTTCAGGGCTCCAGGACGGGTAATTTCGATCTTGCTGTCGCCCGCCGACTTGGCCTCAAAACTAAGGACGCATACCACCCCGGCGCCGTTCACCCCGGCGGCTCCGGGCGGACGCGACGCATTGATGGTGACGTTGCCCGGCCCATCGTCCCGATGCACCAGGGCCACCGCCTGCTGGTCGCGGCTGAGGAAGTCGCCGCCAACCACGTTCACCAGCGAAATCTTCGACGCATCGTATTGGATCTGCAGCGGAATAGACGAAATGTCGTTGGCGCCGCTGATCACTACCGGAACCTCGAACGTGGAGCCGGCCTTTACCGGACCGGGTGGATTCAAGAGGAAGTTCACGTTCGGCCCGCCAGGCGGAGCCGACGACGGCTGAGCCGGGGGCGTGGTCACCGGTGGAGGTGGCGGCGGCGCCTCGGTGGGTGCCGGCGCCTGGGCTGCTGCTGTGCCCAGGTTGGTCTGCGGTACCGGCGAAGTGAGACCGCCGCCCTGCCCGGCCTGCTTCATCTGGGCCATCGCGGCGGGGGCTGCGGCGCTCGCACTCTGCCCGGGAACGGCACCCACCCTGGAGTCCGAATTGACGGGTTGAATCTGCGGCGGAGCGTTGGCTCCCCTGCCCTCCACGGCGATGCGGCGCAATTCGATGGACTGCCCCACCCCGGTGTCGATGGTGCGCAGGTTTACCGGGCTCACGTCCGGCGAGCGCACGATGTGAGGCACCATCAGGAACACCACTTCGTCGTCGGTTTTGGTGTGGTCCTTGGAACCGAACAGGTATTTGAGGATGGGAATCGAGCTCAAGCCCGGAATACCGCTCCAGCTCTCCTGCTCCTGCTGGTTCAGGATCCCGCTGAGAATGTTGGCCTCTCCCTCGCGCAGCCGCACGACTTCTTCCGTGTTCTTCTGGGCGATGATGGGTTCGGTAACGCCGCTGATGGTCACGTTGCCGCTCTGCGCCGTCACTTCGATCTTCATCTTGAGCGTTACATCGCGATCGAAATGAACCGTGGGCGTGATCTCGATATTCACGCCCACATCGATGTACTGGAACTGCGTATTGACCAGCGAACTCACCAGCGCCGTGGCCGCTCCGGTCTGATAAGAACCGGTGGCAATGGGGATGCGCTCGCCGATCTTCATGGTCGCTTTCTGCGAGTCGGTGGCGCGCAGGCGCGGGTTCTGAAGAATCTTGGTGTTGGAATCGGTCAGCAGCAGGTTGGCCGTTGCTGCCCCCACCGTCACTGCGATGTCATTGGAATTCAGGTGACCAAGGCTATAGAGGGTCAGGTTGTTGTTGGTGTTGCTGGTGCCCGTACCCGTACCCGTTCCCGTTCCTGTACCGGTGTTGTTATTGTTGTTCGTACTGACCGTATTCGACTGTATCTGAACGCTGGCGCTGGACGGCCACTGGATGCCCAGCGTGCGCTGCCAGTTCTTGCTCACTTCCATCACCGCGATATCAACCACCACTTCGGGGCGCGCCTTGTCGAGGTCATTGATCAGCTTCTGAGCCAGCAGCAATTCATCAGGGGTGCCGCGAACCACCAGCGCGTTCTGGCTGGCGACGCCGTAAACCTTGATGTTGGTGAGAACGTTGCGCAGCGCGGTCTGCACGTCGTTCAGATCGTTCTGCTGCCAGGCATTGGTCAGATAGAACGTCTGCACCGCCTGCTCATCGAGTTCGGTCCGCTTGGCGCGCGTGTTCTGGGCCACGAAGATAGTGTTGGTTGTAACCGGGCGCCAGAAAGTATTCGACATGGTGCCCACGATCCGCAGCGCATCCAGAAGGGACACGTTGGTAAGGTCGACGGTGATGCGCTTGGAGTTGAAGTCCGGATCGAACAGCACGTTGATGCCGGCGGCGCGGCCCACCGCCTGGTACACCACCTTGGCATCCTCGGTCATGTGCAGCGTCAGGGGCTCGTTGGAGATAGGTTTGAGCGTTACCGGCGAGCCCATTGAGTCGATCTCATCCTGCTTGCTTGCCAGTTCGGGCGTGGTCTCGGGCGAAGGCGCCGCAGCCTGGCCCAGAAGCGCCTTCATGTGAGCGACTTCCTGCTTGGCAGACTCGTTGCTGGGATCGATTTCCGCGGCCCGGAGGAACTCGGCCATACCGCCCTGCAGATCGCCCTCTACAACCAGTTTCCGGCCATTGGTGAGATGCAGGCCGGACGCCGACACGCGAACCCGGTACAAGGACTCGCGATAGCGAAGATTCTGGGGGGCCTTGGCCGCCGCCTTCTGGTAATTATCAAAGGCGGCGTCATAGTCCTCGCGCTGCTCGGCGGCCTCGGCACGCT
>DASXXV010000027.1:0-1599 GCA_036502905.1 Occallatibacter sp. | reverse complement strand
GGCGCGAAATTGCTCTTCCGCCTGCGGCCAGCGGGAAGTCATCGCGAATACCTGTCCGAGCTCCAGGTGGAGATTGGGGGTCTCGGGTCGCAGCTTCAAAGCCTGCTCGTATTGCTTTTCCGCCTCCGCCATTTGCCGCAGCACAAAATAGTTTTCGGCCATGGACTGATAGGCGCGAGAAGAATCCGGATAGGCCGCCAGGAGCGTGTCCACCGATTGCTTCGAGAGAAGCCCGGCGGCGCGGCCGAGATAGTAGAGCAGGTCGGGATCATTGGGACGTTTCTGCAACGCGGCCTGCAGATTCTGAATTGCATCGGAGAACTGCCCTGTTTCCTCTTGGGCAATCCCAAGCGCACCTTGTTCGTGAGCGCGATCCAGATGTGGAATGGCATCGGCCGCGTAACCTTGGGCCAGCAGCGCGTAGCCCAGGAGTTGGTGCGCGGGGAGGAGATTCGAGTCAATTTCGAGAGCGTGCTTCAGCGGAGCCAGGGCGGAACCGAAATCCCGTTGTTCCATAAAAGCCTGCCCGAGACTCACAAAGCCTCCGGCGAAATTGGGTTCGAGTTGTGTTACGGTGCGATATTCCTTGATGGCTACATCGAATTCTTTTTGCTGCTCGGCGTGCTGGGCAGCATTCCAGTGCTGAGTCGCCTCCGGAGAGATCGTCTGCAACGCCAGCCAAAGGGTAAGGACAGTAGTTGCCGCATGCATCATGGGCGCTCCGGTTCGCGGATTTCAAGGAATTGGTCTGCCGCTACATCATTCAATACCTGGTGGGCTCCGGACGGCCAAAACACTTCTACCTTGGCGGATTTAGCCGGGCCGAGGCCGAAGTGGAGGCGTTTGTCGTTGGCCGACTCATAACTTCCGGAAGTCGTAGCGAAGCGAGTTTGCTGGTTGACTCGCACGCGGGCGCCGAGGCCGTCGCGGTTGCTGCGCGTGCCGCGAAGAGAAATCGTGAGCCAGTGATTGCTGCCGCCGCGGTTGATGAACACCTGAGGAGGACCTCCCAGAACGGTGGTCACGACATCCATGTAGCCATCGTTGTTGAGATCGCCGAAAGCCGTGCCGCGAGCGGCAACCAGAGCGTGTGTTCCGGGATCGGAAGGCTCAAAGTGGCCGCCGCGATTCATCGCCAGCAGCGGCGGTTCGAGATAGTGCAACGAGGGATCAATCTTTTCCACGTTGTCGAGAACGTGACCCTGGGCCACGAACAGATCTTTCTGCCCGTCATTGTCGAAGTCTTCCAAGCCCACGCCCCATCCCGCGGTCACGCCGGAAAGCATGGTGATCCCGGTCTGCAGCCCGCGATCGCTGAACGAGCCGTGACCATCGTTATGAAATACGGCATAGGTCTGGCGCGGCAGGGTGGTCACGATGACGTCGGGAAGGCCATCGTTATCGTAGTCCTGGAAGACGACGCCCATGCCGGAGAGCGGCCCGCCGTCCGCGTTTAAGGCTGCGCCCGATTCCATGCCAACTTCCGTAAATGTGCCGTTGCCGTTGTTATGAAATAAATATTGCTGCATGCCGTCGTTGGCAACATAGATGTCGGTGAATCCATCACCATCATAATCGGCAAAGGCGACGCCCAGGCCG
>DASXXV010000026.1:0-5403 GCA_036502905.1 Occallatibacter sp. | reverse complement strand
GTTCATCGCCATGGGGATGATCGCGTGGCTGCTGCTGTTGCCGCTGGCGGCCACGTCGTTCAATTGGGCCATTCGCAAGATGGGCGGCAAGCGCTGGAAACGGCTGCACAAGCTGGTCTACGTGGCGGCCGTATGCGGGATCATCCACTACTGGTGGCAGGTAAAGCCGGGGGTGTTGTCGCCGATGTTGAATACCATCATCCTGGCGGTGCTGCTGGGGGCGCGGCCGGTGCTGGACTGGATCCAGGACCGCAAGCCGCGGGCGGCCTATTCGCGGACGTGAGAGGGATGTGGCGGAGAGCGGAATGAGATTCGTGCTTTCCCATGTCCTAAAAATCGGGACATGGGGCACGGGGCCAGTCGTGGCCTGCCACACAGGGGACTGGAAGAGCCCTTTCAATAAGGTGCGAAGAGCTGTGCCCTGCTGCAAGGCACCTTTTCGGCGTGCGAAGTCATGCGCTGAAGGGGACCACTCAAGGCCGCGGTTTTCCGGAAGCTGTTTATTGCTGTGGCGCGGGCTGCTGCGGAGTGGGTGACGGCATGGGGGTCGGATTGAGACCTCCGGTGCCAGGAGCTTGGCCACCCAGTAATTGCGGCGGCTGGTTCGGCATGCCCATCATGCCCATTTCGCTGAGCGGGCTGTAGGTGAATTCCCACTCGTTGTAGTGGTTTTTCTTTTTGTAAACCAGGATGGACTGCTTGGGACTGGCGGGCGAAAAGCCGACGATGCCGGCGCCGCCGAACGTGGGACCGGCGATGGGATTGGCTCCCGCGATCTGGCCGCCGTTCGCGTTGGGATCGGTGGGGTTGGTCCCGGCGTTCTGACCGGCATTGGGATCGTTGGGATTGGCGTTGGGGTCGGAGCCGCCGGCTCCGGGATTGAACGCGCCGGAAGTGATAGGCGTGCTGATGGGCACGTTATTGCCGCCGCCGGGCCCAGTGCCGGCGAGTACAGCCCCGCCGAAGCCGGCGCCGCCCAGGGGCTGCCCGAAGAATCCCATGGCCAGGGGGGTCTTCTGCTGCCCGAACATGATGGGCTTCCAGTCATCCTTGCCGGTGATGGGATCGATGTACTTCTTGCGCAGGAAGCGAATGTTGTTGGTCTTCACCAGGGCGTCGACGTTGGGCGGATAGCGCTGGAACTTTTTGAAGTAGAGCTGTACCGCCCGCCGGTACTGCATGCCGCGGCGATACGTTTCGATTTCCCGGTCGCGCTGAATGTCGGCGGAGATCTTGGGCATGGCCACGGCCATCGCGATGATGAGCAGCGCCAGCAGCAACATGACGGACACGAGAATGAATCCCTCTTCGGAGGGTCTGGGGCGGCGGGTTGGCGAATTGCAAATCATAAAAACAGTGGTCAATGATCAGTGATCAGTGTCCAGTGATCATCCTTTGGTTCGACGCGGGGGCGCGGGTTTTGGTTAACGTATTTGGCCGGCTTGCCTTCCTAAAAGCAAGGGTCCTTCCGCTTCCCCTTCGCAAACTCAGGGTCAGCGTCAGGATGACAACCTTCGCTGAAGGATGCTAAGCGCAAATCATCTCTGAGCACTGATCACTGATCACTGATTCGTGTTTGGCGCCTGGGCGGACAGCGGCACGGTCTGGGTGTTGTTGTAGGCCAGGTCGGTAATTTGTACGCTGGCCGGGGAAATGCTTCCCACCTTGTAGCGGTGATCGACGATCTCGCCGATTTTGGCCATAAAGATGTCATCGCCATGGACCAGGAACGCCTTGATGGACTTGTCCTTTGATTGGGCGTAGCCGAAGTACTTCAGCTCGATTTTGGGCGGCGCCGGGGGAGGTGGCGGAGCCTGCGGCAGAATGACTTCCGGCGTATCGTTGCGCGCCGTCTTGATGGGCGGCTCGATGACCGGGGCGGACTGTGCCGAGAAGATGTTTCGGCCCGTGCCAGAATACTCCACGGATTCATTCAGGGCGAGCTTTTCGAGGTGAAGGGTGGGATCGAGGCCGGTGTTGGAGAGCTTCTGGGCATCGGGTCCCGCTGTTGCGGGGGCTGTTCCGTTCTTGTACTGGGCGACGGCCGGAGGCGGAGGCGTGTACGATGAGCCGCCGCCGAACATCAAGTAGGCGCGGTACCCACCGAAGCCGAACAGGACAACCAGCACGCCCATGAGCGTGTAGACCTGCCATTTCTTATCGGTTCCAAGGCGGATGGTCATTGTCCTTCTCCTGCGCCTGCGGGCGATGCGCCACCGGGCGATGCGCCACCGGCAGGTGCTTCGGCAGGCTGGGTGTTTTGCTTCTGACCGTTGGGGTTGGCCTGCGGCAGACGGCTGGCGGCAGCGGCCGCGTTACTCATCCAGGTGGATACCTGCAGCCGCAGGTTTACCAAACCACCCTGCTGCCCGGTGAGGTTCATTTGCTTCACCACGAAAAAGATCTTGTCGCGCTCCAGCGAATTGACGAAGTGCATGATCTGCGGGTACTCGCCGATGAGGTTGGCGTCGAGGAAGATCTCGGTGAGATCGGGCCCGGGCTTGCCCTGGCTGTAACCGACGCGCGTGACGCGCACTCCCGACTTGACCTCCAGATCGCCGATGCGCGTGGCGAAGGACGAGTAGTTGACGGGAATGCGATTTTCGTAGAAGTAGCCGATGAGTTCGCGGGAATGGGCCACGCGCTTGTCGAGGCCGTGGAGCGGAACGGTTTGCATTTCCATGGCCTTGACTTCAACCTGCTTGCTGGCCAGGGCGTCGGCGGAGCCGGAACTGATGGCCATCCAGTCGAGGGCAAACCGGGTGGCGAGAACGGCCATCACGATGAGCAGCACAGAAAAGGCGGCCACGTGCCAGGTAAGCGGCGAGGACATCCGTTCGCGCCAGGTGATGTTGGATTTTTCGCTCATTGCGGACCTCCCGGGCGACCCGGCTGGCGAGTGGGTGTTTGCGGCGAGTTAGGGGCGGCCTGCTGCGGGGATGGAACCTGGTAGCGAGACTGGCCGGCCTGTCGCATGGCCTGGGGCGATTGCATGGGCTGCTGTGCGGCGGCCGGTGGCCGGACCACGTAGGGGGACCGGGAGGTTCCGGTTGACCTGGGCGCTCCGGTCTGTGGAGTCAAGGCCGGCTGTGCGGCGGCCGGGGGTTTCGCGACACCGTTCATCGGTGGGCGGCGAAGGCCAGGACCGGCGGCGGAAACGGCGGGCTTGTGCACGGGCGCAGTTGCCTTCGGTGCGGAGTCCGATTCGGCCTTGGGGTTTTCCTCGGTGTTGGCGCGGGCGGGCAACTCTCCGAGGGTGGCGGGATTGTATTCGGCGCTCAACTCGAAGTTGACCCGATTGGAAGCGCTCACCGGCTCCATGGCGACATTCGGCCCGCCATTGCTCTCGATGCTCTCGCCGGTGATGGTGGGGTGCAGGAAGTGGCGCGAATGTTCGAGGTTCTGGACGAGTTCAATGCCCTTGTCGCGGGGTCCGACGACGCGCAGCTTGAGGGTGATCTGGCCGGTTTTCTCGTCGCGAACGGGCTCCAGGGTGGTCACCTGCACGCCGCCGGGCAGAACCGTCTCCAGATCCTCCATGGCGAGGGTCCAGGAGAACGCCTTCTGATCGAAGAGGGCATTCAGGTTATTGGCCTGCTGCAGGACCTGGGCATTGTCGGGCTGCCGCATCATGCTCTGGTAGCCTTGGCGCTCCTGACTGATTTTGGCGATTTGCTGGTCGACGCCGCGTTCGCGGGCGCGAGCCGCTTCCGCCCTGGCATGGAGGAAATGCAGCCCCACGCCAATGCCGATGGAGACCACTGCGAATACCACCATGGCGATGCGCAGGCGTTGGAGTATGGGACCCAGGTCGGTGAACGGGCGAGTGGCGAGATTGATAGTAATTTTCATCGGCTTACGCTCCCGCCAGAGCGCCGGAGATGCCGGCGATGCTCAAGGGCCCGAGCGCCGTGGTGGCACCCAGCCCGGAGGTTGGAACCATGTCGACGACGGCCAGTTCGGGATCGCCAACGAGGAGGGCAAAATTGTCGGCCTTTTCAATGCCGGAGTAGTGGAGCTGGCGGGGACGGGCCACTAGCTTGTCCTCGTAGTAGGCGGCCGCGACCGCGATGCTGCGCTGAATCTCGGCGGTGCGGGCGCCGGGATCTTCGGGCAAGTCGACGGTGCGGAACAGGTAGAGGTTCTGTCCCGAGGTGATGGAAGTAGTGAGGGCCTGGCTGCTGAGGTTGGCGGCAAGAATGGGTTCGAGCGACTCGAGCCCCGCCAGGGAGGCAAGGCTGGAGGGCAGCACCGCGCCGGGCTCGTAGCCGGCAGCGCGAACCGTGGCTTCATACTCGGCCAGCACGGGGCCGGGCATGACGGTGGCCAGCACCTTGACGTTGCCTTCGCCTTGAACCAGGATCTGGTAGCTAAGCGCGGCGTGTTCGATATCGAAGGGCACCATCTTGCGGAGGCGGAAGCGCAGCACCGGGACGGCCTCTGCGGGCTTCGTCGGCAGGGTGTCGAAATCGAGCACGAAGACACGCACCGCGGTATCCGGCAGGACGAGCGTAACGGCGTGGCTCTTGGGCGCGAGCTGGTTCAGCACGGAGCGGATGGCCTCAATGACGGCTTCCTGGGTGCGAATGTTGGCCTCCGCGACGCCAGGGACCAGGGCACCCGCCGCGAGCGGCGCGTAGGCGTATGCGGGCGCTTCGCTCCCTTGCGGGATGGTGGCGGCCAGAACGCCTTCGGGCGCCAGTTCGATTGCGGTGCGCGGGCGGCCGCCGGGTTTACTTTTATCTTTGTTCGCCACTTGGAAATCTCCGATCAGTGGGTTGAATGTTGAAGGTTTCCCTCAGGTGCCAGAGCCCCTGTCCTTTGCCGCGTTCTATCGGCACGACTAAACCCGCGCCCTTTCAAAGTTTCCAATCGAGCGAGTGGAAGTTCAATCCCACCTTAGCGGACAACGTCCACGAATGTGGGGCACCCGCATTTCGTACGTGGAATGGTCCTCACCGGGATGCCTCGATGAAGGTGACCTTGTTTATTTCTTTCAGTGTCGTCAGGCCGCGGCGAACACGGTCGATGGCGGATTCGCGCAGGAAGCTCATGCCCTCTTTCTGGGCCAGCTTGCGGATCTCCGAGGTGGGCTTCTTCTCCAGGATGATTTCGCGGATGGGGTCGGTGAGATCGAGCAGTTCGTGAATCGCGGTACGGCCGCGGTAGCCGGTCCCGCCGCACTCCAGACAGCCGGCGCCCTCGCGGAAGCCGAAGTCGCGCCATTCAGCGAGTTCGAGCCCGGATGTGAGCAGAGCATCCTCGTCGTACTGGACGGTGCGCGCGCAGTATTCGCAAATGGTGCGGACCAGGCGCTGAGCAAGGATGCAGTTCAACGCGGAGACGAAGTTGTAGGCTTCCACCCCCATGTTGAGGAAGCGGCCCAGCACGTCGACCACGTTG
>DASXXV010000025.1:0-2203 GCA_036502905.1 Occallatibacter sp. | reverse complement strand
CAGTTTGCGCGCTACCTGCGCAGCGAGACCAGCTTTGTCCCCGACGGCCACATCCGAAAGTACGACGGAGAGCCGTTTATGCCGCACCACATTGTGGATGCGGTAAAAGAACAACTGGCCGGCGGCGTCACGATGTCGGTCCCAATGCACGAAATCACGGTCTGAGAGGAGACGTCATGGCAACAACCGCGCCCCTGTT
The DNA here is from genome assembly GCA_036502905.1 of Occallatibacter sp. GTDB lineage: Bacteria > Acidobacteriota > Terriglobia > Terriglobales > Acidobacteriaceae > Telmatobacter. The sequence continues at coordinate 2,004 of DASXXV010000025.1, read as the reverse complement.
TAAGCAGGTAACCCTGCCCGATCTCAAAGGAAAAGTGGATCCCGACTGGTGTCCCGGATGCGGCGATTTCGGCGTTCTGGCCGCATTCCAGAAGGCCCTGGTGGATCTGCAAATTCAGCCCCACAACGTGGTGACCATCAGCGGCATCGGCTGCTCTTCCAACCTGCCCGGCTACGTGAGCACGTACGGCATGCACACGCTTCACGGGCGCGCCCTGGCGGTCGCGACGGGCGTCAAACTCGCTAATCACGAACTCACCGTAGCCATCACCGGCGGCGATGGCGACGGCTTCGGGATTGGCGGCAATCATTTCATTCACACTATGCGCCGCAATGTGGATCTCTTGTACCTCGCCATGGACAACCAGATCTACGGGTTGACCACGGGTCAGACTTCGCCCACCAGCCGCCTGGGCATGAAGACCAAGAGCGCGCCATACGGCAATGTCGAGCCGCCCATCAACCCCATCGCGCTGGCCCTCGCCGCCGGCGCGACTTTCGTTGCCCGCGGCTTCAGCGGCGAGCAGCGCCACTTGACCGAGTTGATCAAACAAGGCCTGCAGCACAAAGGCTTCGCCTTTATCGACGTCTTCAGCCCGTGCGTGACCTACAATCACGACAACACCTACCCCTGGTTCAAACAGCGCGTGAAGAAACTGGAGGACGAGGACTACGACCCGGCCAACTGGGCGATGGCGATGGAAAAATCGCAGATCTGGGGGGACGTGATTCCCATCGGTAAATTCTTTCAGCGCACGGACCAGCCGTCGCTCGAAGAATGCGAGCCAGTGCTGGACGAGGGCGGCCCGCTAGCTCACCGCGACCTGCGCATCCCGGCAGACACCGTAAAGGAATTTATCGCAGAGCTCATGTAAGAGCGTATTTTCGGCGCGACCACGACGCAGCGGTCGATGCCTGCCAATGTCTCATTCCCTGAAATTGCCGGCCCCGTTGCCGGCATGGGGGTGCCGATGATTCATCTCGATGACCTCGCGCAGATAGCCGAGGACCTTCGAAAGGCCGGCGTGGATGTTTGCCACGAAGTGCTTTCCGGTCCTCGCGGACTCCTGGAAGGCCTGGATGTGGGGGAGGATTTCTTTCCGCTTTGGGAATTGAACCTTCCCCACAACCAGGAAGCGTTCGAGCGATACGATTTCGCGGCCATCAAGGCCCGCCGCGGCCCTAACTGGTCCGTCGTACCGAACGCGCAGGGAGGGTGAGGCCGCAAGTTCCTTGTGGTGCAGGCGGTTCCGTCTGCCAACTCTTAGGAAGCGATTTGCCGATCGTGAAGCCGCTCCCTCCAGCCGGGCCCAATCGGCCGTGAGGGAGCGGTGCGCGCCACTGCGGCCAGGGCTGCGCGGGAAAGAAGACTGCAGTCGTACTGCCTTTTTTGTCGCACACCTAAGTGTCCGAGGTGCAATCAAACCCTCCACGTAAATCGGAGGTTAAGTGACCGTTCGTGGGACTCGCCGTTCCGGCAGTGGACTTAGAGGGACCCCACGCCGTACACCTTGCCCAAACCGCTATCCTGCACGAACACAATCACGCGTCCGTCCGCCGGCGCTTCGACCGTCCGATCGAAAGCCGCGCCCCGTTTGACCGTGCCGATCTTTCGCAGGCTGCGCAGGATGGCCACATGATGCAGGCGGCGTCCCTTGTTCTCGCCTCCCATAACCTGCGAGGTCCCGCTATCGTCGGCCAGGGCCAGCCAGACGTCCGCAGCCTTGGCCGCGGGTTCGATTTGCACCTCAACTCCGGACGCGGTGCGCGCCAGATGCACGCCGATCTTCGGCCGCGACCGGGCGCGGGCAATCTCCTCCATGGCCCGCGATGCGTCGTTCCCCACAAATTCCGTGACGCCATCGATCACCATCTCCGGCGTGTATGGGCCCTTGGTGCCCAATCCCTGAGCGTAGGCCTCCTGCCGCTGGGTGTTGGCGTGCGCGCTGTAGGGGTCGCGCCACCCGAGCCGGTCCCAATAGTCCACGTGCTCGCTGAGCACGAT
>DASXXV010000024.1:0-8888 GCA_036502905.1 Occallatibacter sp. | reverse complement strand
ATAGGGCGAGAAGATGTTGTACTTATAGGCAGCGAGGGTGCGGATTTCGCGTTTGACGAATTCCATGTTGGGCAGCGGCCCGCGGGACCAGTCGTCCGAAAGGCCGCGGTGGGGCATGGCGGGCCAGTCGCGGATGGTGGGAACCAGTAGCATCCTGGCAGAGCCGGAGCCACGGATGAGCTGCTTGACGGTTTGGGCACCGTAGAAGAGCCCCGCCGAGGTCTCAGCGATCACCGCCAGATTCTTTCCGGCTGGTAGCAGGACGTAGCCTTCGTCATGCATTGCCGGATCGAAAGCCAGGTGACTTTCCCTGAGCTGTTTGCTGGCTTCGGGAGTTGCCGCTCGCTCCAGCAAAACCGCCGGACCATCTCCGTCAGTATGGGGAGATTCTCCCCCACCGTTCAGATACGATTTCAGGTCCTCCGCTGCAAATTGGTCTTCACCGTCGCCGCGCGCCGATACCCGGACGGCGAAGCTTGAAGTTTCAGCCACCTTTACTGCGGTGCACTCCCGCACAGCGGGCACGATGTTCAGATCGGCGCAGGTGGGTGCCGGAATTTGCGCGGTGGCGATGAGAGAAGAACAGAAGAGCGCGAAAGAAGCACAACTTGAGCGGAGACGCATAAGCCCTTTCCTGGTGTTGCGGAATTCGGAGGAAAGGCTAACGCATGGGCGTATGGGTTTACAAACGCGGAGGCCGTTTCTGGAACCCTCCCAGGTCGCAGAAGCGAGACCTGGGAGCACCGGATTTGGGGATTAGTTGGGGACTAGCGCAGGGTGCGGAGGGCGGGATAGAGTTTGCGCCACTTCGCGTAGCCACTCTTGTACGCCGCCGCATCCGCGGGATCGGGGGCAATGCGCTGGGCGACTTCAATGGCTTGCGCGCAGGCCTGGTCGAGGTTGGCCCAGTGACCTGCGCCGACGCCGGCCATGAGAGCGCAGCCGAAGGCGCCGCCTTCTTCGGCGGTGAGGATTTCGACGGCGTGGCCGTAGACGCCGGCCTGGATGCGCCGCCACAGCGGGCCGCGCGCGCCGCCGCCGCCAAGACGGATGCCGGTGACGGGAATACCAAGCTCGGCGAAGAGCGTGAAGGTGTCCTGCAGCGAGTAGGCCACGCCTTCGAGGACGGCGCGAACGAAATGCGCGCCGGTGTGGATGGTGCTAATGCCGGCGAAGGCAGCGCGCACCTGGGGATCGAGGTGGGGAGTGCGCTCGCCAAGCATGTAGGGCGCCCACTCCAGGCCTTCACTGCCGGCGGGAACTTTTGCCGCGCCATCGGTGAGTGCGTCGTAGCTGTCGCCGGCGAAGAAGGTTTCCTTGAGCCAGCTGAAGCTGAGGCCGGCGGACTGGGTTACTCCCATGACGTGCCAGACGCCGGGGACGGCATGACAGAAGGTATGCAGGCGGCCCCTGGGGTCCTTGGTGGGCTCGGCGGTGGCGGCGAAGACCACGCCCGAGGTGCCGATGGTTGCGGATACGGAGCCGGGCTGGAGGATGCCCATGCCGACAGCGCCTGCACCCTGATCGCCGGCCCCGGCGACCACCGGAGTTCCCGCGGCGATGCCGGTGAGGCCGGCGGCGGTTTCGCTGATGCGCGTGCAGACTTCGGGCGATTCGTACAGTTTGGGGAGCCAGCTCTCGGGAATGCCCGCGGCTTCCGCCACTTCCTTGGACCAGCGGCGGTGGGTCACGTCGAGCAGCAGGGTGCCCGAGGCCTCCTGGACGTCGATGGCGAACTCGCCGGTGAGGCGATAGCGCACGTAGTCCTTGGGGCACATGATGTGGCGGATCTTCGCGAAGGTTTCGGGCTCGTGGGTCTTGACCCAGAGGAGCTTGGTGAGAGTGAAGTTGGGCAGCGCGGGATTGCAGGTGAGCTCGATGAGGCGCTCATAGCCGATCTTCTCGTGGAGCCAGTCGCACTCCGGCTGGGTGCGGGTGTCGCACCAGATGAGGGAGGGGCGCAGGACCTGGCCGTTTTCGTCGAGCATGACGGCGCCGTGCATCTGGCCGGTTAGGCCGAGGGCGGTTATGGGCTGCTTTGGTTCTGGAGCAGCGGCCAGAGCCGTGCGGATGGCGTCCTGGGCGGCGTGCCACCAGTCTTCAGGATCCTGCTCGGCCCAGCCGGGATAGGGCGTACGGAAGGGCGCGTGCGCGCTCGAGGCTCCGCTGATGAGTTTGCCGGCTTCGTCCACGACTACGGCCCGGGTGCCTCCGGTGCCCACGTCCATTCCCAGAAACCACATGACTTTACTCCGTTATAAATCGGTTTTCTCGGTGCACGGGGAAGTCTAGCAGTTCCCAGGTGTCAAAATCGAGGCCCGGGCGGCCGACAGCAGGCTTGTCACATCGCGCAAAGTGCGAACCGGAGTATGATGTTGCGCAATTCCCCATGAACTTGAAGCGGCTCGGCTGCGTAAAGCGCCGGTTGGCTCGGTGCATGAGCTGCCGCGATCAACGCAACTTTTGGGGGCTCTGTCATGGTTCGGTTTGGCAACCATTTCCAACAGGTATTCAGGAGACTGGCGCGGGCGCCTCTGTTCACGGCCATAACGCTGATCACGCTGGCAGTGGGCATAGGAGCGAACACGGTGGTGTTCAGCGTAGTGGAGAACGTGATTCTGAAGCCGCTCAGCTATCCGCATTCCGAGGAACTGATCGGGGTGTGGTGCAAAGCGCCGGCCATCAATATTCCCCGGATGAATCTGGCGCCGTTTCTCTACTTCATCGATCGCGAGCAGAGCACAACCATCCAAGACATCGGGGTATTCGGCGGCAATTCAGTGAGCGTGACGGGCGCGGGCCAGCCGGAACATGTGGCGGGGATGGACGTGACGGATGCGACACTGCCGCTGCTGGGAGTGAAGCCGGAGCTGGGCCGGCTGTTCACGCGCCGCGACGATGCGCCCAATGTGCCCAAGACCACGGTGCTGACCTACGGCTATTGGCAACGGCATTTTGGCGGAAGGCGCGACGCGATCGGGCGCACCCTCACGATCGGGGGCACCGCGCACGAAGTCATCGGGGTGCTGCCACGGGATTTCCGCTTTCTCGACCACAGCGAAGTGGAACTGTTTCTGCCCATGCAGTGGGATCGCAGCAAGACCAAGCTGGGCAACTTCAGCTGGGAGGCGATCGCGCGGCTTAAACCAGGAGTCACGGTGAACCAGGCGAACGCCGATCTCAATCGCCTGATCCCGGTTGGGATTCACAGTTTTCCGGCGCCCGACGGTTTCAGCCCGACGATATTTGAGAAGGCAGGGCTGATGACGGATGTTCATCCCCTGAAGAAAGACGTGATCGGGGACATAGGGAATGTTCTCTGGATCCTGATGGGTTCGATCGTGGTAGTGCTGCTGGTGGCCTGCGCCAACGTGGCGAACCTGCTGCTGGTGCGGGTGGAAGCCCGCCGCAAGGAACTGGCGATTCGCACGGCGCTGGGCGCGGGACGCAGCAACATCACCATGCAGTTGTTGTATGAAAGTTTCGTCCTCAGCCTGATGGGGGGCGTGGCGGGCCTGGGGCTGGCGTTCGGGGCGCTCCGCGTTCTGGTGGCGCTCGCTCCCACGGGGCTGCCGCGCCTGCACGAAATCGGGATCAATCTGCCGGTGCTGCTGTTCACGCTCCTTGTGACTGTGGTGGTGAGTGGGACGATCGCCGTCATCCCCGTGATCAAGTTCTCCGGAGTGCGCATGACTGCCGGGCTGCGCGAGGGGGCCCGGGGAGCGAGCCAGGGGCGTGAACACCAGCGGGCGCGCAAGGCGCTGGTGGTGGTGCAGGTAGGTCTTGCGCTGGTGCTGCTGATCTGTTCGGGCCTGATGATCCGTACTTTTCTGGCGCTGGCCCACGTCTCGGCGGGCTTTTCGGATCCAGGGTCGCTGGAAGCGTTTCGCATCTACATTCCGGAGACGCAGATTCCGAACACTGCCAACGAGCGGGTTCTGCGCACGGAGCAGGCCATCCGGGATCGTCTCGCGGCGGTTCCGGGGGTGCAGTCGGTGAGCATCACGACCGCGGTTCCGATGGACAACAGCGGAGGATACGACCCGGTATTCGCCCAGGATCGAACCTACAAGGAAGGGGAGATCGCGCCTCTCCGGCGCTTCAAATTCGCAGGGCCGGGATTCTTTCAAACGCTGGGCACGCCGTTGCTTGCGGGCCGCGACCTCACCTGGGACGAGACGTTTCAGAAGCGCCCGGTGGCGATCATCTCCGAGAACTTTGCGCGCGAGTATTGGGGCTCCGCGGCCAACGCGGTAGGCAAGCGCATCCGCGTGGGGAACATCGACGACTGGAGCGAGATCATCGGCGTGGCGGGGGATATCTATGACAACGGCGTGAGCCAGCCGGCAAGTCTGGCGGTCTACTGGCCTCTCTTCCAGAACCGCTTCGAGGGGCAGAAGGAAGTGGTGCGGCGGGGCGTGAGCTTTGTGCTGCGGTCGCAGCGGGCGGGCTCGGCGGAGTTCATGAACGAGGTGCAGCAGGCGGTGTGGTCCATCAATCCCGACCTGCCGCTGGCCGACACCACCACGGTGGGAGAGTTGTACCGGAAATCGACGGCGCGCACCTCATTCACGCTGGTGATGCTGTGCGTGGCGGGAAGCATGGCGCTGCTGCTGGGGATTGTGGGGATCTACGGCGTGATCTCGTACGCAGTGTCGCAACGCACCCGGGAGATCGGGATTCGAATGGCGCTGGGGGCGCGAAAGGAAACGCTGACCGGGACGTTCGTGCGCCAGGGGATGGTGCTGGCGGGTATCGGCGCGGCGGCGGGGCTGATAACGGCCTTTGCGGCCATGCGGCTGATGGCATCGCTGCTGTTCCACGTGAGCCCGATGGATCCATGGACGTATGGATCGGCAACGGTATGCGTGTTGGGGATTGCGTGGATTGCGTGTTATCTGCCGTCGAGGAGAGCGGCGGTGGTGAACCCGGTGAATGCCTTGCGGTCCGAGTAGACACGGACTCCCGAAGGGCGACGAAATCCCGCAATGAGAGACGCACGCCCGGAGTGTGACCGATCGCACAGGCCGGAAGTCAATCCCGGTTGAGAATGGTTTCGTAAAGCCGGCGGGCGATACTGGACGGTATCCTGCGCCGGAAGAGGAGAACTACACCCATGAGCGATCTGGCCCCCATCGCCGAAGCCGTAGCACTCGATCCGCTGGTCAGCCACCCCAAGGACTTCCACGTGTTTCACCAGTTTCTGGAGCGCTGCGCAAATCTGCCGGCGATCACCACGGCGGTGGTGTGGCCGCAGTCGGACGTGGCGCTGAGGGGGACGGTGGAAGCGGCTGCCGAAGGTTTGATCGAGCCCACGCTGATCGGCGATGAACGGTTGTTGAAGGGGCTGGCGGCCAGAATGGGCGTGGACATCAGCGCCTTTCCGATTCTGCAGGCCGATACCGAATCGCAGGCGGCGGAGCGGGGAGTGCAGATGTGCCGTTCCGGCATTGCGCAGGCCATGATGAAGGGCAGCCTGCACACCGATGAGCTGATGAAAGCGGCGATGGCGCGGGATACCGGGCTGCGCACCGCGCGGCGCATCAGCCACGTATTCATCATGGATACGCCGGCGTACGCGCGCACCCTTTTGATCACGGATGCGGCGATCAACATTGCGCCCGAGCTCGAGGACAAAGTACACATCGTACAGAATGCCATCGACCTGGCACACGCACTGGGGATTCAAGAGCCCAAGGTGGCGCTGCTGTCGGCGGTGGAAACGGTAAATCCCAAGATTCAGTCGACGCTGGACGCGGCGGCGCTTTGCAAGATGGCAGATCGCGGCCAGATTACGGGCGGCGTCCTGGACGGGCCACTGGCGTTTGATACGGCCGTGAGTAAAAAAGCGGCGGAAATCAAGAAGCTGGTATCGCCGGTGACGGGCCAGGCCGACATCCTGGTGGTGCCGGACCTGGAAAGCGGCAACATGCTGGCGAAGCAGCTCGAGTACCTGGGCGGAGCGCAACTTGCGGGGATCGTGCTGGGAGCGCGGGTTCCCACCATCCTGACCAGCCGCGCCGACTCCGCCGAGACGCGGCTGACGAGCTGCGCGGTGGCGGTGTTGCTGCATTACGCCACGCAGCCCGCGGTGAAGGTGTAGGGGAGTTCGCGACTGGCGGAGAAACCGGGGAGTGGAGCGACTACCGCACCATGCGCCGCGGCCTTCCCATGAAACTCGGCCTGGCGATTGCGAGGACGCTTAATCCATTGAGACGCTGAGCTGGTCGCGGACGTCGGCGCCGCGGACCCAGAAGATCACGTCGCTGGCAATGTTGCAGGCGTGATCGGAGATGCGCTCCAGGGAGCGGGCCACGAAGAGCCCGTTCATGGCCTGCTGGGTGTGGCCGGGATCCTGCTGGATGAGTTGCAAAAGGTCAGAGCTGGCGCGGCGGTTCATGCGGTCGATTTCGTCGTCCATGTCGCGCACCGTATCGGCCAGGCGAGCGTCGCCGTCGAGCAAGGCCTGGATGGCGGTGCGAATCATGCGGGCTGCGTATTCCCCCATGGCGGCCAGGTCGACCGGCAGTTCGACCTGCTCCATCTCCAGGGCGTCGCGGGTGCGGCGGGCGAGGGCCACCGACTGGTCGCCTATGCGCTCCAGGTCGCCGTTGATCTTGATAACCGCCAGGATGAAGCGCAGGTCGATGGCCATGGGCTGCTCCTTGGCGAGAAGTTCATAGGCCATCTCGTCGAGTTCGCGCTGGGCGGTATTGATGGCGGTCTCATTCTGGCGAACATAGTGGCAGAGACCCCGGTCGCGCTGCAGATAGGCGTCCACGGCCGACTCCACCGCCTGCTGCGAAAGCGCAGCCATGGCGAGAAGCTTGTCCTTGAGTTCGGCCAACTGTTGCTGGAAATGGATACGCGGCACGGCAGGGCTCTCCTTGGTACTGATTGTGCATCTGCTATGTTACATGTCGGCCAAAATCGTTGCCGGCGCGAACGCCCTGGGCGGTTTCTAGACCTCATCGCGAGCGGGCGAAGGAATCGATGCGATAGCCTACTGCTCATGGATTCCGCCTCACTTCACGCTCAACCTTCCATGGTGACGATCGATCCCGCCCGGCATGCGCCGCGGCAGGTGTACAAGCTTATGACGGGCATCATCGTGCCGCGGCCGATTGCGCTGGTGTCCACGGTGGACAGGAGCGGCATCGCCAACCTGGCGCCGTTCAGTTTTTTCTGCGGAGTGGGATCCGTGCCGCCGACCGTGCTGTTCTGCCCGGCCCTGCGCGCCAGTGGGGAGGGGGAGCCGCTGCGGCGCAAGGACACGCTGCAGAACGTCGAGGACACGGGCGAATTCGTGATCAACGTGGTGAGTGACGCGATGGCCGCGGCCGCCAATGCCACGGCTGCGGAGGTGGCGCCAGAGGTGGACGAGTTTGCTTTGTCGGGACTGACGCCCGCGGCCAGCATGGTGGTTCGTGCGCCCCGGGTGGCCGAATCGCCGGCGCAGATGGAGTGCAAGCTGCTGCAGGTGATCTACACCAGCCGCAAACCAGGCGGAGGGGTCATCGTGCTGGGCGAGATTGTATGTTTTCACGTGCGCGCGGATTTGGTGGAAGACTTCCGTGTCGATCCGGCGGGCCTGGACGCAGTGGGGCGCATGGCCGGCAATACGTGGGTTCGGACGCGCGAGCGGATGGAGTTGATTCGTCCGGAGTAGGAAAGACACGACGGTTTGATTTCGAGTGAGCGCCGGCGGGAAAAATGTGCAGATCGGGGTTGACGTTCCCGCCTGAGCGGGGAGAAAGGCGCCCGCGGAGGTGGGGCACCCGGCGGGGTGTCACATCGGGGGGTACCGCTTTTTGCGGTACTGGCCGCGCCACGAAGGAAGCGTCTGGATCTCCTCGCCATCGGGGGTTTCACGCCGCGGGGGCGTGGGACGCACGGCGACTTCCCTCTCCTTTTCCGCTCCGTCCTTTTCCGCCTCGACCGAGGGCCTGGGCGGCAGGAATTCGGGTTGTGCGGTCAACTGGCCGGGTGAGCGGTTGGGGGCGCCATCGGCGGCCGGCAAGGGAGTCTCCGGATAGGAGTTGCGCACGGTGGCCCGGTCGAAGCGCGGTTCGATATCGGAGTGGGAGTCTGCCGCAGGGTGGTCATCGCGGTTCAGACTTCTGCGGCCGAGCGAAACGAGGAGATTGCGCAGTCCTCCCAGGCGAGAGGTGGCATAACGGTCGTCCTGCTCAGGGGGAAGATCGTCGGCCAAAGGATCGATGGCAACGGGCGGGAAAGCGGGAAGCGGCGGGATGGAGCGATCCGCGGCACGCGATACGGGTGGCGCGAGGGATGCGGAAGGAACCGCCGGAGGGGCCAAGTCGGGAGCCGGAGGACCAGAGGATTGGATCGAAGAAGGAGCGGCGACCTTGCTGGAGGGGGGCCGAACAGGAGCACTTCGTCGCGTCGCGGCGGGTGTGGATTTGGGAGACGCGGCGGCCGCGGGGCGCCGGGCCGGCTCTCCCCGGCCGCGCGCAACGCGTGAGGGAGGCGCAGAATTGGATTCGGCGACAGCGGCAGGAGCGGTGATTGGCGCCGCCGGAGCCGGGCCCAGCTGTTCGGCGGCGGCCGCCTCTGGCAACGAATCGGGACTCGAGTTGTCAGCCGGCTGCTTCACGGCATCGGTCTTGCTCACGAGGGAGGGCTCCGGCGTGCTGGCGAGTTTTGGCGAAGGCCGCAACTCGTGCGGACGCAATCGATTCCGGACAGCCAGGTGTTGCTCGACCGCTCGCAGCGAGCGGCGGAAGGCGGCATCGGCCTTGCTGATGGAAACACGGTTTATGACAAATCCGACGGCTGCCACATCCAGCCGCTGCAATGACTTCGCAATCTCGCGCAGCTGAGCATGGGTTGTTAAGCCGGATTGTATGACCACGATTGCGGAATCG
>DASXXV010000023.1:0-27673 GCA_036502905.1 Occallatibacter sp. | reverse complement strand
GAACGCGCCGGTGCCTCCGCAGCATGCGGCGCAGTCTGCATCGCCTGGCGAGCTGTAGGTGTCATCTTCACGTTGGGCGGCGGAGCTATGGCCACCCGGTTGGGAATCCTCGGCGGAGCTGGCGCGGCTTTCTGCGGCGGCGGCGCGGGGCGTGCCTTCGGCTGTGCGGCCACGGCCATTCCCCTGGCATTGATCAACGTTGGACGCGTGACGGCAACGGGCACCGGCCGCGTCGGCGGACGATTGATGATGGCCCCGCGGGTGGGAGCCACCTCCGGCTTGGCAATGACCCGCGCGCGCGCCATCATCTGCGGATCCACCCTCACCGCGGACTGCGCCACCGGGCGGCCTGACGCAAAGTCCTGCTGCCGCACCGCCGTGGCCGCCGTCCGGTTCACGTAAGTTATGTTGGTCACGTTGGTAACGTTCACCACGTTTACATACGTCTTCTGTACATGAACCACGTTGGTCTCGCGGATATTGCTGATATTCACGCGATCCACGTACTGCGGGGTGCACGGGTACCAGGGGCGATAAGGCTCGCCGGGCCCGAGCGGAAACCAGATGGACATTCCCCCACCGCCGAACGAATCGCCTCCGGCGAAGGCCACCAGCGCCGGGGACCAGACTGCATGGTCCTGGCGCGGCCCTGGAATCCAGCCCCAACGGCCGTGGTAGCTGGCCCAACGGCCGTAATGGAAGGGTGCATATCCCCAGGGCTCGTCCTCCACCCAAACCCAGCCCCAGGGTTGGTGATCGACCCAGCGGCCGTTGTGGTACGGCTCCCATCCCGCCTGCACATTCGGGAACCACATGTCGCCATACTCGGTGCCCGGCGACCATTGGCCATAGGCATCCAGATCTTCCGCCCCGGGAGCATCCGGGCTCACGTACTGGTATGAAGTCGCGCGGGCGATCTGGGCGTCGCGGCGCTCGCTCCAGTTATCCAGGTCGTCCGGCCCCGCCGGCTGAAGCCACTGCGGATACACCGGGTTCGTGCCCACCAGTTCCAGCGCCTGCCCGGGCTGGGTATCCATTCCGAAATCATTAGCGCCGGAAAGGTAGAGATCACCCTGGTAGTTTGTGAAGATGGCGGTCTGCTGGTCGGGATAGAGATCCACCCGGAAATCGGCCGGACCGGTCACTGTGGACGTGCCGCTGGGGGTCTGCACGTAGAGAGACTGTCCCTCCCACAGGCCGCGGGTGCGAACATGCAACGCGCCCTGGGCAGCGCCAAAGGTAACAGCCTGGGAATTGAAATCGATGAATGTCACGTCGGAGTTCGGCCCCACCCGGACATACGTGCGCCCCACCTGTATCTCGGCGCGCCCGTCGGCGTCAGTGTAGATACGGTCGCCTGGGCCAAGGGGGTAATTCAGGTAGGCCTGGCCCCAATCCTGGCTACCCGCTGGCTGGATGGAGACGTTCCCGTTCACGATCGCCAGCCGGCCCGCCTGGGAAGGAGGATCGTCGTCCTGCGCCACAGCGGCGACGGTGAAGATCGCGAAGCACGCCACTGCCGCAAGTGCCACAAGGCAGGTTTTGAGGGGAGTGTTGGAACTATGTTTCATTCTGGTTCCTTTCTATCAATCGCCGCAGCGACGCCAGCCAGAGGAAGCGTGATAACGGGCGAAATCGAAGCGCAGCGTTTCTATCTTTCAGATCCTGAACGCAACGAACGGCATGAAAAGCCGAATCTCGGCACGTGCCACGTGCATGGGAACCCGATTTACGCAAAAAAGTAGCTGCGTGAAACACCCGGAGCTTCGGCTCTCGCGCCTGCCCTCCTCGCAGACGCCTTGGGCCCAGCCGGACTCTACTGATTTTTGATGCGGCCTGAACCTTTCAAGCGGCTCGGAGGCATTGCCCGGACATGGCAATAACCTGAGTAAACCGGGCGGCAAGTCGATGTCTCGTCTTTTGAGTAAAATTTATCCGCGATAGCGGCGGATGCTTGAGGCGGGACCCGCGAATACCATTCGCGCCTCAACTCGATATCTAAGTGTGACCGCTTGCATTAGTATCTTGCTCACGCGCAAACAGTCAGTTGGTGAAATAACACGTTCGAGTTTGTCTCTTATGCTTGACAGAAGCAGGTACCAAGGGCACAATCCCCATAACTTGTCCGCATCTGCTTCGAGAAGGTTTGTACCTTCCAATGAACAATTTTCCACCACAGGCCACGAATACGACTCCGCACACAAGCCAATTTTTACTTTTGAGAATCGCCGCTGGATGTGAAAGAGACATCTGCAATGACCGTTGGCAATCACCAAATCGACCGAGTGGTACTGGAAGCGGTATCGGACGACTATCAATCCTTTGAATCCGTTGCCGATAAGTTGTCGCAAGCAGATTCGGGTGCTTGGGCAGTCATTGACGTAGAACGGATATTACTAATCTCCATCGCTAATAAGTTGATCGCCGCCTATCTTATTCACGCCGACCCTCCTTACGCCACGGAGGTTGGGGCGGACTCGTCGAATATCCGGACCTACTGGTTCTGCATCACCGAAGAAGGCCGGAGACATCTTGGCCGCATGGCTTGAGAGCATCGCGGGTCCGATGCGGGCCGAGCTCTGTTTCGCGCCGCCGTTCGCCAGTTCCTGTGTCCGCGCCAGACTGTAAGAATTCCCAATCTCCCCGAAATGCTTTAAGATGCGCAATTGACTCGTATGTCAGATACGGCACAATTCGAGCCGTCAACCGCCGCGGTTCGCCCGCGACTCCACCTGGGGAAGATCTGCATCGCCATCCAGGGGCGGACACCGGCCGAAATGATGGAGCGCGCGGAAAAGGCGCTGGCCGACAGCCGCTTTGTGGAGTTCCGGATGGATTCCCTGCCCCGGCCGGCCGGGATTCTGCCGGACCTGAAGAATTTCATGGCTGGGCACCGCGACGTGATTGCCATCGCGACCTGCCGACGGAAAGATAACGGCGGCAACTTTTCTGGTTCTATTACGGCGGAATTCGAGGTGCTGCTCAAATGCGCCCAGTCCGGTTGCCGGATTATCGATCTCGAAATCGAGTCAGCCGAACAGGTGCGGCCGGCACAATTGCAGAAATTCCGTGAAGCGCTGCGAGTGGCGGGAGCGGCGCTGCTGGTGAGCTTCCACGATTTCGCGCGAACCCGCGCCCTCGATCAGGCCGCGGACCGCATCGCTGCTTTCGAGCCCGACTATGTAAAGGTTGTCTCCACCGCCCATGCGCTGGCCGACAATCTCGCCATGCTTCGCCTCATCGAGGATCGTTCCCGCTCCATGAACGTTGTCGGAATCGCAATGGGGGAAGAAGGGCTTGTAAGCCGCGTGCTGGCGGTGCGTGCGGGAGCGGCTTTCACCTTCGCCTCGCTGGGAGAAGGAGCCGAGACCGCGCCGGGCCAGGTGACCGCGCGTACGCTGTACGACCTGTACCGCCTGGAGCAGATCGACGCTGCGACTCGCATCTTCGGGGTCGCGGGCAATCCCATCGCGCACTCGCTCTCACCCGTGATGCACAATGCGGCATTCCGCCGCGAGCACGTGAATGCCGTTATGCTGCCCTTGAAAGTGCGCACGCCAAGCGATCTGCTGACGCTGGCGCTGGAGTTGCCGGTCAGCGGCCTGGCCGTAACCATGCCGCTGAAGCAACAGATCTTGCCCCACCTGGCCAACATGGACCCCCTCACGGCCAGGATCAAAGCCTGCAACACTGTGCGTACCGGGGCAGACGGCAAGCTCTACGGCTTCAATACCGATGTGCAAGGCGTCATCCGGCCTATCGAAAAGCGGCTGCGGTTGAAGGGTGCGCGGGTCGCCATCCTGGGAGCCGGCGGAGCGGCGCGGGCGGCTGTCTTCGGGCTGGTCGGCCAGGGCGCCGAGGTCTTCATCGTCAATCGAACCCACGAACACGCGGTGTCGCTCGCCAGGGCCGCCAAGGCCAGGGTGCTGAAACACGAGCAACTGGCGAAGCAGCGCTTCGATGTGTTGATTAACTCCACTCCGTGCGGAATGGCCGGCAACAAACAGGCTTTGCCCATCAAGGAAAACGAGTTGAACGCCGGACTGGTGTTCGACATGGTCTACAACCCGCTGCGGACGCCGCTACTCGAGCTGGCCGCCGCGCGCGGCATTCCGGTGATCGGCGGATTGGAGATGTTCGTTCAGCAGGGCGCACGGCAGTTCGAGATATGGACCGGCAAACCCGCGCCCGAAGCGGACATGCTGCATGCCGTCGAACTGGCCCTGAAGAAGCGCGCATGACGCAATTCCCTCCGCGTTACCCTCCCGGTACGATGACGCGGTCCCGAGGGCGCGCGGCCAGCTTCAGCGCTTGACGCTGATAACGTCGCAGTCTAAACACGAACTGGAGAAGCTGCATGGGCAATTCCTCTCTCTATATGCACCAGGTGAAACAGACCATGCGCGACGCGTGGATGGCGGGCGATTTCGGCAAGATCGCCAAAGGCAACATCCGCGAAGCCGAGCAATTTGTCAGCCGGCTCGATCTGCCCCCGGGCGCGCGGGTGCTGGATCTTGCGTGCGGCACCGGCAATCTCGCCATTCCGCTGGCGCGCCGCGGGATGCAAGTGACAGGCGTGGACATTGCTCCCAACCTGCTGGATCAGGCCCGCGAACGAGCCGCGGCCGAGGGTCTGCAGATCTCGTTCCACGAGGGAGACGCCGAGCAGCTTGCCTTCCCCGACTTCACCTTCGACGCTGTGGTCACAATGTTCGGAGCGATGTTTGCCCCCCAGCCGGAGCGGGTTGTGGCGGAATGCGCGCGCGTCCTCAAGCCGGGAGGGCTGCTGGCCATGGCCAACTGGACTCCAGCGGGGCTTGCCGGCCGTATGTTCCAGGTGACGGCCCGCCATGTCGGGGCACCGCTGGGCCTGGCGCCGCCGGTCCATTGGGGCCATCCCAAGGTGGTGCGCGAACGGCTGGCGGCCTCGTTCGAAGATGTCGAACTCGACCTCATCACCATGGAGATGGACTTCGCGGGCAGCCCGGCCGAGACAGTGACATTCTTCCGCACCTGGTTCGGCCCCACGCAGGCAGCCTTCAACTCACTGGACGAACCCGGCCAGGCGAGACTGGCTGCGGATCTGGAAGGCCTGTGGGCTGAAGGGAACACGGCGCCCGACCCCGCCGCCCGAACCCTGATTGAGAATGAGTACCTGCAGGTGGTGGCGCGCCGCAAGGCCTGAGCAGCTTTGGCCTCCCCCCTTGCTTGCAGACTCGCCAGGTGAAGTCCTAGCTGTTTTCGGGGGCCATTGGCATACTGCGCGGCCGGTTTCCCGTCGCGGCGAAGATAGCATTGCCCACTGCAGGCGCAAGACCCACGAGACCGGTTTCGCCGGCGCCAGCCGAGGGCAGGTCCTTGCGGTCCACCAGCACAATCTCGATCTGCGGCGTGTCAGTGAAGCGGGGCACGCGGTATTTCGCGAAGTGCGCATTCTCGATGCGGCCATTCGAGAACAGAATTTTTTCAAAGAGGGCGCCCCCGATGCCTTGCACAATCGCGCCGCTGAGCTGGTTCTTCAATCCGTCGGGGTTAACGATCGCCCCGCACTCCCAGGCCTGTACTACGCGACGGATGTGAACCTTTTTGGTCGCCGGATCGATCGCCACTTCGGCGCAGGTGGCCACGTATCCGCCTTTGTCGAAACCGCACGCGATGCCGTGTCCCAACACGGGTGTTGATTTGGCCTGTGCCCAACCGTACTTTTCCGCGGCCGCCTGGAGCACCGCGCGGAGACGCGGATCGGTGAGGTTCTTCAGCCGGAATTCCAGTGGGTCCAATTTACCCGCATGGGCCAGCGCGTCCATATGGGACTCCCGGGCGAAGTGGTTGGCGGTCGAGGCAAGTCCGCGATAGGAGCCCTGCCGAAGCGGCGACTTCGAAGGATGATACTGGATCAGTTGGTTGGGAACGTTGTAATACGTGCCGATGGCGGCCGGTCCGGAGTTGTAGTTGTGGTGCTCCCAAGCCACCAGGGTTCCGTCGCGCTTCAGGCCGGCCCGGATTTCGATCAGACCGGCGGGACGTAGATAGGCCCAGGTAAATTCTTCCTCCCGGGTCCACACCACCTTGACGGGCTTGCCCACTGCCTTGGCCAGGCGTGCGGCTTCAACGGCGGCTTCTCCGCTGTGCTTGCCCCCGTAGCCGGAACCCATGTCGGGCTGGATCACGCGCACCTGCGAGGCCGGCAGGTGGAAGGCCTGCATCAGTTCGTCTCGAACCCCGAAGGGGCGCTGGGTGCCGGTCCAGACGGTGAGCTTGCCTTTCGGAGTCCCCGGCGACGGGTCTTCGCCGGGGTGAACATCACTCCACTCCGCCACCGCGGCACGAGGCTCGAGCGGAGCGTGCGCAATGTATTCCACAGTGTACTTGTCCTCCAGCCTGATATCGGCGGAGGCCAGCGCGTCGGCCGCGTTGCCGGAAACGTGCTGCGGAGCGCTTTCGCCGCCCGGCTCGGGATTGGCCTTCAGGTATTCGAAGAGGCCGTCGTTGGAGGGCTGATCGGGGACCTTCCAGCGGGCTTCGATGGAGGCGATCCCTTTTTGCGCGGTGTATGCGTCAGGGGCGACCACACCGATGAAGTCACCGTCGTTGACAAGCTTCGCGCCGGGAATTCTTCCTACGCCGGTGGTGTCGATCAATGAGAGTGTCGCATTGAAGCCGTCGGGCCTGAGCACAACTCCGTAGAGCATGCCGGGACGCGTGATGTCGGATGGGAATTTATGTTTGCCGGTCACGAAATCGCGCCCCGCTGCTTTGGGGACAGCCGTGCCGGCGATCTTCCACTGCGTGGCGGGGATGAGGTGCTCCTCTCCGCTCACCGTCTTCACCATCTTCTCGCCCCGCGTGAGCTCGCCGTAAGAAATACTGCGCGAGGTTTTGGGATCGACGATCTTGCAATCGTCGCAAGTGAGAGAGGCCTTGTCGATGTGCCAGCGCTCGGCAGCCATATCGATGAGCGTCTCGCGTGCCGCGGCTGCCATGATTCGCAGTTGCGGACCCATGGTGGGCGTGGTTCTACTTCCAAACGTCCCCATGTCCCAAGGGACCAGGTCGGTATCGCCCATAATCATGGTGATGGAATCAAACGGCACGCGCAGTTCTTCGGCCACTTGCTGGGCCAGAGACGTGCGGATGTTCTGGCCGACTTCAACCTTGCCCGTAAAGACCTTCACGTTGCTGTCAGCGTCGATGTGGATCCAGGCGCTGAGGTCTTTGGGCAGTTCGTGACCACCGCCACCGCCGCCGCCACGCCCGGATTCCTGCGCAAGCACGGAGCACGGTGCCAGGCAAATGAGGAGACCGCCGCCGAGGAATTTCATAAACTCGCGGCGATCGAGTTGCGGTGCAACCGTGGCTCGATCGGAATCGAGAAGGCCGGGCTGAAGCTCATCCGGAATCTTCATTTTGCACCTCCGCCCGCGGGCGCCTGCGCGGCCCGTTTGATGGCGGCGACGATCCGTGGATACGTGCCGCACCGACACACATTCGCATTCATGTATGCCAAGATCTGTTCCTCACCTGGATGGTGCGTGTCCTGCAGCAGCGCAGTGGCGCTCATGATCATTCCGGAAGTGCAGTAGCCGCACTGGAACGCACCTTCATCGAGAAAGGCCTGCTGGACGGGCGTAAGCACACTGTGCTGTTCCAGCCCTTCGATGGTGGTGATCCTGGCGTTGGCCACCCCGGCTATCGGCATGCTGCATGAGCGGGTGGGACTGCCATCGACTAAAACGGTGCACGCGCCGCACTGGCCTTCACCGCAGCCGTACTTGGTGCCGGTCATCTCCAGCCGGTTGCGCAGCACGGAAAGCAGCGATTCGTCTTCAGGCGCCGTAACTTTGAGACGCGCCCCGTTGATGTTCAAAACATAATCGGGCATGGGCAGCTCCTGATCGATCGGGATCAAGGACCACCCCGATGACGGAGACTATCGTGGGCGGCCCCGGATCAACCCGCATCACCCCAGAATACCGCAGAGGGAGTTCGGTGGTCTGCATCGGGCCCGGCGCGACCGTGGTTTTAATATATTTTCGTGGTGATCTAGAAAAGGTGTGCGCACGGACTGTCGTTAGCGCTATTCAACTTGCAGCAAATGAAAACGGTCGCCGAGCAAATCACGGATGTAGAACTTACTGCATCGTGTAAAAAACACGTAGTTCCCTTATTGCTCCCGTGTTATTGGCCGCCGTTGTAATTGTGCCGGGAGGTGGTTAACGTCTATACTCGCGACAAACTTATCTAGGTCCGGTATGGTGCTCGACGGATGGTTCAGTGCGAAAGTAGAACGGCCTCTTCCCCGGATGTGTGCAGGTGCCGCAGGCAAGCGAAATCCGCAGTGATTGAATTGACGAACACGCGGCCTGCTCACGCATCTCCGGACCTGCTGCGCGAGGCTTATTTTAGAAATGCACTCATAGCGATTGTTCTGCTGTTGTTATTTTGCGGAGTGCGCAATGTGCAGGCGCAGATTTCTCCCGGGCCGCTGGCGCGCCCTCATCACCAGTTCGAAGGTCCCGCCAACTGTACGAAGTGTCACACCCAGTCGGTGCGCGAGCGCTCCTTCAAGTGCACTGATTGCCACAGGGAGATCGCCGCGGAACTGCAGGAACATCGCGGCCTGCACAGCACCTATTCGACTGCGGGCAGACCCGGCGAGGCCTGCGTCAAGTGCCATTCCGATCACAACGGCGAGAACTTCGCGCTGCTCCACTGGACTCCGACGCACCAGGGCTTCGATCATGCGAAAACCGGCTACGTGCTGAACGGTAAGCACGCCACCGTCGAATGCCGGCAGTGCCATGCGCCTAAGAATATTGCCACCTCGTCCCGCGGATTTCTGCAGGGATTGCAGAAAGATCTGAACCAGACATTCTTCGGGCTGTCGACGCAGTGCGCCACTTGCCACGAAGACGTGCACAAGGGCCGCTTCGGCACCACCTGCACCAGCTGCCACAACACGTCGGACTGGAAAAACGCCAAGGTGGAGGAGAAGGGCTTCGACCACTCCAGGACGAATTACCCGCTGACCGGCCAGCACCGCGAGGTGGCCTGCCAGAAATGCCACACACCGGGCGCCGACGGCCTGCCGCGCTACAAGGGACTGCAGTTCGCCGCCTGCGCATCCTGCCACGCCGATCCGCACAAGGGCGAATTCAAACAGGACTGCGCCGCATGCCATACGACATCGACATGGAAGAAGTCGGGGTTCGAGTCGCAATTCGATCACTCCAAGACGGCGTTCCCGCTGCTCGGCAAGCACCAGGAAGTGAACTGCATCGCTTGTCACAAGACGGCGGACTTCAAGGCGCCGCTGCAGTTCAAGCTCTGCTCCAATTGCCACAAGGATGAGCACAACGGACAATTCCTGAAGCACGCCGACGGCGGCAAATGCGAAAGCTGCCACACCGTGCAGGGCTGGAAGCCCTCGACGTACTCAGCGGCGGACCATGCGCGGACCGGATTTCCGCTGGTCAGGCCGCACAACAACGTGGAGTGTGCGAAGTGCCACAAGCCGGACGGGCCGAAGACGGTTTACAAGCTGGCCTACGCAAAGTGCACGGACTGCCACGCGGATGAGCACAAGGGACAATTCGCCGCGGCGCCGTGGCTGAACAAGTGCGAGAAATGTCACACCGGCGCGACCTGGCACAATACCAATTTCACCCTGGCGCTGCACCAGAAGAGCAAGTATCCGCTGACCGGCGCGCATATGGCGGTGGCCTGCAACGATTGCCACAAGCCGATGCTGGGCTCGCCGGTGGCGCTCTACCACTTCAAGACCGTGGAGTGCACCACGTGCCACGAGGACATTCATAAAGGCGAATTTGCGACGCGCATGGCCGCATTGTTGCCGTCGCACCGGCCGGCAGGTTGCGAAGCGTGCCACCAGACGAAGGACTGGCACGACCTGACCAAGTTCGATCACGCCACCACGCAGTTCCCGCTGGAAGGGTCACACCGGGCGGTGCAGTGCATCGAATGTCATAAGCCGCCGAATCTGGAGCGCACCATGCTGCACGTCAACTTCGCGGAAGCTCCCAAGGGGTGCAACGAATGCCACCAGAATCCGCACGCCGACCAGTTCGGGGAGCGGGCGCTGAAGTGCGCGGGGTGCCACAACGCGAACAAGTGGAAGCCCTCGCTATTCGATCATGAGACGACGGGCTTCTCCCTGAAGGGCGGGCACGAGAACGTGGCGTGCGGCGCGTGCCACCAACTCAAAAAGGAAGTGAACGGCGAGCAGGTTCTGTTCTATAAGCCGACACCCAAGGCTTGCGAGGCCTGCCACTCGACTGGAGTGCCGAAGCTGACGACGCCCCCCAGCCCCGGAAATAAGCCCACTTAGATCTCAAGGGGCTGCCCAACTTCCGTAATCGCAAACCGAGACCCTTGGGGTTTCCACGGTTGCGGTCTTTGTTCCATTTTTATGCATCCTTGAGAAACATGGCGCACGGCGGGTTTGTGGCCAAGCCGATACGAGCCGATCCGTCCGGCTGGGCGGCAATAAGGAAATTGCAAAGACCGCGATAGGTTGTGAGCTAGATCACTAACTTCGGCTACTTAGATGACGCTTCGATGAAGTTAGTGTTTGACGCATAGCAAACACCCAATTTCTTTCGCGGCGCGCTCTCCAAATCTGGATTCGAATTGTCTAAAATCGAAGTAGAACTTGTTTCCGCAATTCACCTTGGGACCGAGACCCGGACGGCAACCCGATGGGGAGAGCCTCGCTCAACTCCTGTCGGCATCGCGCCAGACGATAGCTTGCTACGACCTCGACATGCAAACTTCTTCGGCGCGATTTTCTTTGTGATCGAGCGTTACGGCCCTGTAATGATTTCAAAACTTTGATTCGTCTCACATGGATGGGTCAGCAGATTTTCTGAAGCTCTAGTGATATGGCTCACATTCGGGGCTTCGGAATTGTATTGCCTGAATCTGGATTGCAGATCACGACGCAATCAATCGCATAACCTAAGTAGATCTACACCGAAGCCACGGAACCGGAGTCGACGCGGCCATCTTGCGCGGCGGCCTGCACAAACTCTGAAAGGCTCGGCGCCTAGGTTTTGCCGAAGAGAGTTCGGCGTTTGAAAGAGAATACAACGATGTTCCTTAGGCGGTGGTTTTGTAAGACAGGTCCACTGCAGTTCCTCAGAAGGCGTGTTCAATTTTGCGCGGCGCGGTCCAGCTCTTTCGCGGGAGGAGAGCCGGCGGGGCGCTCGTCTTCCCTCAGGAACTGGGGAATACCTGCAAAGATCGCGGCGGTAGTGATGTTGGCCTTGATGTCGGCTGGCATGCCGGCCCTTGCCTGGCAGCAGAGTAGCGGATCGCAGGCGCGGCCTGGATCGCAGGCGCGGCCCGGATCGCAGGCGCAGCCTGACCAGGCAGCGGGGCAGGGTCCGCGCGCGAAGGTGACCAACCCCCATGGGCCGACGATCGGATCGTGCCAGAACTGCCACACGTACACAAGTTGGAAACCGATCCGCTCCCTGCCCGAATTCAACCACGACCAGACCCGTTATCCGCTGCGCGGCATGCACCAGAATGTGCCGTGCACGAAATGTCACGTTTCGTTGGTGTTCAAAAACGTAAGTACGCACTGCTTCGATTGCCACGCCGATATTCACAGGCGGCAGTTTGGGGCGAATTGCGAGAGCTGCCACGCGGTGAAGGGGTGGCAGGTTTCTGCGCAACAGATTCAGAACCACACCAACCGCTTTCCGCTGGTAGGCGCGCACGCCATGGCGCAGTGCGCTGACTGCCACAGGAGCGCGGCGGTCGGACAGTTTATGGGGCTTTCGACTCAGTGCTACTCCTGTCACGCGCAGGACGCGAAGAATGCGCCCATCGATCACACCACATTTCCCAAGACCTGCGAATCATGTCATTCGCTGGACACGTGGTTCGGTGCGAAGTTCGATCACCTGGCGGTGACCGGCTATGCGCTGACGGGCATGCACGCCACCCTGGAGTGCATCGCCTGCCACATCGGGAACAAGTTCAAGGGCACGCCTTCGGCATGCTTTACGTGTCACCAGTCGGACTTCACCAATACCAGCGATCCGCCCCACGTACAGACAAATCTGCCCCATGATTGCGGCATCTGCCACTCAACTGCGAATTGGCTCAATGCGAAATTCGACCACACCGCGTTTGCGGGTTATGCGCTCACGGGAATGCACGCCACCCTGACATGCGTGCAGTGCCACGTGAACAACCGCTACGTGAATACGCCCAGCGATTGCTACACGTGCCACCAGGGTGACTTCGCTGCGGCGACCAATCCGAATCATGTGGCAGCAGGCTACCCGACCAGTTGCGCGACTTGCCACAGCACCAGCGGATGGAGCCCGTCGACCTTCGACCACGCCAAAACCGGATTCCGTTTAACGGGCGCGCATATGACCGTCGCTTGCGCGCAGTGCCATGTGAACAACAATTTCAACGCATTGCGGACCGATTGTTATAGTTGCCACAAAGCTGAATTCAACAATACCAACAACCCGGCACACGTCGCGGCCGGATTCCCGACCGACTGCTCGATATGCCACACCACCACGAGTTGGGCGAACGCGAGTTTCAATCATGCGACCAGCACGGGCTATGCATTGACAGGCATGCATGCGACACTGACCTGCGCGCAGTGCCATACGAATGGGAACTACACCAAAACGCCGGTGGACTGCTACTCATGCCACAAGGCTGATTTCACCGGCACGAACAACCCGAACCACGTGGCGTCCGGCTTGCCCACCGATTGCTCCATCTGCCACACTACGACCGGTTGGAGCCCGTCCAGTTTCGACCACTCGAAAACAGCCTTCCCCCTGACGGGCGCGCATTTGACGGTAGCGTGCGCGCAATGCCACAGCAACAACAACTACACGACGGTGGCGACGGACTGCTATTCGTGCCACAAAGCCGACTACAACGGCACCACGAGCCCGGTTCATGCGGCGGCGGGCTTCCCCACCCTTTGTTCCGTGTGCCACACCACCACCTCTTGGGCGGGAGCGGTGTTCGACCACTCCAAGACCCCGTTCCCGCTCACCGGCGCGCACGTAACGGTGGCGTGCACTCAATGCCACGTGAATAACGTGTTCGCGGGCACTCCGACCGATTGTTATTCGTGCCACAAGACCGACTACACCGGCACCACCAATCCCAATCACACGACGGCCGGGTTCCCGACCACCTGCGCCACGTGCCACACGACCACGTCTTGGGCCGGGGCGAGGTTCAATCACACATGGTTCCCCACGAACCACGGCGGGGCCAACGGGGTGTGCGCGACGTGCCACACCAACTCCGCCGATTACTCGGTCTTCACCTGCACCAACTGCCACGCCAAGACGTCGACTGACCAGCGGCACTCCGGCGTCAACAGCTACGTCTACAACAGCGTGAACTGCTACGCATGCCACAAGAGTGGCGGCGGAGGATAGGGTTGATGCGCCTGCTGATGTTTTCCCTGCTTATCACTGCCGCGCTGGGGAACGCGGCAGAGCAGCCCAAAGCGGATACCAATGGTGCGCCTTCGGCGGCGGCGCCGATGCGCACCGAATTCCATGTGAAGTATGTGAACGGGAATAATGTGTACGTGGATGCAGGCCGCGACGCAGGCCTGGCGGAAGGCACCCGGATGGTGCTGAAGCAGGCTCCCGCCAAAGCCGGGGACAACGATGCCCCCGTACAGCCCGGCGTCGTAGCCCGGCTCACAGTGGTTTCGATCGCATCTTCCTCGGCGGTGTGCCAGGTGGACGAGACCACCCGCGACCTGGTGCCAGGCGATGTGCTCAGCCTGCCGGAAACAGAAGTAGAACAGATGATCGCCAGGAACGCGATCGGGAACACGCGCGTGTATCCCATGGTGGTGAGCTTCAGCCAGGGCGATCCGCTGGACGAGGAGGTGCGCGACGCCATTCCGCATCCGCCCCTGCCGGAGATCAACCAGGCGCGGGGGCGCTTTGGATTCGACGTCAGCACCCTTCACGGCCTGGCGGACGGCGGTTTCACGTCCACCGTGTTCGGCATGGTGGCGCGCGCGGATGTTACCCGCATCGCGGGCACCTACTGGAACCTGAACGGCTACTGGCGCGGCCGGATCCAGACCAGCAGCGGCCCCGCGCAATCCTCCATCCAGGACCTGATCAACCGCACCTACCAGATGAGCCTGACCTACGTGAATCCGCAGTCTCACTGGACGGCGGGGCTAGGCCGTCTGTATCTCCCCTGGGCCAGCAGCCTGGAGGTGATTGACGGGGGCTATATTGCCCGGTCAATGTCCACCACCAGCATCCTGGGCGCCTTCATGGGATCGACCCCGGACCCCACCGCGTGGAACTACAATCCAAAACGCAAACTATCAGGCGGCTTCGTGAACTTTCATGGGGGGGACTTCGACGGTTTTCACTATTCGAGCACGGAAGGTGCTGGCGTAGAACTACTTAGCTGGTCGTTAGACCGGCCTTTTCTTTTTTCGGAGAACGATCTGTCGTTCAAACACGTCTTTTCCCTGTATCATTCAATGCAGATAGATCGGCCGACGGCGAACCCGGGTTCGCCAACGATTCAATTCGGCGTGGGCCAAAGTTTGCTTTCCCTCCGTGCTCAGGCGAACCCACGTATAGAGTTCGAGCTGCAGGATACCTACTTCCGGGATGTCCCCACCTATGACGTGGTACTTGTGGGCACCGGACTGTTGGATAGATATCTCTTTCAGGGTGTGAGCGGCGGCTCGCGCGTCCAGTTGCCTCTTCGTGTTACGGGATACTTCAATGTTGGCCGGAGCAGTGCTTCGTCTGACAAGAAGGATTCGTGGAACACCATGTACGGTGCGTCAATGTCGCGCATCTGGAAGACGGACCTGACTGTGGATGCCCGCTATTCAAAGTTCGACAGTTCGTTTGCGTCGGGTGTCTATCGCACCGTATCGATTTCGCGCGACCTTGGGGACCGGTTCAGGCTTAGTCTCCAGGGCGGCAAGCAATCATTCACTTCCCCGCTATCGAAAGATGCCGGCGATTACTTTGCGAACCTTTTGGTTGAAACCAATCTTGGATCGCGATATTTTTTGGAGAGTAGTTATACAACGCAGCGAGGCGGCGCGGACCCGTACAACCAGTTCACCGCTACCTTCGGCTATCGTTTCGATAACCGCTCCCGCGAAAGGATGGCTGCCCATGCGCCGAAGCATTAGCCCTTTGCCAAAAAAAGGCAGCGTGCAAAAACAACATTCCCCAGGGGCTGGAGGGCTCATTTCCGCAGCCGCGCATACTCAACGTCTGCCGTCGTGGGCCATCACAGCAGGCAACACCAGAAGGATTCACCAACCCGCCACTCTTGCGTTTGCCGTCGCCGTTGCCTTTCTCCTGGCAGCGCCGCGCACGGCCGGCGCGCAGCAGGTGACTCCCGTCAATCTTGTGGACCAGGCGCAGAAGCAGGTGGTGACCTACATCACCAAGCTTGCCGATCTGCATTGCATTGAAGACGTCGTGCAGGAAAAGCTGAAGCCAAACGGCGGCACGGAGCTATCCAGCAAGAGCCAGTACGACTACTTCCTCTACATGCAGGGAAACAGTTACGACTTCCAGTTATCGGAGTCCCGGCTGGAAGTCGGAACCCAGAAGCCGGCCCATCAGCCACTCCTGCTGACCAACGGGTTTTCGACGCTGCTGCTGGTCTTCCATCCCTACTATCGCAGTGCGTTCGAATTCACGGCCGGTCCGGAGGAGACGCTGGACGGGCATTCCGTGATCCCGGTGCACTTCGCCCACATCCCGGGCGCGCGTAGCCCTGCGGCCATGGCGTTGCGCGGGCGCGAGTTCCCCCTCGAACTGGAAGGAACCGCATGGCTGGAGGCGAATTCGGGGCAAGTGGTTCGCATGGATGCAGGCCTGGAACGCGAAATGACCGACGTCGGCATGAAGTCGCTCAAAATCCGCGTGGATTACATGCCCTCCCCCAAGGCTTCGGATCACTTCATGGTCCCTGCCAAGGCCGTCGTGGATCTCGAGACCCCACGCCAGCATTGGAGAAATATCCACACATTCCACAATTACAAACTCTTCTCGACGGAAGCGAACCAGGATCCGGACGTTAAGGTCAAAGCCACAAAAGAGAGCCCGGCGGATCCCAATGCGGCGCCCGCGCCCGCAAGTCCCAACAAATCTTCCGACGCACCCAAAAACTAAGGAGCATCCCGGAATCATGGCTCACTCGACTGTTGTAATTTCTTCTGCCGCCCGCACCCGCCAGGCTGCGGAACGGGCACACCGGATACGGGTCTGGATTGCAGGTATGGCCGCGCTGATTTTTTGCGTGGCCGTGGCCCTCTACGGTTTTGACTACTACCGGCTTCCGCGTGAATTGCGGCCATTTTCTGACAAGCATGAGTTGCTGCGCCCCAGCGGTCGAATCGGAATCAATCTCGGCATCCTCGGTACCGTGCTTTTCCTTATCATCTTTATGTACGCATTCCGCAAGATCATTCCGGCCCTGGGCCGCTTCGGAACCGCCAAGCACTGGATGGACTTCCACATCATCTGCGGGGTAAGTGCGCCCATCATCATTGCCTTTCACGCGTCTTTCAAATTCAACAACATTGCCGGCGTGGCCTTCTGGATCATGCTGGCGGTGGCTCTCAGCGGAATTGCCGGACGTTACCTTTATGCGCAGATTCCGCAATCGCTGAGCGCCGCCAAAACATCGTTCCAGGAATTGGAGAATAATGAAGACGCACTCGCCGACGCGCTGAAACGCCAGACCGTCTACTCGGAGGAGAAAATTGCGCGCATCTTCGCCATGCCGGCGGCCGAACAGATTCGCAAGAGCTCTCTGCTGGTCACCCTGGGGCAGATGATCTTCCTCGATCTGCGCCGCCCACTGCAAATCGCAGGAATGCGGTGCCAGGCGGCAACGGCCGGACAGATCATCCGTTCCGTGGGCGGCTTGTTTTCAACCGGTAACGACGACATCGAGATCGTGATTCGCCTGGTCCGCAAGAAAGCTTCATTATCCAAACGCATCTTGTTTCTCGACCAGGCCGAACGCGTGTTTCACTTGTGGCACGTGATTCACCGCCCGTTTAGTTACGCGTTCGCGGTTCTCGCTGTGATTCACATCGTCAACGCAGTTCGATTGGGGTATTTCTGACGAATGGAGAACCTGTATAGCTGGCTGATTGCAGCCGGGATTGTTCTGTTCTTTGTGGTCCGGTACTGGCTAGGGCATCGAAAGCGTGAAAAGGCCGCGATCGAGGCGGCCGAACACGGGAAGCTCTTTTCCGACGGGCCCAGGGCACAACATCCCCACATCAATCTCGAATCATGCATCGGGTGCGGCACCTGCGTAGATGCCTGTCCTGAGGGAGACGTGCTGGGCCTGCTGAACGGCAAGGCCACAATCGTCAAAGGCCATAAATGCATCGGCCACAGCATCTGCGCCGAAGTGTGCCCGGTGGGGGCCATCACCATGGTGATGGCCAAGGCCAGCGCCAGCGCCGATATGCCTGCGCTCACCCCCGAGTTCGAAACCAGCATTCCAAATCTGTTCATCGCCGGAGAGCTGGGCGGCCTGGCCCTGATCAAGAATGCGGTCAACCAGGGACGGGAGTGTGTCGACCTGATCACCTCGCGGCTGCCGCAATTGCGCGAAACCAATCCCTCGCTGAACGGGCATTCCGATGTGATCGATGTGATCATCGTGGGCGCCGGCCCGGCGGGTATCAGTGCTTCGCTTCGAGCCACCCAAAACGGCATTACCCACATGACCCTGGAACGCGAATCAGTGGGCGGCACGGTATCCAAATATCCGCGCCAGAAGCTGGTGATGACCAGTCCGGTAGAGTTCCCGCTTTACGGAAAATTCAACAAGACCCAACTGAGCAAGGAAGAGCTTCTTGGGCTTTGGGAGAAGGTAATGTCGCGCGCCGATCTCAATATCAAAACCGGCATGTGCGTGGATACGATCAAACGAGAAGACGACGGAATCTTCAGCGTGAAGACCTGCAGCGGAACCTACCGGTCCCGGTCGGTGGTGATGGCCCTGGGGCGTGCGGGCACGCCGCGCAAGCTTGGTGTGACGGGCGAGGAACTGCCCCATGTGCTGTACCGGCTGATCGAGGCCGACCATTACACCAACAACCATATCCTGGTGGTGGGAGGCGGCGACAGCGCCGTGGAAGCGGCTATGGGCCTGGCCCATCAGCCGGGCAATAAGGTCACCATGTCGTACCGGCGCGGCGAGTTCAGCCGCCTGAAAGACCGCAATACGAAGCGCATCGAGGAACACATCAAGGGCAGGAAACTCGAGGTGCTGTTCAACTCCATGCCGACGGAGTTTCGCAACGGGAGTGTGCTCATTGACGTGGGCGGGAGCATCCGCGAACTGCAAAACGATTACGTGTGGATCTTTGCCGGTGGCATTCCCCCCACCGATTTTCTGAAGGCAACGGGCATCGCATTCGGGGCGATGGATGTTTCGTCAAGGACGGAATAAACCAGTAAACACGCGACAGGATAGCATGCTTGCAAACCAGAGGCTTGCGGAGGCTGATGCTCCGCGGGCCTCTGTGTATTTAGCAGTGGTCCACGCGCCGCGGTACGCGGTCACCCCAAGATCTACTTTGCACTCACGCTGAGATAGAAAGTCACGTTGTGGACGCGCGAGCCGCTGATGGCCCAGAGTGTCACAGGAATCGTCTGGGTCTTTGCAGATGATGAGGCTTTGAAGGTGATGCTGACGGAGCCGTTGACCAGGCTGCCCTGGCTGAGGCTGGCGGTGACGCCGCTGGGGAGGCCCGAGATCTGGAGGTTCACCGTTCCATACCCAAACGAGACGACGCGCGCCGTCGCGACCGCCGTGGCTGCCGACATCGTGTATGCGTTAGAGTCGACCGTCACGCGAAAATCGGACATGGACGGTATCGGCACGGTGCAATAGGTGGCGGGAGACGTAGCCGCAAGCTGCCATACGGAACTGTAGTCCGTCTGCACTGCGCTCTGCCAGCCGGCCAGATTCACGATCTTGTTGTTCCCGATTTTGAATGAGGTCGCGGTGGCCGGATCGTACCAGGTGTTCTTGCTGGCATTGAGGGTACTCGCAAACTGCGTCCAGTCCGTTCCGCTGAGATAGGTTCCGAACACCAGTTGTCCGGATGACGCATTCTGGAAGGTATTTCCGCTGAGCACCATGCCGGTGGTGAACAAGTTATAGGCCTGACCGGTGATGTAGTCGTTGATGATCTTGCCGCCGGCCTGGCCGGCGATAAAGATCTCCGCCTGGTATTTGTTGGTGCCACCGTTGTTATAGAACGTGTTGTTGCTGATGGTCAGCCTGGGGCTGGTGAAGACATTGACTCCCTGGCCATTGGAACAAAAATGGCTGTTCTGAATGGAGATGGGGCCTTCGTCGCGCTCGATCTGCAGGCCCGCCATCACGTTGCCGGCCAGGGTTGCATTTTTTACTGTGATGTTCTGATTGTCGGTGTCAAACCACAGTCCTTCGCCCTGGTTGTTGTAAGAGAAATGGTTCTGCACGGTGGTGTCGCGCATCTGGAACAGCTTGGCGCCGCCCATCGCCCAGTCGTAAAGAGCTCCCTGCGCCCCGCGCCAGTTGTTGTAATCGCTTTCATTAAAGTTATAGAGCGCGTTGCTATCTTGATCGCCCAGAATCCCCGCGCCTCCGTTGTAACTGGCTACGGAGTTCTGCACGGTGAAATTACTGGAGGTATAGACGCCCAGCCCGCCCCAGTTATTCCAGAGGGCCTGCACAGAATCGAGAAGCACGTTGGAACTGCCGTAGATGCTGACTCCGCTCGAATTCAGGCAATTGGCGGCATGCCGGAAAACGAGGCCGCGCAGAACCACGTTGGTACGACCCGCCATGGTCAGCGTGGTGGGCCGAATCGCGGCCTCCACCACGGCGGTACTCATATTCGTGCCCGCCGGAGGCGTGATGTGCAGCATCTGGTAGGCGTCACTGAAAAAGAAGGTGCCCGGCTTCAGGTCACTGAATGACATAACCTGGGAAAGTGGCGTGCCGTTGACAAACACCATCTCTGTGCGCTGAATGATGGGCGCATAGGTGGTGGGCCAGCCTGAAGGAATAGGACAAAATCCCGCAGAGTCGCTGAAGGGAGCCTGCCAGGTCGTCGAGCTTTGCGGGGTCCAGCCGGTGACGATATTCGATCCGGAGATGATGGCGGTCCCCGCGACCGCTGCCTGGATGGTCAGGGTTGCGCTGGTGCTCTTGTAACTGCCGATACTGACGGCTTCGCGGTACACGCCGGCATTCACAATCACTTTGACGCCGATGCCCTGCTGGTTCAGGGCACCCGCCTTGTTGATGGCAGCCTGAATAGTTTTGTACGGTGCTGCCAGTGCGCCCGAGTTCGAGTCAGAGCCAACTTTCGCATCCGCATAAACGTAGTTGGTCTGGTTTTCGATAACGTTGGCCTGAGCGCGCACACCTTTCCCGCTGGCGGCAAGAGCCGCCAGTAGGCAGAAAACAACCAAGACTTTCCGAAAACCCATACGGAGCCTATCGGCATCACCTCGCGAAGTATCAGCGGGTCAAAAGGTGACACCCTCGCCGAACACGGAATCGACCCCCTCCCCGCACGCACCGGAGCGGCCGATTCACTGGACCAAATTTTTCGAGTGCTTAAACAGGAGTGTTCAACCAAGGCGTAACTGCCGTATGTGACCGCGGGCACGCAATCTCTGAATTACCTTGGTGCACGCGGACCTCGACGCACATCCACCACCAACGGTTCCGAAACAACCCAGGGCGCCTTTGAAGTTTAGCGCGAAACCTATTCATAACAGGAGGGGATCGGGGTTATCAATGACAAATGACAAAGATAGGAGCGGTTTGTGCCCTTTGAGCTGCTAAGTCGGCTTCGCTTCATAGCGCGTTCTTCGACCTGCTCCAGGTATAAAACATGGGCATCTCGAGCGTGCGGAGCGCAAATCTCAGATGCGGTCGACGGTGAGGATTGTCTGATCATCCCGCGGCCGGGTCGCGACGCAGAACTGATCGAGAGCCGCGAACAGAGCCTCCACGGTGTTGGGCTGGCGAAGAAAGCGGGCCAGATGTTCGGTGCCGAATTGGGCTCGGCGATTCGAACTCTGTCGCTCGGCCATCGGCTTGTGCGGTGCTCTGGGCAAGTTGTTGCAGGTTACGCAGATCCATCAGTTTGTGTATAGGATAGTACCACCGGCTTGCCGGGCAGGATACGACTTGCCTTCTAAGGGCGGGCAGTGGCAGCGATTCACGGCGGGGGCGATGAGTCGCGCGCTAGCAGGTTTCACCTGCAATGAATGAAGATCCAACCATTCCGATCGGACTGAGCTCAACCATACAGGGCGGCCGCGCCAGCACCCCAGTGCCGGCGCACGCGGCCGCCGCGGCATGGGGCAGCTTTACATTGCTGGCGCGCGTGGGACACGGCGGTTTCGGCGAGGTGTACCGGGCCTGGGATCCTCACCTTCAGCGCGAAGTTGCGCTGAAACTGCTGTTGCCGGGTGCTGTTTCCGGCGAAGCCGAATATGAAGCCATGCTGCGCGAGGCGCGGGCTCTCGCTTCCGTACGCCATCCCAACATTGTTCCGGTGTACGGTATCGACCGGCACGACGGTCGCGTAGGTTTCTGGACCGACTTCGTGCGCGGCAAAACCCTCTCCGTGCTGGTTGGCGAACAGGGCACATTCGGTGCGCGCGAGGCCGCCCTGATCGGGCTCGATGTGGCACGCGCGCTGAGTGCGGTTCATCGCGCCGGACTTCTGCATCGCGATATCAAGGCCGAAAACGTAATGCGTGAAGAGGGCGGACGCATTCTCCTCATGGATTTCGGCCTGAGTGCGCTGGAGCAGCGCCAAACCAACATCGCAGGCACGCCCAACTACATGGCGCCGGAACTGTTCCAGGGCGGTAAGAGCACGGTGGCCACCGATATGTACGCGATGGGGGTGCTGCTCTACTTCCTGGTTGCCGGCCATTATCCGGTGCGCCTTGGCGGGCTGAATCCAGATGGGGCCCGGGAGGCGTTTTCGAAGCGCAAGCCGTTAATGGACCTCCGGCCCGATCTACCCGAATCCCTGCTGCGCACCGTGAGCACGGCCATGGAGATGGATCCCGCCAAGCGGTTCCAGAGCGCCGGGCAATTGGCCAATGCGCTGGCCGAATCTCTGGGAACGCCCGCGCCGGCAGAGATTTCGGTTGCGCCGCAGCCGCGGCCGGCGGCCAAGACCGGAAGCAAGTGGATCTTCGCAACCCTCCTGGCAACGATGGTTCTGGTGGCGGGCTGCTTGATCTGGTATGGGCGGCGCGCCAGCCAGGCGCACGTGACGGCAGATGGTAAGCCGGCCGTCGGGGCGGGAAGTCTCGATCAATTCCAGAAAGCGCAAGACTTGTTTTTGCACTCCTACAAAGAGACAAACGTCGCCGCAGCGGTAACGGCATTCGACGCCATCCTCCAAGGCGATCACGATAATGCGCTGGCCGAGGCGGAACTCGGCGCCGCGCATTTCATTCAATATAAGTACAGTCACGACCAAGGTCTGCTGGAGAAGGCTGCAGCGGAGTCGGATCGCGCCCGCAATCTCAATCCGGACCTGGCCGTGCCGTACATCACCCTGTCGCGCATTGCCGCCTATCAGGGCAAGACTGAGATGGCAATGCAATTGGTTACGACCGCCTTGGATAAGGAACCGCGCAGCGCCGAGGCCCACGGCGCGCTGGCAGAAGTTTATGAGGCGCAGGGCAAAGGGGCGGCAGCCATTGCCGAATACCAGAAGGCCAAGGATTTTGCCCCCGAAGACTGGCGATGGCCCGTTTCGCTGGGAGTCGCAGAGTTCGGGCAGGGCAATGTCGCGAACTCCATCCAGCAACTTCAGGAGGGAATCAGGCTGGCTGACGATAATGCAGTCGCATATTTTGACCTCAGCATCGCGCACATGCAATCCAACCAGGTGAATGAAGCACAGAAGGACCTGGAACATTCCATCAAGCTGGATCCCACGGACAGCAAGTATGCGGCGCTTGGATCGGTTCTTCTGTTACAGGGAAAATATGACGACTCCGCCATGCTGGAAAAGAAAGCCATCGATATGAATCGCAACAATTACGACGCATGGTCAGATCTCGGAGCAGCCTACAGATGGAGCGGAAACAAGCCTCAACTTGCGACTGAAGCTTTCCGCCAGGCCATTCAACTCGAAGAGGCGGAGCACGCAAAAGGCAAAAAGGATCCGGTGTTCCTGGCAGGCCTGGCGCAGGACTATGCGGACGCCGGCAACTCCGAAAAGAGTCAGGTCCTGGCGCGACAGGCGCTCGCGCTGGATCCTGCCAATCCCACCGTGCAATACAAGGCCGGCGAAACCTATGAAGCACTGGGACAGCGCGAGAAAGCAATTCCATTGATTGCGTCAGCGGTCGCGCATGGATACCGGGTTTACGAGTTTGAGAAGAATCCGGAACTTGCGTCTCTTCGCGCCGATCCGGCATTTGCGGCGAAGCTCCACGAAGAGAAAGCAAAAAAGAAGTAGACTCGCAAATCGAAATATATTACTTTGCCGTCATGACACGAACCGAAGTGACACTTATCAACAGGCGCGGGACCTACGTTCCCAGTACGGATTCAGTCCCCGTGGTGGCCGGCGATGCCGTTTCATTTTCCACCAGCGATGGCAGTGCGGTTTACGCATTCTTCTCTCCAGAGGCGGACACGGTTCTCTCGCCAAAGCCGGCGAGCCCGCTGGCAATCGGTTCCGGTCACAAGGCCGAGTTCACATTCTCGTCGTCGAAGCCCGGAGCCTACAGCGCCTTCTTCGGCGCAGATCCCAAGGCAGGACCATCAAACTTCCCGGGGCAGTCTTCGAGTGTTCTGCGCCTGGAGATGGCCATGCCCGCGGACCCGCCACCATTCTCCGGCGGCAGTGAAACCATGAACAGCGGACATTGAGCTTTCTTGTTTCGCCTTGAATCACGCGGGAGATGCGGCGCCCCCGGCGGGCACCGCATTGCTTATTTGAGCTTGTCGATGCGCAGTTGCGTCGCGGGATCGCCCAGAACGATATAGTTGCGGGCGTCGTCGCGAGCGATGGTCATCTGCACGATCCGGGGTGACGGAGCCAGAACTTTGGATGCGCCAGGAGCGTTTGTCCCGGCAGCGGCCAGCGGAGCCGCCTTGGCCTGCTCCAGCGCCAGTTGCGAGGATGTCGAGCTCCACAGAACGCTGAGGGAGTCGGCCGCATAACCGGTGCGCCTGCCACGCATCAGCCATTCGAGGGGCGTGCGCACTGCTTGCGGCTGCGGCGTTCCGGCCACGTCTATGAATGCGGAGGGAAACGCCAGGTCGATGTGAGCGATCACGGCCAGCATTCCATGGCTCAGCAACGCCTGGGGAAGGCGCGCAACAAAAGGCGCAGGGGCAAAATTTATCGGCGAACCGTCGGCGTTGAAATAGTAGCTGTTTTGCGCGGGACAGCCGCCGCTGTAGCAGGCAAACAGGAATCCCATGGTTCCCTGCAGTTTTGCATCCGCCGGAATATCGTCTGCGCAGATTTGGCAACTGGCGTCAACCGGCGAGTCGGGGTTCCACTCCTGCGAAATCAGAGACCCCAGCTTCTGACGCTGATTGACCGGATCCCTCGAATCGTACTCACAGCCATGCGATCCGGTAAAGATGACGGCGGGCGGCCCCCCCGGCACATTGCCGCGCATGATTTCGATGAGCTGCGCTTTGGTGGCCTTCTGGTTGACGAATGCGCTGAGCATGAACTTGTTGCGCGCCCCAAGCTGGTTCGCCGGCGCAAGGAAATCGTCCGCGATGGTGCCGGACAACAAGGCGGTGGCGGGATCGCCGTAGTTGCGCGTCACCCACACGGCCGCGTTCTTTGCCTGGACCGGCTGAAACGAGTCGCTTTCATACTCCACAACGGCCCGGGCATAGCGGCCATAGTCTTCTATGTCGTCGAAGTATAGGCGGCCGACCGCCCATTGCATTTTGAGCAGGGCCTGGAACTCGAACGAGATGCGCTCCGGGGAGCCGACAATCAGAAGGTAGTAGGGGACGCCCTGTTCAGGATGGACTGCGGCGGTGAGAGAAACGCCGTGCTGCTGGGCCCAGCCAGCGGCGGTCTGCCCGGGCTGCACGCCGTCCGCACCGGAGAAGACCTTGTGTGGCGCCTGACCCTGGACCTGCTTCTCGCGGAGATCGATCAGGGGCTTAAGCTGCGCCTGGATCGCGGGGTCTGCATCCGATGCGAAGATAATGCCCCAGCCTGTGAGCGCCAGCTCGTTGGCATCGTCCACGCTCCAGTCGGTGCCAAGATGCGTGGAACCTGCGATGCGTTGATCTGCGCCCGCCAGATCCGACGGCATCGCCGCGAAGTTTTCCGGCGGCACCGGAGGCGCAGCCGTTCCCGTGGCGGCGTTCACCAGCAGCGGGTAGGGGAGATTCGTCGAGGGCGGGACGGGATTCGGCATAGCGTCAGTTTTCCTCTGAATGCTGTTGGTGATTATGGCCTCCGTTTCACGACCAGTCATAGGTGAACGCGGACCTGGGCGCGGAGAACCATGAGCCGTAAAAGGAGAGACGGCGCTCGTCAAAACAGGCCGAGACTACATGTCAAGACGGCAATCAAGTTCGCCCGTGTCGAAAACCATGGGGCTTGCGGCTGCCGACGCCTGCGGCCCCCTTCCGAAGCCCGGTCCCCCGAATGAAATATCCGCTGACGGCGCGGCGCCGTGCAGGACCCAGCTATCCCCCTCGCGTCCGATCTGCTGCACCACAAAGCCGAATGTTACTGGAACCGGGCCAGTGAAGGTGACCGTCGAATTCGAACTGTCGGACGGCTTCACTCCGATCTTTGCGTCAACTACCCCCTCGATCTGGGGCAGATTCAGACCGATCTCGGTTCCATGCGAGTCGGTCGCCGTCACGGTGATGGAATTGGCCTTCAGCACCTCGACGATCAGGTATGCCTTCGCCCTCTCGCTTCCGAAATAGTTCTTTACCACCGGGTTTTCCGTTCGCAGGGTGCCGGACGCAAGATAGTTTCCGGCTTCGAAGGGCGATATCGAAGTGGAGGTCACGTTGGTGTAGGTGAACTGCACCGCGTGGGCGTTTTTGAACGCGGTGTTGAGCAAGGGCGCGGACGCTCCAAAAGCTGCGAGCGTGTTGGCGAGAATGCCCAGGCCAAGCGAAAGTTCGAGTGCGTCCGTGCGCTGCCCGTTGACCGCGGCCGCGGGATGAGGCGGCCCGGGCAGGGGCTCAGGGCTGGCGCTGGTCCAAACCTTGCTGAGTGGTCCCAGCCATTGCATCGACTGGTCGCGCCCGATCACGTCCAGCGGCTCGATGCCGGTGCGCGGCAGGCGGATCACGTTGTACCCAAACTTATTCAGAAAGGTGATGCTAGGGTCTTTCTTCTTTGCAAGCGGTGACATCCTTAACCTCGTTGTACAAGGGCTATGGGGCCTGGGTGGTATCGGCAGAAGCCTACCACACTGCGGGCAGAGAAAGACGAACGACCGGATGCAGCAACCAGGGAAAATGCATGTGGTAGCGTTATCGCATGCATCTCTACAGGAAGACTGCAGTCGTGCAGTTTGAGCTGTTCAGTGGAGCCACGGAGGGCAGTCTTCCGCTCGCCACGGAGCGCGATTTTGGCGTTATCCTGAGTATCGAGGGAGTCACCTACCCAACCCAGAATTTTCACTCTCCCATCAATGACGAACAGTGGCGGCAGTTCGATCGCAAGCTGCGGGATTGCAATGTAACCCACGACCCCACGACCTACCGCAATGCAGCCTCCATCCGCAGCATTGCCCATCAGCTTTATCAAAGCCTGGTCGCGGTAAATCCGGCACTGCGCGAATTCCTGGGACGCGCAGGAGAACCGCGGCGCCTTGTAGTCCAGACCACGCGCCCGGAACTTCACCTGCTGCCCTGGGCCGCGTTGATTGACGATACGGGTGCGTTTCTCGCCGCCGGGGATCTTTCCGTGGTTCAATGCTGGGATCGATTCTCCCTGCTGGAGTCCCCCACCGGGAACACACTCCGCCTGATGAAGGTGGTTGGCAGCGACACCAACCAGGTGACCACCGCATCCCTCGATGGTCTGCCGAGGGAGATCGAAGTGGTGGATGGCAGCCAGGCATGGCAAGCCAGCGCGCACGTCGACAACATCGACATCCTGCACCTCGAGGAGCATGGCGACGCCATCACTAACGAGATCGGCGACGTGTTCTCAACCGCGCTGGCCGGCACCTTTGCAAATGTGCCCATTGCCCTGCTGTGGAGCTGCTGTTCGGGAGCGGCGAACTCATGGGGCGAGTCGCCGGCTCTTTCGCTGCATCGCAAGCAGGCGGGATTCGTGCTGTCGTTCCTGGCGGAACTGCACAATCTCGATGCTCAGTCCATTTCCAATGCATTTTATCGGGAGGTGTTCGGACCGGCAGCCAGCCGCGACCCGGAGACCGCGCTGGTGGGTATTCGCGCCGACAAATTCGCCAACGAGTTCGCCTTCGCAAACTGGGCGTCCATGACCGTGTACATGCGCGCACCCGTCGATATGAGCGCGTTGCCGCTGAATGGGCCGCGGGTGCCGGCGGAACTGTGGAGCGATGACGACGTTGCGAACGGGCAGGCCTCGTCCTCGTGC
>DASXXV010000022.1:0-30260 GCA_036502905.1 Occallatibacter sp. | reverse complement strand
AAAAAGCCCGGTCAAAACGACTGGAATTTTTCGATCGCCATGGAGAATCTCTCCGTCGAAAGAAACCTTTCCTATCTCAGCTCCGGTGCATTTCGAAAAGACTATCCCGATCTGCGAGCGGGAGATGTCCCCCCGGAAGCCTTCCATCTGGATGACCTCCGGGCAGCGCTCATAACATTTGACTACACCCTGGATTAGGCCTGCTTCGGGTTTTTGTTGGCGTGCTCCCGGATAACTGCCAGCACCTCTTCGGCGGCTTCGAGCGGGCGGTCCGGCTCAGGGATACTGGCACCGGCGGCCAACAAGGCGTGGGTGACGGCGGGGTAGTCGCCCTGCTCGCGTTCCCAACTGTGCAGAGAGCCGTGCAGGGCCCAAGCGAGCGGGCTGCCGCCGTGCTCCGTCTCGACGACTTGAACGGGGGCGTTGTGCTTGAGCAGAGCGCGAACCATCGGGAGGTTGCCGTGCCAGGCCGCGAAGTGCAGGGCGGTCTGGTTATTGTCGAGAACGGCGTTGGAGGGCCAGCCTTGTTCGAGCAGAAGCTTCATGGCGCTTGTGTTGTTGCGTAACGCCACTCCGATGATGCGGCGGGCGGCGTTGCCGGAAAGCTTCTGAAACAGTTGGGGATGATCGGTGAGGATGCGTCGGCAGTAAGCTTCTTCACCAATTTCTGCGGCATGGATGAGGCGAAGCCATGCGGGGCTGCGCTGCATGAGCAATTCAAACGCCGCCGCGTGGCCGAACTGATGCGCGATCATGTGCGGCGACTTGGTAAGGCCGAAGCCGAAAAAGTAAATGCTGCCTCCGGATTTTGGGTCACGCTTGGGAAAGTCGCGTTCGCTTACGGTAATACGAATGGTTTCAGGATCGTGGTTGAGAATTCTCTCCACGAGGGCAACATCACCAAGCGCCGAGGCCATCACGATATCGGTCTGCGCGCCTCGCGAGATAAGGAAGCGCACCACGTCATGACGGCAGGGCTCTCGCCACTCGATGAACTGCCGCGAGCAGGCCATGTACTGCGCGGCGGTGGACTCGTGGTCGATGTCACGCGCGTCAATGTCTGCACCATGGTCGAGCAGTAGAGCGGCGATTTCAGGGGTGGCTGCGAAGTGCAGCGGAAGTTGCCCATCGCCCCCGCGGGCATGGACGAGACCGGGATCGCCTGCCAGGAGTTCGCGGAGACGGTCCATCCTGCCCAGGCGTGCGGCCGCGTGAATATCGACGCTCGCCCCGCGGGAAATGAGATAGTCAGCAAGCTCCGAACTAGCGGAATCCAGAACACCGAAACCGCCGGCCCACCAGCGGGTGCGCTCGTTGATATTGGCGCCCGCGTCGAGCAGCACGTCGATCATCTCCCGGTTCTCTCTGTGAACCGCAGCGATGAGGGCAGGAACGTCGAAGCTGTAGTGCGGTAATGGCTCATTGATTCGGGATTTCAGAGAGGGGTGACGAGCGAGGACATCGCGAACCAGAGATGCCTTGTTGGCCTGGATAGCTGCCGTTAGCGCTTCGAACGGGTCTTCGGAGGAGATGCTGATGTGCAGTTTTAGCGCCGGCCAGGTATCGAAGCCGTATTCCCGGGCGATGACGTGAAGGGCGTCGGCCAGCTTGGGGCCGGGAGAGGTAACGCCTGCGGCGGTAAAGCGTGCGGTTGCGGAAGCATCCTGCGCGGCCCTTTGCCGCAGCAGCGTGCGCGCCTGGTTCTTGAGATGTTCGAGGTTGGGGCGACCGGGAAGTTCGAGGGATGACATACTCACTCCTTCTTATTGGGCCCGTGATCCGCTTCGCCGGGCAAGAAGAGAGTGGGTTTTGATGAAGCGCAAAAAGCTAGAGGCGGGATAATCCCTTTCCGCGGACGGGGTGCACCCTCGGCGTGCACGCTCAGATTAGCAGCCCGGTGAAACGAACGTCCAGACCAAAAGGGCCCTTCGCCCGGATAGAATTTCGTGGCCGTCCCGTTCTCCGGCACAACCAGGCGATCCGGGCGCAGACAAGCTTTACGTCTATTCGCAGCGCCTCAATTTCCCAGCGTCAACGACGGATCCGCGCTCAGCTCCGGCGGAGCAAACTCTCCGGCCACATAACGGGGCCACGCCGCGGCTGCGATCATGGCGGCATTATCCGTGGACAGGGCGAGGGTGGGAAACGCGATGTTCAACCCGCGCCGCCCGGCCTCTTCCGTGAAGCGCAAGCGGAGTTCGCGATTGGCCGCCACTCCGCCTGTGACCAGGATGCGGGTAGCCCCCAGCGATTCGGCCGCCGCGAATGTCTTCTTCATCAGGTCGCCCACCACCGCATGCTGGAAGCTTGCGATCAGGTCGAGCGTGGGTTGGGGACACAGCGCCAGTGCATCTTCGCGCATCTTTGGCGGCCGGCCCATGGCCAGCATGCGCGCTACGCGACCCCGCGCTTCTTCGCGCATATGGTGGAGCTCCACGTAGCGCAGCACCGCCGTCTTGATGCCGGAGAACGAAAACAGCAAATGCGTATCGAGACTGGCGATGGGCGCCCTGTTCGCGCCCTTGGTGCGCGGAGCCTTGCCCTGCAGGTGAACCTTGGGCTTGATCTGCGCAAACGAAAACGGCACCCCGTGCGGATCTCCGAACCTTGCCAGCGCGTCGATCCAGGGGCCACCGGGATAGCCCAGGCCCAGCAGTTTGGCCACCTTGTCGTAGGCCTCGCCGGCGGCATCATCCAGCGTGCGCCCCACGAGCGTATACATCCACGTCCCCCCCGCCGGCCGCGCCAGATACAGATGCGTATGCCCGCCGGACACCACCAGCGCCAGCGCGGGCTCTTCTTCGCGCGAACGCTGCCCGTCCGGCGAGGATTGCCGTTCCTCCAGCAGCACTGCGTGAATGTGCCCTTCCAGATGATTCACCGCAATCAGAGGCAGGCCGCGCGCATAGGCCAGCGCCTTGGCGTAGGTGATGCCCACCAGCAGCGCGCCGGCCAGTCCGGGCCCGGAAGTAACCGCGATGGCATCTAGATCATCCCACCTCATCCGGGCTTCGGCCAGCGCTTCCCGCACCACCGGAACGATGGCCCGCAGGTGCTCGCGGCTGGCCAGTTCCGGAACTACCCCGCCATAACTTGCGTGGGTCGAAATTTGCGAAGCCACCACCGACGACAGGGTGCGCGCGCCTCGCTCCACCACGGCCGCAGCCGTTTCGTCGCACGAGCTTTCAATGCCCAGAATGAGGCCGCTGCCCATCCATTCAGTTTAGCGGCTCGGCACACGGCCCCCAGCGAGCCGCACCGCCGGGCGACGCGAGTGAAAATAGATGCAGATGCCCATGTCGCCCCAGTTCGAAGCTGCCCTGAACATCGTGAACAAGCTGCGCTCCAGCGGATTCGAAGCCTATCTTGCCGGCGGATGCGTGCGCGACCTGCTGCTCAGCCGCCACCCGGTGGACTACGACGTGGCTACCTCCGCCACGCCCGACGTAGTGCTGGAAATGTTTCCCCGCACCTTTGCGGTCGGCGCGCATTTCGGAGTGGTCCTGGTGGCTTCCGAAATCGGAACAGGCTGCGAGGGGGGCGCGGTGGCCGAGCGCTGCGTAACCGAGGTGGCGACCTTCCGCTCCGACGGTGTCTACTCCGACGGCCGCCATCCCGACGAGGTTCGCTACACGAAAACGGCGCGTGAGGATGTGCAGCGCCGCGATTTCACCATCAATGGCCTGCTGCTCGATCCGGGCAAAATTTCGGATTCCGCTGAGGCGTCGCCCCTTGTCCGCGCAGGACTTCGCGAAGCTGTTCTCGACTACGTCGGCGGCCTTGCCGACCTCGATGCCGGCGTGATCCGCGCCATTGGCGAGCCGCATCGCCGCTTTGAAGAGGATCAGCTTCGCCTTCTGCGCGCCGTGCGCTTTGCCGCGCGCTTCGGCTTTTCGCTCGAATCGCAAACCGCCGCGGCAATGCGCTCGCTGGCGGCGCGCACCCATGCCGTCGGCCGCGAACGCGTGCGCGATGAACTCACCCGCATGCTCACCGAGGGAAGGGCCCGGCGCGCATTCGAACTGCTGGATGAAACCGGGCTGCTGGTGCAGGTGCTGCCCGAGGTGGCGAAAATGAAAGGCGTGCAACAGCCGCCGCAGTTTCATCCCGAAGGCGACGTTTGGATCCACACGCTCATGTTGCTCCAGCAGCTCGAGCCGGGCTGCGAACTGACGCTGGGGTGGGGCGCGCTGCTGCACGATGTGGGCAAGCCGCCCACCTTTCGCGTTGCTCCCGACCGCATCCGCTTCGACGGCCATGTGGAGGTCGGCGTGGCTATTGCCGCCGACATCTGCCGCCGATTCCGCTTCTCCAACGACGAAACCCGCCAGATCCTTTCCCTGGTCGAGAATCACATGCGCTTTGCCGATGCACCGCGCATGAGGGCGTCCACGCTGAAACGATTCTTCCGCCTGCACAACTTCGCCGAGCACCTGGCGCTGCACCGCATGGATTGTCTCGCTGCGCACGCCAATCTCGACATTTACAACTTTGTGCGCGAGAGCTATGCAGCCATGCCCCAGGACAGCGTGCGGCCGCGGCCGTTGCTCACCGGACGGGACCTGATCGCTGCCGGATACACGCCGGGCCCGCAATTCAAGCCCATGCTGCAGGCCATCGAAGACGCGCAACTGGAAGGTGCAATCACCACCCCTGAAGAAGCCCTGGGGCTGGTGCGGGAAAGATTCGGGGAGAGCGGATCGTAGCTGCCAACCGGCGGTTCTGCATTCTTCGCCGGCCACCGGGTTCTTCCCGCCATGGCTGGCAGCGGCGCCTGGTGCAGGTTCCAGTCGCCGCCGCACTTGGATTTACTTGTCCTGCAGCGCTCCGGCCGAGAGGGCCGAAAGAGCCG
Organism: Occallatibacter sp.; assembly: GCA_036502905.1. GTDB lineage: Bacteria > Acidobacteriota > Terriglobia > Terriglobales > Acidobacteriaceae > Telmatobacter. The sequence goes on along the minus strand of DASXXV010000022.1, from coordinate 25,408 downwards.
GGATAGCGGTGCCTGCAGGATGCACCGGCTGGCGTCCCCAGACGGCACCATCGCCGGCCAGCAGTGACGTACCCCACATGGCGCTCGTGCCCAGGGTCCTGGTCCCCCACATCGCACTGGTCCCCCACATCGCGCTGGTGGAGATCCTCCTGGTGCCCCACATGGCACTCGTCCCCCACATGGCGCTCGTGCCCCACATCGCGCTGGCGCCGCTGACGAACAGAATCACGTTGCCGCTGCCGTCCACGCCGGCCAGCGGAGACATGGCGCCGCCGATGACGGGACGCATGCGGTCACTGTTGGCCAGCGCGGCTTCGATATCCAGGTAGCCCGCTCCCACAGTGAACACGTCCGCCTCGAGAAAGAAAGTCTGCCCCGTTTGCGGATCACTGGCGAAACTATACGGCACCAGGTCCTTGAATGCGGTCTTCATCAACCGCGCCTTGACCTGGTCGGGCGTCAGCGTGGCGTCCTGCTGCAACATCAGGGCGGCGGTAGCGCTCACCATAGGCGCCGCCATGCTCGTTCCGCTGAGGACAAAATACGCGTTGGACGGGGTCGCGTCGGAATGGTTGCTGTACAGCGAACGGGCGATCTCGTTGGACGGGCTCACGCGGTTCAGGGTGAAACCGGGATTGTAAAGCGAAATCACCAGGTTCCCCGGGGCCACCAGGTCCGGCTTCACCACGTGATCGATGGCCGACGGCCCTTTGGAACTGTAGCTCGCCGGAATGACCGCGTAAGGACTGCGCGCGCCCCGCGTATTCATGGCCCCCACCGTGATCACGTAGGGATCGTTGCCGGGAGCGGTAATCGTTCCGTAGCCTTCATTACCCGCGGAGTTGTCGCGTCCTTCGTTGCCGGCCGCAACCACCACCACGATGCCCGCTTTCCAGGCTTCCTCGGCGGCCAGGCATAAAGGATCGAGCGCGTAGCTCTCGAAGACATCCCTGCCCAGGGAGAGGTTGATCACGCGGATGTTGTACTTGTCCTTCAACGCGATCGCCTTCTGAATGGCGGCGATAACGTCGCCGTCCGTGCCGGCGCCATTTTCGTCCAGCACCCGCAGGTTCAGCAGGTTGACGCCGCCGGCGATGCCCAGGAACTTATAGGAATAATCCGTGCCCAACGAGCTTTTTCCGCTTCCGGCAATGATGCCGGCAACGTGAGTTCCGTGCCCGTACTGATCGTTCGCGGCCCCCGCGTGATGGTTCACGAAATCGTAGCTGAAGACAATCCTGTCCTTGACCAGGTCGGGGCTGTCTCCGATGCCGCTGTCGATAATCGCCACGCCCACGCCGCTTCCGTCCAGGCCCTGGGCCCATGCTGCCTGCGCACCCACCGAATCGATGTGATAGTCGTTGGCCCAATTGCCGGGATTGCTGCGGGTGGAATGAAGCGCCCGGTTGGGCGCGATGTACTCCACCGCGGGGTCAGCGGCCAGCCCTTCGATGGCCGACCCGGGAAGGGTATAGGCTGCGCTCCGGATCAGGCGCAGCTCGCGGTTCAGCGTGCCTCCCCGGCTCAGCACTTTGTTATGCAGGTTCGCGGTGGGCGCCTGCTGGAAGCGCACGATCACCTCCACCGGCCGGGAAGGATCCACGTCCTTCAGGTCCTTCGCGATCTTGCGGGGCCCGGCAAATGCCGGAAAAAATGCGCTCCCCAGGAGCGCAAGCAGAATCAGGAACCGTCTGCCGGCAAGTGGCAGGCTCCCATGTTCAAAGCCCATGGTCTTTCTCCCTGCTACATCTCTCGTTGGTCTCTTGGTTTGCAATCGACAGCTCTCCGGAAGCGGGACGCACCCGTTTCCATGCCTGAGCAATCCCATCGTCGGGCGAGCACCGCCCATGAGACTGAGCTCAGGCTTCAGCCCTTTTATCGGTCGCCGTTTAGAAAGCGTTAAAGCCGAAGGTAATGGGGGGACTCAAACCGCGCAAATCTGCTCCGGAAACATGAGGAAGGTCCAGGCTCCGGATCGCGCACCCCCATGTCCATCCGATCAAACCGCGAAGAAATGGGGCGCCGGCGCTGGTTTATCGCACCGGCTTGAAGGTGCGGCGCCAGCGAGTGTCGGTGAAAAAATGGATCGCGACGTGTCCCATCCAGGCCACGGCGTTGCCGATGCCGGACTTCTGCTCCTGGTCCTCGGGGGTCTGGAATGACCAGTAATTGAACAGCGGGCGGCCCATGATGTTCTCCCGCGGGACAAATCCCCAGTAGCGCGAGTCCATGCTCCCATGGCGATGATCGCCCATCATGAAGTACTTGCCCGGCGGAACCACCAGGTCGCCGTTCTCGATGTGACTCGGCAATTCCACCACCCACGTGTCCACCGCGCCATGAGTATCCGATGGCGTAGGCATCACGGCGGGAAACTCATCCAGGAACGCCTGCTCCGAGGGAGGCGCGGGCGTGTCGAGAGCCTCCTTCGGCATGGGCTGGGCCACACCATTCAGGTACACCACGCCGTCCCGGAGATGAATGCGGTCTCCGGGCACGCCCACCAGCCGTTTTACCAGGATCAGATATTGGGGATTCCCTTCGGCATCCGGTTCCGGTTCCGGAGCCGGCCGGATGAACACCACCACGTCGCCTCGCCGCGGCTCGCGATAGTGCGCCAGCGGCATCCACCTGGAGGGCGGCGCCAGGGTGATGCGGTCCACCAGCAGGTGGTCGCCGATGAGCAGCGTATTCTCCATCGATCCCGACGGAATCACGAAATTCTGCCCCAGGAACGTGAGAATGAAGAGGCCCACCACCAGCACCGAGCAGGTGCTGGCCACGGCTTCCAGCGGCGTCTCTTTTACCCTTTGCGGCGCCTCTGGCCGGGTTTCGGCCGGCGGCGCGGATACCATCTTCGTCATTTTTGCCATGCATTTGAAGCCCGGCTTCCATTTCTTCCGGGCGCTGCTATCACTATATCGGCAAGCCGCACCGGTGCAGGCGGCGGCGCGGCGCATCCCGCCGATCATTCCATCGCACCCAGACCGCTATTCTGGATGGACGGAATGAGGGAAGCGGTCCGCCAGTTCGATGCCATCGTGTTGGGAGCCGGCGCCGCGGGCCTGATGTGTGCGGCGGTAGCGGGGCGGCGCGGCCGGCGTGTGGCAGTCCTGGAACACAATGCGCAGCCGGGGCGCAAAATCCTCATTTCCGGCGGCGGGCGTTGTAACTTCACCAACCTGCATTGCGCGCCCGACCGTTTTCTCTCCGCCAATCCGCACTTCGCGAAATCCGCGCTGGCGCTCTATCAGCCCCGCCACTTCCTCGAGTTGGTGGAGCGCTATAACATCGCCTGGCACGAAAAGACCCTGGGGCAGTTGTTTTGCGATCGCTCCTCGCGGCAGATCCTGGACATGCTGCTCGCCGAGTGCGAGGAAGGGCGCGCGGAGGTGATTCTCAACGCCCGGCGCATCGCCGTCGAGAAGCAAGGTGCAGGCTTCCGCATCTCGTCCTCCGCGGGAGAATTCCGCGCGGATGCGCTGGTGGTTGCCACCGGCGGCGTTTCCATTTCCAAACTCGGCGCCACGGGCCTGGCCTACGAAACGGCCAGCCAATTCGGGCTGGGCGTCGTCGAGCCCCGCCCCGCGCTGGTGCCGATCATTCTGGGCGGGAACGAGGCGCGCTGGACGGAGTTGGCGGGAGTTTCGACCGAGGTAAGCGCAACCGTGCCAGCCACCGGCCGCGGAAAGGCCCCGGCATTCCGGGAAAAGATGCTGATCACGCATCGCGGCCTGAGCGGTCCTGCCATCCTGCAGGCTTCGTCCTACTGGCAGGCGGGAGAACCGCTGACGGTGGATTTCGCCCCCCAGTTTGATGGCGCGGCCAAGTTTCTCGATCCCCTGTTGCAGCCCCGCGGACGTCGTGACGAACTCGCGCTCAAGCAGGCGCTGCACGCGGTGTTGCCGCAGCGGCTGGCCGCCTTTCTCGCCGAACAGGCCACGCCAGCCAACTGGTCCAATGCCGCGCTGCAGGCTTTGGAGCACAGGCTGCGCCATTGGCAGTTTCATCCATTGGGCACAGAAGGATTCGAGAAGGCCGAAGTCACCGCGGGCGGGGTGAACACCAACGATCTCCAGGCCCGCACCATGGAATCGCGAAGCATTCCCGGGCTGTTCTTTATCGGCGAAGGCGTGGATGTCACCGGGCACCTGGGCGGTTTCAACTTCCAGTGGGCCTGGGCTTCCGCGGTTGCCGCCGGCCGAAGCCTCTAGGGCCTGTTAACACTACCCGGGCGATGGCGACGGGCGCCGGTTTTTTCGAGTTCTAGGAGCGAGGAGTGACGCATACCGGGTGTCTGTTAACGACGAGCGACAACGAAATCGGGAAAACCGGCCCCGTCCCTTCGGGTTGCGGTGAAAATCCGGGGTCCCCGGCGACAGGTCTTCGTCGCTGGGGTGGAAATCGGGTCATACTTCATTCTCGCCCTCAACAGTGGACCCGCCACAGCCCTCGGGCTCGGCTTCGTCTGACCCGATTTTCTCTCGCAACGCCATCCGCCCTGGTAGTGTTAACAGGCCCTGGTTCTGTGTTTTCGCCGTCGGCTGCTTTTCACCACGGCTCGAAAACGACTTCGGAGTCGCGGCCCAGCACCGAATGCTTGAGGAAGTGCTCATCATCGCGGCGCGGATAATCGCTGCGGTAATGCGCGCCGCGGCTCTCGGTGCGCGCGATCGCCGATTTCAAAATCGCATCGGCAACCCGGCACAAGGAGCGTGCTTCGCAGAGACGCCGGCTCGTCTTTCCTTCCTCTGTGATCCGCTCAATCCCGCTTTCGCATTTCGCCAGTCGGGCGCAGCCTTCTCCGAGTGACGCCTCATTGCGCAGCAGTCCGGCGTGCTTCCACATGGTTTGCTGCAATTCCCCGATGAAGTCGTCAACCAGCTCCTCTTGCGATCGATCGAGCGTTTCGGATCGATGGGCCTCAGCAGCGGGCAGGGGCGGCCTGGCATCGCCGGCCAGCATGGCCCGTGCTGCCCGCGCACCGAATACCAGCCCCTCCAGCAGTGAGTTCGACGCCAGCCGGTTGGCGCCGTGTACGCCGGTGCACGCCGCCTCGCCCGCGGCATAGAGCCCGCGCACGCTGGTGCGCCCGTCCATATCGGTGCGAATGCCGCCCATAAGGTAGTGGGCTGCCGGCCGCACCGGAACCAGGTCGCGATGGAGATCGAGCCCATACTTCGCCAGCAACGCGCTGATCCCCGGAAACCGCTTGTGCAGATCGACTCCCCGGATGTGGCGCATGTCGAGGTAGACAGCCCCGCCGTCGCCTCCGGATTCGCTCATGGCTTCGCGAGCCACGGCGCGCGCCACCACGTCCCGCGGAGCCAGTTCGAGGGCGGAATGATAGCGCTCCATGAACCGCTCGCCGCGATCGTTGCGCAGATAGGCTCCTTCGCCGCGCAGCGCTTCGGATAGCAGAAAGCGCGGCGCCCCGGCTAGAAAGAGAGCCGTGGGATGAAACTGGTAGAACTCCATGTCGGCGAGCTCGGCGCCGGCCTCCACTGCAAGAGCGATTCCGTCGCCGGTGGCCACCGCCGGGTTGGTGGTGTCGGAGTAAACCTGGCCCGCTCCACCGGCCGCGATCAGCACCGCGCGCGCATTCACAGTCCAGGCGCGCCGCTCGCGGTCTAGCAGCTGGACTCCCGCCACGCAGCAGTCGCGCCGCACCAGCCCTGTTACCGTGGTCCATTCGCAAAAACGGATGGCCGGATTGGCTCGCGCCACCGCGGCCAGCGAGCGGCTGATTTCCGCGCCGGTGGCATCGCCGTCGGCGTGCAGGATGCGGGGAACGGAATGAGCCGCTTCGCGCGTCCGCAGCAGGCCGCCGCTCTCGCGATCGAAGCGCGCACCCCACTTGATGAGTTCTTCCACGCGCTGCGGGCCCTCCGACACCAGCACTTCGGCAGCACTGCGGCAGACTAATCCATCGCCCGCCGCCAGGGTGTCTTTCAGATGCAGCGCAACGTCTTCACGGCCCGCCATCGCCACCGCGATCCCGCCCTGCGCGTAATGGGTGTTCGACTCGGCAAGCGCCTCCTTGGTGACCACCAGCACGGTGCCGTATCCGGCCAGTTCTACCGCGGCGCGCAATCCCGCGACACCCGCTCCCATCACCACGAAATCCGCCTGCTCGCACGGCACCATCACTAGTTGAGGCTATCACCGCGGAACAACGCTTCCGCAGCGGGAGATTGCCGCTTTCGCCCCCCCGACCACGCCATCTATAATTCGCTCAGAAGAGCGTCGCGCGTGAAATAAACCATCGTGCCACGATTGATTTGCTCCAGAGAGATTGCGGTTGTCCTCCATCCCTTCCCTTGTCTCGGTTCGCCCCCATCGCCTGCCATCTCGCCTGTTGCGCCACTACCTTCCGCTATTGCTGCTGTCGTTTGTCAGCGTGGCAGTCCTGTATTCCACCCGGCCTTACACAGACGTGCTCAGCCGGGCCAGCTTTGCCACCGCGTATCCGGCCATGGTCCTGCTTGCCGCAACCTTGCTGATCGGCCCCTGGAACTGGCTGCGCAAGAAGCCTAACCCGGTATCCAGCGACCTGCGGCGCGATCTGGGCATCTGGGCGGGATTCCTCGCGTTGCTGCACACCGCTGTCGGGCAGTGCGTCCACCTGCGGGGCAGGCCCTGGCTCTACTACGTGTATGGGCCGGCCGAGCATCACCACGGCTTTCCCGTGCGCCATGATGCCTTCGGGTTTGCCAATCACACCGGCGCCATCTGCGCGCTTTTGATCATCGCCCTGCTGGCGACCTCGAACGACATTTCCCTGCGCAGACTTGGAATCCGCGGATGGAAAAAGCTGCAGCGCTGGAATTACGCGATTTTCGTCCTGGCCGCAGCCCACGCCCTCCTCTACCAGGAAGGAGTGGAGAAACAAAAGGCCGGCTTCGTCGCCGTGGTGGTGATTTGTATCGCCATCACCATCGCGCTACAGGCAAAAGTGTTCGCTTCCCGGCGAGTGAACCTGCCCCGCGAGACCAGGACCGCGCCCTAGACCCCCACCAGATGGTCCTTGGCGCGAATCTCCACGCCCAGCATTTCGGCGGATTTTTTCAAAAGATAATAAGGACCAGCCTCCGTCATCCTCGCATCTCCCTGCTCCGGCTCCGGGGGCGGAGAACCGACCGGACTCAGGAGGAGAATCATGGGACGAGGCTTCCGCTCCGCAGCCATGTCCATGATGTCCTGACGCTCCGATTCCGTGAGCGTGTAACAAAGGATGATCAAGTCGTACCGACGGGTCGCGATCAGCGCCTCGGCTTCTCTGACTCGCCCGGCGCATTCCGCCTGGAAAAACGCTCCCAGGATCAGTCGGCGCGTCTGCAGCAGCATCGCATCGCGGCTCACCACCAGGACTTGCGGGCTCATACCATGGCCTCCGGGGAAACAGCTATCGCGTTTAGCTGTAATCAGGCGGGAAGCATAACGCCCTCGCAAGTGGAATTTCGGTCCTGTACCTGACAAAACTAGGGAAACTCCTAGTATTAAAAAGAGTTTGCAAAGACTATGTTCTTTGTTGTACAGAAGTCCCTGAGGGGAATGTGAATGTTGCAAGAATTTCCCCCACAAGGATTCGCAGGGCTGCATCTCGCTTACGACGATTTCCAAATCACCCAAACGGAAGCAAGAAGGCATAAAAATGCAAGATCAATCTTCGAATCTCCTTTTGAACTCCCTTTCCCCGAAAACCAGAAATTCCTTACTGTCGCGCGCCCGACCGGTGAACCTGGCCGCCAGGGAAGTCCTCTACGAGCCGGACGAAGGCCCCAAGTTTGCCCATTTCATTACCTCCGGGATCGCGTCCATTGTGGGCACGATGGCGAGCGGCGCCTGCGCCGAAGTGGGCATCTGGGGCAAGGAAGGCCTGGTCGAGTGCTTCCACCTGCTGGGCAATGCCCGCATCCCCACGCGATGTTTCATGCAGATTGAAGGCACCGCCCTGCGCATGCCGTTCAAGGACCTGCAAAAAGAGTTTCACGAGAACGAAGATCTGCGGGAGTGCGTTCTGCAGAGCGTGCAGAGCCAGGGTGCTATTTTTGGGCAGCTGGCCGCCTGCAACCGCCTGCATGAGGCCGAAGAACGCCTGGCGCGCTGGTTCCTGATGGTGCGCGACCGCATCGAATGCGACACGTTCTACCTGACCCAGGAGTTTCTCGCGGTCATGCTGGGCTCGCGCCGCACCACCGTAACCGCGGCAGCGGGCGCCCTGCAGCGCAAGGGGCTCATCCGTTATAGCCGCGGCCGTATCCACATCGTCGACCCGGTGGGCCTGGAAAAGGAAGCGTGCGAGTGCTATGCCACCGTGCGCGAAATTTACCAGACCTTCTGTAATGGCGCCCTGGTGAGCTGATCGGCTCTCTGATCCCTGGCCCCCTGACAGAAATTCTTTTTCGTCACGCCATCCCCTCGTTCGTGCCACCCGGCGCGCCTCCCGGAGTGTGACCCCAGTGGGGCCCAAGCGGGTCGCCCGTTGTACTCGGCCAGCGGCGGGGCTTTACGATAAGAGAGCGTGCAAACCATTAGAGTAGATACCCCATCGGCCCGGTACGACGTGGTGGCGGGAACCGGGCTCATCGCCACGCTGGCCCAGCGTATCCAGCGCGTAATCGGCCGTCTTCCGCGGCGGGTGTTTGTGGTTACTTCGCCGGAGATCTGGGCGCTCTGGGGGAACAGTCTCGGCGCATCCTTCGTGGAGTCCCCCATTGTTCTCTTCCTGGCCCCGGGAGAGCAACACAAGACCATGGCCAGCGTGGAGAAGTTGCTGCGCCAGATGGTGGCCGCCGGGGGCGATCGCGGCTCCATGCTCATCGCGTTCGGCGGGGGCATTGTGGGCGATGTCGGCGGCTTCACGGCCGCCACCTTCATGCGCGGCATTCCCTACGTGCAGGTCCCTACCACGTTTCTTTCCCAGGTGGATTCGTCGGTGGGCGGCAAAACCGGGGTCAACCTGCCGGAAGGCAAGAACCTGGTGGGTAGCTTTCATCATCCGCGCGCGGTGTTTGCCGACATCGGGGTGCTGGGCACCCTGCCCGATCGAGAGTTGCGCGCCGGCTTGATGGAAACCGTAAAGGCTGGCATCATCCGCGATCGCACCCTGGTCCGATACATGGAGGAACACGCGGGCGACATCCTCCGTCGCGACCCCCGGGCGCTGGAGAAAGTGATTGCCGCGTCCATTCGCATCAAGGCCGACGTGGTCAACAAGGACGAGCGCGAAAGCGGCCTGCGCATGATCCTGAATTTCGGCCACACTCTCGGTCACGCCATCGAGCAGGTCACGCGATACAAGGTTCTGCTCCACGGGGAAGCGGTCGGCTGGGGCATGATCGCGGCGCTGTACATCGCCCATCGCCGGCGGACCATCTCCGGCAGCCAGGCGGAGCGCATGGAAAAACTGATTCATCTCTATGGGCCGCTGCCGCATCTCAAGCTCCGCGCCGCAAAACTGGTGGCGGCCACCAGCGCGGACAAAAAGAATATCGGCGAAGTCCGCCGGTTCGTACTGCCGGTGGGCATCGGCGATGCCGCCGTGGTGGAGGATGTGACGCCCGCCGAACTGGAAGCCGCGACGAAATTCATGCTGGCGCAGGCCGCCCTCGCGCAGGAATCGGGCCCGGGTCCATCCCCCGACAAACTTGCGGCCCCGGAACCGATTCTGATTTCTTCCGGACGTTGACATGATCACCACGGGAGCCAAACCGGTAGGAAGTCAGCAGGACGAGACCAGCGCGGCCCACGCCGTACGGCAAATGTTCAATTCCATCGCGCCGCGTTACGATCTGCTGAACCATATACTCTCGGCCAACGTGGACCGCCTGTGGTGGTGGAGGACGGCGCGCAGATTCCGAACCATTCTGGCCAACCCGGACGCCGCGGTTCTCGACATCTGCTGCGGAACCGGCGATATGACGATGGCGCTGCTGAAACATCGCCCGCGACACGCCCGCCCGGTTCTCGCGGCCGATTTTGCGCGTGCCATGCTCAGCCGCGGAGCGCAGAAATTCGCCGCGCGCGGTGCGGTAGCACTGGAGGCCGATGCCCTGCACCTGCCCCTCCGTCCGGCCTCGCTGGATTTGATTGTCACCGCGTTCGGCTTTCGCAATCTCGCCAACTACCAGGCCGGCCTGCGCGAGTTTCATCGCGTGCTAAAGCCGGGCGGCCAGTTAGGCATTCTCGAATTCAGCCAGCCCGGCGGGCTCATGGGCAGGGCCTACGCGGTCTACTTCCACCGCGTGCTGCCGTCCGTCGGCCGGCTGATCTGCGGCAAGGACGGTCCCTACAACTATCTGCCCACGTCCGTCGGCAGCTTCCCTCCTCCGCCCGCCATGCTGGAAATGATGCGGGCCACGGGCTATACCGAGCCCGCCTGGCAGCCGTACACCTTCGGGATCGCGGGGTTGTACACCGCCAAGCGGGCGCCTGTACTCTAACATTGCCATGAGTTCGGCTGTCTCCACCGTCCCCGGCTTCTCCGCTGAAAAGCGGCGGGTGGCGCTCCACTCCATGCTGGCGGCAGCGGCCATGACCCTGCTCAAGGTCGCGGCGGGAATCGTCTCCGGCTCGCTGGGCGTGCTCTCCGATGCGGCTCATTCGGCCCTCGACCTGGCCGGCGCTACCTTGACGTTTTTCTCCGTGCGCGTCTCCGACAAGCCCGCCGACGAAGACCACACCTACGGCCACGGCAAGATCGAGAACATCTCGTCCCTGGCGGAAGCCGGCCTGATGGTGGTGTCGTGCGCATGGATTATCTGGGAAGCCGTCGACCGCATCCTGAAACGTAACGTCGAATTGCATCACTCCCTGTGGCCGGTTCTGGTGCTGCTCGGGTCCATTGCCGTCGATTGGTGGCGCTCGCGGCAACTGCGCATGGTTGCGGAACGGACCGGTTCCCCGGCGCTGGCCACCGACGCGTTTCACTTCGCCTCCGATATCTGGTCGACCCTGGCGGTGCTGGCCGGCCTGGGCGCCAGCTGGCTGGGCGTGCAAATGGATGTCCCCTGGCTTCGCCATGCCGATCCCGCGGCTGCCATCGTGGTCTCGGTGATGATTCTGCGCATGACCTTGCGGCTTACGCGCGAAACTCTCGGCGTTTTGATGGACCAGATCTCCGCCGACATTCGCCGCCAGGTGGTCAACCAGGTGGAGCGGGTTCCGGGCGTGCTCGCCGTGGAGCAGGCGCGCGTGCGCCGCGCCGGCCCGGCGCATTTTGCCGATTTGACCATCGCCCTTCCGCGGCACTTCACCTTCGAACACACCGGTGAAGTGGTGCGCGAGGCCACCGAGGCCGTCCATCGCGCGCTGCCCCAGGCCGACGTGGTCATCCACACGGTTCCGCGCGCCGCCCGGGCCGACAGCATCTTCGATCGGGTGCGCGCCGTGGCCGCGCGCAACAACGTCACCGTCCACGAGCTGAGCGTGCAATCGCATCACGGCCGCATGCGCGTGGAACAGCACGTGGAACTGGACGAGAACATGTCCCTGCTGGAAGCCCATAACTTCGTGACCACCATGGAAGCCGAAATCCTGCGCGAGACGCCGGAGATCGATTCCGTGCTCACCCATATCGAAAGCGAGCCCGCCACCATCGAGCAGCCGGAAGAAGTTGTCGGCGAAGATCGGCGCATGGAAGCGGCCCTGCGCGCCGCCGCCAAGCACTACCCCGAGATCATTGACGTGCACGAAATCACGGTGCGGCGAGCGGGAGATCATGTCGAACTCTCCTGCCATTGCACCCTGCCCGACGACCTGCCCATGCACCGGGTGCACGAGGCGATCACCGCGCTCGAAGACCGCTTCAAGATCGAATGCCCGGAAACGTCGAAGGTGACGATTCACCCCGAACCGGCAACGGATAACCTGCGTTAAAGGGAAAAAAGGGAAAACAGATGATCGCCCAAAGCGAGTGGAAGCACGACGAAGTCTTCGCAGGAAAAACCGAAAGCGGCAACACCATTCTGCTCGACGGCGACTCCGCGCATACCCACGGGCCCAGCCCCATGGAAGCCGTGTTGATGGCCCTGTGCAGCTGTACATCGGTGGACGTGGTGAACATCCTCCAGAAAAAGCGCCAGCAACTCACCGGCCTGCGGGTTTCCGCCGTCGCCACCCAGGCCCCCGCGCCGCCGCGCGTCTTCACCCACATCCAGCTTACCTATGCGGTGCGCGGAAAACTCAGCCGCAAGGCGGTGGAGGATGCCGTGTCGCTGTCCAAGCACAAGTACTGTTCCGTATCGCTGATGCTGGAAAAGCAGTGCCCGGTGGAATACGAGATTGTTTATCCCGATGGGGAGCCGGAGCCATGAGGGCGGCCCGGATGCGGCGCCCGCTGATGAATTTCTTCCAGGTCGCTTCGCTGATGATGATCCTGATCGCCGCGGGGCTGGGCTCGGCCATCGTCACCATGCACTTTGCCATTCATGGCGCGGAGGTGCAGGTGCCGTCGTTGAAAGGCATGACCGTGGCAGAGGCACGCAGCCAGACCACCGGCCTGGGGCTCAATCTCGAAGTCGACAATCGCTATTACTCCTCCGACGTGGCGCCGGGACATATCCTTACCCAGTCGCCTCCGGCCGGCACCGTAGTGCGCCGTGAATGGCGCGTCCGCGTGGCCGAGAGCCTGGGACCGCAGAAAGTGGAAGTGCCGGACACAGTCGGCGTCGATGAGCGCATGGCCGCGCTCAAGCTGCGGCGTGTGGGACTGGCCGTGGGCGCGACCGCGCGTCTGCCCTTCGCCCGGGCGCCCGAGGGCGTGGTGCTCGCCCAGGACCCGCCGGCACACGCCCAGGGAATCGCCGGCCCGAGCATCAACCTGCTGGTCGCCGCGCCCGTGGAAGAGACGCCCGATGGTTTCGTCATGCCCGATTTCAGCGGCGTCCCCATCGTGGCCGCACAGGCCCAATTGCAGCGCGTTGGGCTGAAAGGATCGACACCAACCTTTGTCGATGTACAAGTGCCGGACGTGGGCGGCTCGAACACGGCTCCCAAACCTCCCGTGGTTCCCGGCTCGGTGGTTGACCAACAGCCGCCGGCCGGCGCGCGCGTCGATCAGAACACCATCGTGAAGTTCACTGTAGCCAAGTAGCTGCGCGCCGTTCAGGAGCACTAAGCATCTAAAGGCAAGGCATGGCCCCGGAAGAAAATTCATTCGCGCCGGCGAGTGCTGCGCAACCGGACGCAGGCCTGTCGCATGCCTGGCGCGCGCTGCGCCACCGCAATTTCCGCCTCTTTTTCGGCGGCCAGAGCATTTCTCTCATCGGCACCTGGATGACCCGCGTGGCCACCTCGTGGCTGGTGTATCGCCTGACCAGGTCGTCGCTGCTGCTGGGCACGGTCGGTTTCGCCGGACAGATTCCCACCTTTCTGCTGGCGCCCATTGCCGGCGTGATCGTCGATCGCATCGACCGGCGCAAGGTGCTCGTCTGGACCCAGACGCTGGCCATGGTGCAGTCCCTGGCGCTCGCCTGGCTTACGCTTTCCCATCGCATCACCATCGGCGAGGTGCTGGCTCTGAGCGCGATGCAGGGCGTGATCAACGCATTCGACATGCCCGGCCGGCAGTCGTTCATGATCCGCATGGTCGAAAACCGCGAGGATCTTTCCAATGCCATTGCCATCAACTCCTCCATGGTCAACGCCGCCCGCCTCATCGGTCCCTCGCTCGCCGGGCTGCTGATCGCGGCCACCAACGAGGGCTGGTGTTTCCTGGTGGATGGCGTCAGCTACATCGCGGTCATCGCCTCGCTGCTGATGATGCGCGTCGCGCACGAGGCGCCGCACTCCCAGGGCGCAACCATGCTCGAGCAGCTTCGACAGGGATGGGTCTACGTTGCAGAGTCGGTGCCCATCCGCACCATTCTGCTCCTGTTCTCAGTGTTGAGCCTCATGGGCTGGCCCTTCATGGTGCTGATGCCTGTATTTGCCGCGCAGGTGCTGCACGGAGGCCCGCACACCCTGGGCTTCCTGATGGGTGCCGTCGGCGTGGGATCGCTGGCCTCCGCGCTCAGCCTCGTGGTGCGCAAGTCCGTGCGCGGGCTCCTGAAGATGATTCCTTTTGCCGCCGCCATCTTCGGCGTCGGCCTCATCAGCTTTGGATTGTCGAGGAATCTGTGGCTGTCGTTGCCGATGATGCTGGTTACCGGCTTCGGCATGATGCAGGGACTGACCGCCAGCAACACCATCCTGCAAACGCTGGTGGACGAGAAGATGCGGGGCCGCGTGATGAGCTATTACACCATGGCGTTCGTCGGCATGGCGCCCTTCGGCAGCCTGTTGGCAGGCGCCCTGGCACACGCCATCGGCGCCCCGCGCACCGTGATCATCAGCGGAGTAGCGTGTATGGTGGGCTCACTCTGGTTCTGGTCCCGCATGGCAGGAATTCGCTCCGAGATGCGTCCCATCTACCAGCGGCTGGGCATACTTCCCGGGCCGGAAGTAGTCGTGGAAGAGGCAGCGGAAGGATGATGGTAGTGGTGTCCGCCACACAGATCGTCATTGATCCGTTTTGAAGGGTACGGCCTTCAGCTTTGAAGGGTACGGCCTTCAGCTTTGAAGGGTACGGCCTTCAGCGTTGAAGGGTACGGCCTTCAGCTTTGAAGGGTACGGGCTTCAGTGTTTGAAGGGTACGGGCTTCAGTGTTGAAGGGGACGGCCTTCAGCTTTGAAGGGTACGGCATTCAGCGTTGAAGGGTACGGGCTTCAGCCCGTACATAAAGCCACCCATATCAGCGGGCTTTAGCCCCCGAGGGAATGCAGGTCTGAAGAAACAGCCGTTTCAAGGTCGCAAACACAGGATGCTATTTCCGGCGGACACCACCAGGTGCGACCGATCCATCCCCCACCTCAGAACTCGTTCAGGTCCCGGATCGCTTTCAGAATCGTGCTGGGCTGCGGCAGAATCGCGTCCTCCAGCACCGGCTGATAGGCGACAAACGTATCCATGGCCCCCACCCGCTTCACCGGCGCATCCAGCTCCTCGAACAGCTCATCCCCAATGCGGGCCGCCAGTTCGGCGCCGTAGCCCCAACTCAGCATGTCCTCGTGCGCCACCATCACGCGGTTGGTCTTACGCACCGACTCGGCAATGGCATCCCAGTCATACGGATTGAGCGTGCGCAGGTCCAGAATCTCCACATCGATGCCGTGCTCGCGATGCGCTGTCTGCGCCGCCTGCAGCGCCCGCGGCACCACCGCCCCGTACGTCACCAGGGTCATGTCCTTGCCCGGCCGCACCAGGCGCGCCTTGCCGAAGGGAATCGCAAAATCCGGCCCCGGATACGGAGCCCGGCCGTACGTCTCGCGGTATAACCGCTTGTGCTCCAGGAACAGCACCGGATCATCGCAGCGCAGGGCAGTCCGCAGCAGGCCGTTGGCGTCCAGAGCATTCGAGGGGAACACCACCCGCAGCCCCGGAATGTGCGTGAAGATGCTCTCACCCGACTGCGAGTGGTAAATGGCGCCGCCCGTCAGGTATCCGCCGATCGGCACCCGCACCACCGCCGGCGCCGCCCAGCCGTTGTTCGAACGCCATCGCATCAGCGCCAGCTCATTGCGAATCTGGTGCATCGCCGGCCAGATATAGTCGAAGAACTGGATCTCCACCACCGGCTTCATCCCGCGCAGCCCGTACCCCACCGCGCGGCCCACGATGTTCGCCTCCGCCAGCGGCGAGTTGAACACCCGCTCGGAACCAAACTCGGTTTGCAGCCCGGCGGTCAGCTTGAACACGCCGCCTTTCCCCTTCACCTCGTTCAGCGCCTCTTCGCGGCTGGCATCGGCCACGTCTTCGCCGTAGACCACAATGCGCGGATCGCGCCGCATCTCGTCGCGCATGCAGGCGTTGATCAGATCGGCCATGGTGCGCGGACCCACTCCTTTGGCCGGCTTCACCGCATCGCCAGTGGCCGGCTGCTCGTTGGCAAACGGAGGATCGCTCGGATCCAGGTCCTCGGAGTACACATACTGCGGGATCGCGGAGATCGCCGGTAAGGGCGCCTTCAGAGCTTCATCGGCCGCCTCCGATGCCTCCCGGTCCAGCGACTTCTCTAGATCGTTGATTTGTTCCGCGCTCAGGATTCCCTCGCGCAGCAGGCGCATCTGCATGCGCGTAAGCGGATCCCGCATGCCGTCAGCTTCGCGCTCCGCCGCCGAGCGGTAAAGCTTGTCGTCATCCGAGAGCGAATGCGAGTACGGCCGCACGCAGTGCCCATGCACAAATGCCGGGCCGTGCCCCGCCCGGCAATGCTCCGCCGCTGCCTGGAAGGCGCGCAGGCTGGCCTCGGCATCCGTCCCGTCAATCTCGGCAAAATGAAAATTCGGGAAGTTCGCCACCAGCCGCGAAATATTTCCGCCCGGCGTGTTCACCTCCACCGGCACGCTGATCGCATAGCCGTTGTCCTCGACCATGAAGATGACCGGCAGTTTCTGATTGGACGCCGTGTTCAGCGCCTCCCAGAACTCGCCCTGCGAAGTCGACCCTTCGCCCACGCACGCCAGCACCACCTCGTCCCCGTGAAATCGGACGTCGTGATAGGCCCGGTAATCGCCTTCCGCCTTCGCGGCCGCTTCCGGATGGCGGCTGAAGTACCGTCCCGCCTCCGCGCACCCCACCGCGTGCAGCAACTGCGTGCTGGTCGACGACGACGTGCTCACAATGTTCAGTTTGGGGCTGCTCCAGTGCGTCGGCATCTGGCGTCCGCCGCTGGCCGGGTCCGTGCCTGCTCCCACCGCCTGCAGAAACATCTCTACCGGAGTCACTCCCAACGCCAGGCACAGGCCGCGATCCCGATAATAGGGGAAAAACCAGTCGTAGCCGGGCCGCAGCGCCAGGGCCGCACCCACCTGCAGGCCTTCGTGTCCGGCTCCCGAAACCTGGAAAAACGTCTTCTGCTGGCGCTTGAGGAGAATCTCCCGGTCGTCGATCCGGCGGGAAAGATACATCAGCCGGTAAATCCGGATCAGATCCTCCGCGCCCAGCCGGGCCGATGTCCCGGCCTGCGCGCTGGAAACCGCAATTCCCATGTGCCTTACTCCCTGTCGCGGTTCCCGCCTCTTTCGGGGAATGCCAGGCTTGATTTTATCAACATCACGGCTCCCCTCCCGGCTCCGCTCCACCAACTGGAATCCGACTCGCGGCGGCGGGCGTATCGGTCGCGATCAAACGAAAAAGAATCTATTCAATCCCGGGGTGGATCGTCAATGGCGGACTGATATCCGGGACTCCAACCACGCTATAGCTCATCTTCTCCTTCACGCTCTTCGCCAGCTTTCCAATCTCGTCCAGTTTGCGCAACTGCTGTCCACTCAGCCTGCCGGAATCATCGGCGGCGGCCAATTCGTCGTTGAATTCCTTGGCCAGTTTGAGCAGTTTTTCCGTTTCGGACACCAGCGCTTTTTGCCGCTCGGCGTTCAACATCTTGATTCTTTTCTTCTCGGGGCTGTTTGAATCCTTTCCGAATTGGCCAGAGTTGTCGGGATAGTTCTGCCCGTTCCTTCCGCTGTTGGTCGTTGGAAACTGCGGGTATTGGCCGGCTATCGGCATTCCAGGGAGCAATGCCATGCCCAGGACGCACCCCAGGGCAAGCCCCCGCCCACTCGGCTTCCGAAACTCCACACGCGCTCTCACCGGATCTCCCTTACAGGCGCCACCATCCGCTCCTCAATTCCCGCCCACCGTCAGCTTCATTTTTTCTTTGACGCTGTGCGCCAGCTTCTCGATCTCTTCCGCCTTGCGGATTACTCCCAGCGAGAGCGTGTCTTTGCTGGTCTTGTCCACCTCCGCCTTCAGATCGCCGGCCAGTTTCAGAAGGCGCGCGCTGTCGTCGGCGATCTGCCGTTTCCGTTCGACATTGGCGGCATCGAAATTCACCTTTTTGGCCGTTTGCTCCCTCATTGTCATCTGCGCGTTGGCGTCGGGAGGACGATTGGCCTCCGGTAGAAGAATCGGCTTGTTCGGATTGGTGGTCTGCGCATTGAGTTGGAAGCTTACAGCGAACGCCGCCAGTAGCACCGCTGAGGCCATGCCGCGCAGCGACTCCCGGCGGCTAAGCGGCGCGGAAGCTGCCGGGTAAGGATCGTCTTTCCGATTGCCTTTCTTCCGGAGCAACATAACAATCTCCTTGCTTACACATTACCAATCATGCTGGTTCGAGTACCCGGTTTTCAGCGGCCATTGTCAGCTTCATCTTATGTTTGACGGTCCGGGCCAGGTTTTCGATCACCTCGGCCTTTGCGGGCGCTCTATGGTACCTCCGCCTCGCCCTCAGTTCGGCGCCACCGTGAGCTTCATCCTTTCCTTCACCACACGCGCCAGCTTCTCGATTGTCTCCGCTTTGTGAATCGTATTCTGCGATACGTCGCCGGACTTGTCCACTTCGGCCTGGAGAGAAATCGCCATGGTTTGCAGCATCTCTGTTGCCTCCATGAGTTCCTTCAGTCGCTCCGCATTGGCGGCGTTGAAATTGCGCCTTTGCATATTCCTTTCCCTCGTGAGCATTTGATCGTTAGCGTCCGAAAGGGGATTGGCTGCCTGCTGCAGGAGGGGTTTTACCGGACGCGCCGGCGGTTGAATCATCTGGGCGAAACTGCCCAGCGTCAACCCAACGGTGGCCATCACGCACAACATCAGCATGGGAGCGATTCTGCGGCCTGCCTTCGGAATGTTTCCGGAGACACGCGTCCCAACCGGGTGGAAAGGCATTGCGACCTCCTCGATATGCTTTGGGCAGGAGTGGTCAAAAAGAAAAATCGAGATCAAAACGCGATCTAAAAAAGGCGCAAATCCCGTTCCGGATCGTGAATGCTGCAATCGGCCCATGACTTTTCCGGCAGGGAAACGATGGACACAGCGTCCGCCCGCAACGCGCAACTGCTGTTGCGCTCAGTCGTGAAGAACTCGTAGCTACGGGGAAGTCTCTACTCTTGAGTGCGTTCTTCACGGCGCGGCATCGGTAAAATCCATCCAGCGAAGCCCTGGCCGATGCCGTGTAGCTGAATTCTACCTCCACTCCGACAACCCGTCTTGTCCCAAAACAAGGAACGATTTTCCTCAGTTCGCCGGCCAGCGGGAGGGAAATCATCGCCGTTCTCCAATATGAGATAGGAAAATAGGTATATGGGGATGTATAGCTTTGTTCTCTTTGCCATCCGCACCGGCATCTTCGCCGAAGGCCGATTTTTGGGCAAAGTGCTGGATGAATGGATCCACGACATGCAGGAATTCGTGCGCACGAAACTACCCCACCTCGTCATCGTTGCGATCGTGGCGTTGATTCTGGCCCGCGTGCTCCGCCTGTTAACCAATAACATGATCCGCATCGCCGAGCGCCATGCCGCCGGCACCCTCCGTATATCCCAGGTCAGGACCCTGGCAGGTGTGGTCCGCACCACCGCCTTGACCGTCATATTTGTCATTGTCGGTTTGCAGTTCCTGGCTGCCGTCGGAGTCAACCTGGCGCCCCTACTGGGAACCGCCGGTATCGCCGGAGTTGCCATCGGACTGGCCGCCCAGAACATCGTCAAGGACGTACTCAACGGAACCCTGATCCTGGTGGAGGATCAATTCAACGTGGGCGACGTGGTCACGGTAGCCGGCCTCACCGGAACCGTGGAAGCCATGACGCTGCGCAAAACTACGGTGCGCGGCGGGGATGGAACCCTCTACGTGGTCCCCAACTCCCAGATCATTACCGTCGCCAACCAGAGCGCCGACTTCTCCGTCGCCACCATCAACATCAGCGTGGACTTCTCCGCCGATCCCAACCAGGTGCTGGATATCCTCAAATCCATCGCCGCCGATATCCGCAACGCACCCGAATTCAAAGACCTGTTCGTCGCCGATCCGCAAATCCTCGGCGTGGACGCCCTCAAAGGATCGCAACTGATCTTCCCCGTCGTCTTCAAAACCAAAGCCCAAAAGCAGTACGCTCCCATGCGCGAGTTCCAGCGCCGCGTCCGGCTGGCGTTCGAAGAGCACCACTTGCTGCCCGGCGATCCCATGCGCGTCTTCAACACCTTCACGGGCAAAGTGGAGCCCTCCGCGGCGGCCTCCGCTCCTCACCCCGAAGAACACCAGGCGCCTGAAGCTCCCCGCGACCCCACCACCATCAAGGCGCATGAGAGCAATCCATTCAGCGGCGAGTGATGCGAACTCCATAAACATCCTGGCCCTCTCGGTCAGGTATTCGCCTCGGCG
Organism: Occallatibacter sp.; assembly: GCA_036502905.1. Lineage (GTDB taxonomy): Bacteria > Acidobacteriota > Terriglobia > Terriglobales > Acidobacteriaceae > Telmatobacter. The sequence goes on along the minus strand of DASXXV010000022.1, from coordinate 5,206 downwards.
GCCAGGCGAGCCAGGAATTTGCGCCCCACGTGCAGGGCCGACTCCACATCCTCTTCCCGCACAGCCTCCGCGGGATGGTGGCTGATTCCCCCGGGGCTGCGAAGAAAAAGCATCGCGGCCGGGAGCCGCGTGGCCATCACCATGGCGTCGTGCCCCGCCCCGCTGGACAACGTTTGCGCCTCATAACCGGCGGCCTCAACCGCCTCCTCAAGGTACGCGGTAAGGCGCTCATCCATGGGTACTGCCGGCTCGTTCATGCGGCGCGGACATGCAAGCGTCAGGCCGCGGCGCTCCGCGACAGCCCGGGCCTTGGCGAGGAGTCCTTCGACCGCCGATTCACGCTCCGCGTCGAGACCGTGGCGAATGTCCAAACTCACGCGCGCCTTGCCGGGAATTACATTCGTGGCGTTCGGTTCGAGTGCGATGGTGCCCACGGTCGCCACCAGCCCTTCCGTTCGGCGGGCAAAATCCTCCACCGCGGCGATCCATTCCGCGGCGCCGGCCAGCGCATCGCGGCGCAGAAGCATCGGCGTCGTGCCGGCGTGATTCGCCTGGCCTGCGAATTCGACGCTGAGGCGCGTCTGCCCGACGATGCGGCTCACCACCCCGAGGCTGCGCTGTTCTGCTTCCAGGATTGGCCCCTGTTCGATGTGAACTTCGACAAACGCCAGTGCATCGGGATCGACTCTGGCCTCGTCGATCGCATCGGGATCGAGACCGAAGGCGCGAATTGCATCCCCCAGCGAAATTCCGTCCGCATCCTGCAGCGAGAGCAAGGCCGGATCGAAGCGCCCCGCCACCACGCGGCTGCCGAGGAAAGGAACAAACCGCACCCCCTCTTCGTCCGAAAAGGCGATCACCTCGATGGCCAGCGGCAGAAGGTCTTCCTGTGCCAGCCGGACCAACTCGAGCGCGACCGCCACGCCGAGCACTCCGTCAAAGGCGCCGGCATCGGGAACGGTATCGATATGCGAGCCCAGAATCAGGCGGCGCCGGCCGGCATTTGGCGGGGTCCACAGGCCGCGCATGTTGCCGATGGCGTCCACGCGGACGTCCATTCCCAGGGCCACCATCCTGCGGCGCAGATGGGCATGGACTTCATGAACCGGTGCCGTCAAAAAGCGGCGCGTAATCCGCCCCGGTTCCTCAGTCATGCTCGCCAGGTGCAGGCACTCCGCGATCGCGTGCCGGGCCCGCTCCCTCATGAGCGCCTCAACTCCCGCCCGCGCGCATCCCCGGGAAAGCAATCCTCCCCGGCCGCCGGTTCGCACCGCGTGTATACCTGCTCGCCTCGCAGCCAGGTTTCCAGCACCTGCCCCCGTACCTGCGCGCCCAGGTACGGCGAAAGCTTGTGGCGGAAGTGGAGCTGATCCGCGCTGATGGTCCACTCCGCATCCGGATCGAAGACCACCATGTCGGCATCGGCGCCCGCCTTGAAGCTGCCCTTCTGCTGCTCCAGGCCCGCAAGGCGTGCCGGCGTGGCGCCCATCCATTCCGCCAGGTGCTCTACGCCCGCGCCAGAGCCCAGGCCCCGGCGCGCCATTGCCGTCCACATCACCGGCAGGGCCAGTCCCAGGGTGCTGATGCCGCCCCACGCCTGGTCCCAGCAGCCGGAATCGCGGCGCTTCAAGGCAGGCGGGCAGGGGGAATGGTCGGTGGCCACCATGTCGATAATCCCATCCGCCAGCGCGCCCCATAGCGCCTCCCGGTTGGCCGCGCCGCGGATGGGCGGCGCGCATTTGTATTCCGTCGCTCCGTCGGCAATATCCTCTGCCGCAAACCACAAGTAATGCGGGCAGGTCTCCACCGTGATCGGAACTCCCCTTCCCCGTGCCTCCGCAAGCAGGGGCAACGCCTGCGCGCTGGACAGGTGCACGATGTGAATTGGCGATTCAAACTTCTCCGCCAGCCGGATGAGCAGGGCGATGGCCTCCACTTCCGCTTCGTCCGGGCGCGACGCCAGGTACGTACAGTACTTGCGCCAGTCTGCGCCGCCGCCGTTGAGAGCCGCGGTGGCAATGTCGATCGGCCGTGCAATTTCCGCGTGCGCCAGCACCGGCAATCCGCTGCCCTGCAGGCTGGTCAGCGCGGCACTCAGGTGCGCCTCCTCCACCCAGGTGAAGCCCTCGATCCCCGAGTGCACCAGGAAGCATTTGAACCCCGGCACGCCCGCCGCGGCGAGGCCCGCGAGGGCATCCACATTGCCGCGAACCACGCCTCCCCACGCAGCCCAATCCACCCAGGCCTTCCCGCCGGCGGCCTTGCGCTTGCCTTCCAGCGCTGCAACATTGACGATCTCCGGCGTGCAGTTCAGCGGCATGTCCACCAGCGTGGTTACGCCGCCCGCGGCCGCGGCGCGCGTTGCCGTGGCAAACCCTTCCCACTCCGTCCGGCCCGGCTCATTGATGTGCACGTGGGTGTCCACCAGGCCGGGAAGCAGCACGTAGTCGCCGAAGTCGTGCAGGCGCGCAACCGCCGGCACTTCGTCCCATCCGCATACATCCGTAATGCGCTCACGCTCCACCAGCAGGGTCGCAGGAGCAAGCCCTCGAGGAGTAACCACGCGGGTGGAACGAAACGCGTATGCCATACTGTGTTTACTTTCGCCGCTGGGGGAGGAGTTGAGCAAGTTGAACGTGCGTTCCGCACCAGACCCGCAATTCCTGCGCCGCGCCGTCGCCCTCGCCACCGGGAATGTCCTGGGCGGCAAGGGCGGGCCCTTCGGCGCCGTGATCGTGCGCGGCGGCCGCATCGTGGGTGAAGGCGCAAACGCGGTAACCGCTACCTATGACCCGACGGCGCATGCCGAGGTCACTGCGATCCGCGCGGCCTGCCGCGCGCTTGGCACATTCGTACTCGACGGCTGCGAACTCTATACCAGCTGCGAACCCTGCCCCATGTGCCTGGCGGCTTCGTATTGGGCGCGCCTGGACGTCGTCTACTATGGCTGTTCCGCCGCCGATGCCGCGCAAGCGGGATTCGATGACGCGTTTCTCTATGCCGAATTTCACAAGGATCCGCAGTTCCGGGCTCTTCCCGTCCGCCAGATGCTCCCCGAAGAAGCGCGCGCCAGCTTCGAGGCCTGGAAAGCTTCGCCCATCAAGGTGCCCTATTGATCCTCCACGCCACGCATGGGCGCGCTAGAATCGACGCACGCGCCGCAACCATTCCCCTCCCTGCGAGGCCAGCGTGCACCACCTCGGATCCACCCGAAGCAGTCTGAAGCCCGATCACCTGTTGCAGACCCCCGACACCTTCGTGCGCACGCCCCTTCCCGGCGCAGACGGCGTGGAGTTCATCATCCACGCGGCTCCGCAACTCGGCGCAGCCTTCACCCAGATGACCGCCGAGTTCGCAACCGGCGGTACACTCGGCCCCGCGCCCGCGCAGCGATTCCTCTACGTTCTCGGTGGCGAATTGCTCTTGCGAACCGATGGCGGCGATCACTTGCTCGGCCCCCGCGGCTTTGCCTATTTGCCCGAAACCACTCCGCACACCATCCAGGCCACCAGCAAGGCCCGCGTCGCACTGATCGAAAAATCCCGCCAGCCCATCCATGGCGTGCCTGCCCCGCAAATCGTGATCGGCAGCGAATCCACCATCGCCGACGTCAACCTCATGGGCGATCCGGCTCTCCGTGTTCGCTCTCTCATGCCCGACGCGCCCGCCTGCGACTTCGCCGTGAACACCATGACCTACGATCCTGGCGCCGCCCTCAGCATGGTGGAAATCCACGTCATGGAGCACGGCCTGCTCATGCTCGAGGGCAGCGGCATCTACCGCCTGGGCGACTCGTGGTATCCGGTGCAGGCCGGCGACTTCATCTGGATGGCGCCCTACTGCCCCCAGTGGTTCGCCGCCATCGGCAAGCAGCCTGCGAAATACCTCATCTACAAGGATTGGCGCCGCCATCCCCTCCAACCAGTCGACAAAAGCCCGTCGGCAGGAAACCCGGTCCTGGGGAGCCTCAGCCTATGACCGCGGTACGTCCCCAATTGAGCATCGATGCCCTGATCGCCGAGTTGCAAACCCTCGCGCAGATCTCCGCGGCCGAGCCGCCGGTGGTCACGCGCGTGGTCTTCAGCCAAGCCGACCAGCGGGCCCGCGCTTATGTGAAGGAACTGTGCACCGCGGCCGGACTGGACATCCGCGAAGACCCGGTTGGCAATACCTTTGCGCGCTGGGAAGGCAGCCAGCCCGGCCTCGCTCCCATCGCCACCGGCTCCCACATCGATGCCATCCCCAACGCGGGGCTTTATGACGGCTGCGTCGGGGTTCTCGGCGCCCTCGAAGCCATCCGCGTCCTGAAAACACTCGGCTTCCAGCCCCGCCGTTCCATTGAGCTCGTCATCTTCACCGCCGAGGAGCCCACCCGCTTCGGCATCGGCTGCCTGGGCAGCCGCATGATGGCCGGCGTGCTTGCGCCTGAACAGGCGCGCACCCTGCGCGATAAAGACGGCCGCACCCTCGAAGAACTCCGCACCGCCGCCGGATTCACCGGCACGCTCGAGTCCGTCGCCCTATCTCCAGGCCGCTTCCAGAAATTCATTGAGTTGCACATCGAGCAGGGACCTATCCTTGAACAGGAAGGCATCGATCTCGGGCTCGTGACCCACATCGCGGCGCCCGCAAGCATGCGCATTCTCATCGAAGGCGAAGGAGGCCATGCCGGCGCGCGTCTCATGCCCGGCCGCAAGGATGCCCTGGCCGCCGCCGCGGAGCTCATCCTCGCCCTCGAATCGTCCGCCCGGTCGACCGGCGCCATCGACACCGTCGCCACCGTGGGCATCTGCGACGTATTCCCCGGTGCGGTCAACAGCATCCCCTCCCGCGTACGCCTCGAGACCGACATCCGCGATATTGATGCGGCTCGTCGCGACGGCATAATTGAACAGCTGCGCGCCGCGTGCGCCGATGTCTCGTCCCGCCGTGGCGTCGCCATTACCACGGAGTTGGTCAACGCCGATCCGCCCGCCACCTGCGATGAAGAAATCCTCACCGCCCTCGAAGACGCGGCAAAGGCCTCATCCAAAACTTACAAAAGAATGGTGAGTCGGGCATACCATGATTCCCTCTTCATGGCGCGCATCGCTCCCGTGGCGATGCTCTTCATTCCCTGCCGCGGAGGCGTAAGCCACCGTCCCGACGAGTACGCATCCCCGGAGTGGATCGGCAGCGGCGTACACGTACTCGCCCGCACCCTCGC
>DASXXV010000021.1:0-2454 GCA_036502905.1 Occallatibacter sp. | reverse complement strand
CGAATCACGAGATCAGACAGGACGTGCAGAGGGAGCTAAGTCTTGAGGAGATCTGAAAAGACGGCTTTCCGTCTATGTATGTGGGATGATGGCTGGCGGCTGCGGAGTTGTCCAGATGCGCTGGCGAATGGGATGAATGGCATTGTCCGTGTATTTCGCCGTTGCGAAATCGATTGGAGAAGACTCAAGGCCTGCGTCATGGTTTGCTTCGGCTTCTGGTGCGGGGAGTTGTACGGCCATGGACAAAGCTGGCGGATGAAAAAAACGAAAGGGAATTGGCACAGCATAAAAACCTGCGGGGGATGGAGTTCATAGAAAGCCGGCGCTTGCGGTTTGCGCTTAGCCGAATCGATTCCGCCCGGTAAAATACAACTTCGTATGGAGAAAACGAAAGAGACCCCCCCGGCCGTCGAGAACGTTTTCGATGGGAGCCGGTTTATCCGTGCCTGCCTGCGCCGCCCCGTGGACCGCACCCCGGTGTGGTTTCTGCGTCAGGCCGGCCGCTACATGCAGGAATACCGCGACGTGCGCAAGCACCATACGCTGGTGGAGATCTGCAAGAAGCCGGATCTGGCCGCCGAGGTCACCATCACGGCCGCGGAAAAGCTGGGCGTGGACGCCGCCATCATCTTTGCCGACTTGCTGCTGCCGCTGGAGCCGATGGGGCTGGATTTTGAGTTCCAGGCCGGCGAGGGCCCGGTGGTGCACCACCCGGTGCGCGGCGCGGAAGACGTTCGGCAGCTTCGCACCGACCGCGCGGATCAGCTCACCTACGTCGCCAGCGCCATCCAGAAAGTGGCGGGGCATTTCAAGGACCGGCTCGGCATCATCGGGTTCTGCGGCGCTCCGTACACGCTGGCCAGCTACATGATCGAGGGCGGGGGCTCGCGCAATTACATAGAAACCAAGCGCCTGATGTACAACGATTCCGCGGCATGGCGCTCCCTTCTCGACAAGATCGTAACGGTGCTGGAGCAGTATTGCAGGCAGCAGGTGCAGGCCGGCGCCGACGTCATCCAGATTTTTGATAGTTGGGTGGGCTCGCTGTCGCTGGCCGATTATCGCGAGTACGCCTACGAAGCGTCCCGGCGCCTGGTGCGTGCGGTGCAGGCGATGGGCGTGCCCGTGATCTATTTCGGGGTGGAAACCGCGGGCCTGCTGGGGGAGATGGCGTCTACGGGCGCGGACGTGATCGGCCTCGACTGGCGACAACCCCTGGACGAAGGCTGGCGCGCCGTGGGCCATGCGCATGCGGTGCAGGGCAACCTGGATCCCATCACGCTGTTTGCCCCGCTTGAAATTCTCGAGCAAAGGGTGAAGGGAATTCTGCGCGCGGCTGCCGGCCGACCCGGCCATATTTTCAATCTCGGCCACGGCATCGTTCCTGCTACGCCGGTGGAGCACGTGCAGGCAGTGGTGCGCATGGTTCGCGAATTTCGCATGGAGGGCCTGAATGGCTAAGCGCGCTATCCTCCTGCTGGCTCATGGCACACCCGAGACGGTGGAGCAGATTCCGGAGTATCTCCGCAACGTGGTCAGCGGCCGGCCCATGCCGCAACACGTGGTGGAGGAGATCCAGCACCGTTATTCGCTCATCGGCCGCAGCCCGCTCACCGACATCACCCGCGAGCAGGGCCGGCTGGTGGAAGCGGAGATGGCTGCGGCCGGCGATCCCGTTCCGGTCTACATCGGCATGAGGAACTGGCGTCCTTACATCCCCGACGTCGTCAAGAGGATGGTGGCCGATGGGGTGGAGGAGGCCGCGGTCCTCTGTCTTGCTCCGCAGAACTCGCGGACCAGCGTTGGCCTCTACCGGCGCGCCGTGCAGGCGGAAGCGGGCGCCATTCGCATAGACTTCACCGAGAGCTGGGCCTCGCACCCATTGCTGGCCGAGGCGTTCGCTGAGCGCCTGCGGGCCGCCCAGGAGAAGTTGACCGCGGATACCGGGGGGCCGGTTCCCGTGCTGTTCACGGCGCACAGCGTTCCCACCCGCACCATCCAGCCTCCCGCTGCGGAGGAAGCGTCCGGGCCGCGGCTATGGCCGGGCGAGGGCGCCGATCCGTATGCGGAGGACGCGCGCCGCACCGCCGAACTGGTGGCCTCGCGTGTGCCCGGGATTCCCCGCTGGTGGTTTGCTTTTCAGAGCCAGGGCGCCAGCGGCGGGCCGTGGATCGGCCCCACGGTGGAAGAGACACTGGACTCCATCGCCGCGGAGGGTGTAAAAGCCCTGCTCCTTCAGCCCATCGGCTTCCTCTGCGATCACGTGGAGATTCTCTATGACGTGGATATCGCGTTCCGGGAATATGCCGCCAAGGCGGGCATTCGCCTGGAAAGGCCGGAATCGCTGAATGCATCCGTCACCCTGGCACGCGCCATCGCCGACCTGGCAGCCCAGGGCCTGGGACGGCTGCAGGCGACGGCAGCGGGGGGCGGGAGATAGCACTTACGCAAAGA
>DASXXV010000020.1:0-6255 GCA_036502905.1 Occallatibacter sp. | reverse complement strand
CCCGAGAGGACCCGCGACCAGAAGCCGGGGGGCAAGCCCGCCCGCCAGCCCAGAGCTCCCGGAAATGCGGGGACAGGTGCTGAGCCGACATCCCCCAGGCCGGCCGCTTCCTGCGATCTCACCGAGGGCGAGATCCCGCCTTCCCTGCAGCGGGCCGAGCGGCTGATGTTCGCGGGGAAACTGGCGGACGCCCAGGACGCCTATCAGCGGCTGGCCGGCTGTCCGACCGCCCGCGAAAAGGCGCTCGAGGGGCTGCGCATCGTCAAGCAACGCATGGCCACCCAGGGCCCCTAAGGACTATCACCAGCCGGGGAGCCCCATGCGCGCCGTCCCCATTTCCCAGCTTCCCGATTTCAGCTGTTCAGCATCTCGAATGCCTTCACCAGGCTGGTGTGCATCCGGTTGAACGACGCCGTCACCTCTGCAATCTCATCTTTGCCCTTAATCTCCAGCGGAGGCAGATCGATCTCGCCTTTGCTGATGATGTCGGCGTTTTTGGAGACGCGCCGCAACGGTCGGATCACGATCATGTACATCGCCACATCGATCAGAAGGATGGTGAGCAGGAATATGGTTCCCAGGCTGATGAGCAGGTTGCGGAAGCCTTCGTTGGCCATCTGGATGGGGACCGACATCGGCACCGACACGATCTGCGCCCCCACCACATCATTGGCTTTCCACCCGAATCCGTGTTCGCGCCCGTAGTGCTTGACCATCGACCGGGGAGCCACCGAGGCCAGGCTGTGGCAACTCAGGCACCCGGCTCCCGCGACGATCGGCGTGGCGTAATACAGTACCGGGCCCGTCGGCGTGTCTCGCGTGCCGTCCCTCTGCGTCTGCCCCGCATTGTTGCGGAAATACGTGATCAGGTCGACTTCCCACTCCGTAGCCCGATCATCGAGATTGGTGGGATTCAGCGCCGCTTCCCGCATCACGTAATCCTTGTAGGACGCCGAGCGCAGGCGCTTGAACGTCGTGTTTGCCGCGTAAAACGGAATCGTCTGAGGAAGAAAGTCGGCATCATGCTGCGGCGTCTTTTCTAGCACCGGGCTTACCTCCTCGTCGGTGTAGGCCAGCGTCGCCTGCGCGCTGGTTGCCATCAGCTGCGCCTGCTGCAGCACTTGCCGCCGCGCGTCATCCATCAGGAAGTTATAGGCAAAATGAGAGATTAGGTACAGACCCAGCCCGAACACCACCACCAGGACCAGGTTGAATTTGGTGAGCAGCTTCACGATTACCTCCACGAAACAGGGAACGGCTTAAGTGCGTTGAAGGCCCAGTAAGTTAGCAGGATGGATCTCCCCGGTGGGCAGGAAGTACCAAGACAATATAACCCTTCCAGAATCAAGGAGGGTGGGTGATTCCGCTGCAGGCCCTTAGAAATATCTTGACATAACAAAAGAGTTATATAACAATTTGTTTATCACGGATCGCTGCCATGCAAAATCTTGATTCCGCCTTCTCCGCACTTTCCGACCCGACGAGACGGGCGATTCTGGCCCGTCTGGCCCTGGGAGAAACCACGGTGATGGAACTGGCCCGGCCTTTCGAGATGTCGCAACCGGCGATTTCCCGGCACTTGCGGGTGCTGGAGAACGCCGGGCTGATCCTGCGCCGCGTGGAGGGCTCAAAGCATCCCTGCCGGCTGGCCAGACAGGGCCTGGACGAAATCGACCAGTGGCTGGAAATGCTACGGACGGCGCTGGAGAACAATTACGACCGGCTCGACCACCTCCTGGCAGAGATGAAATCCCCGAACCACCTCGGCGGCAAAGACCTGTCGCCGGGGACCCCGACTTATCACCCCGGCGACAAAGACCTGTCGCCGGGGACCCCGACTTCCAAGGAGAAAAATCCCCATGAGCAACCTGACACTGAAGACTGAAGGCGACAGGCACGTAGTCGTAACCCGCCACTTTGCGGCTCCGCCCCAGGCGGTTTACCGCGCCCACACGGACCCGGCTCTGGTTCAGAGGTGGATGCTGGGCCCGGAAGGCTGGACCATGCCCGTCTGCCAGCTAGACCCCCGCCCCGGTGGCAAGATTCGTTACGAGTGGAGCAACGGCAAGGGCCAGGGTTTCTACCTTACCGGCGAGTGCATCGCGCTCGACCCGCCGCATCGCATTGTCCACGTGGAGCGGATGCATCTGCCCGATCCCACGCCCGACAATCACATCGAAACCACCTTCGAGCCGGACGGCGACGGCACCCTGATGACCATGCGCATGACCTTGCCCGACGCCGCCACCCGAGCCCAGATGCTGGCCACCGGCATGGAGCACGGCATGGAAGCCAGCTACGTGCGCCTGGAGAAGGAAATTCTGGCTGTGCGGGTGTAAATGCCGCTTGCGGTTTGACGACGTTTCGGTCGAACTCCAAGCCCGCTGGTCGCTCACCACCTGCTAAGTGCGCAGCCACGCTGGGTGCCTCACCCTGGCGACGTTCTTGTTCAATGTCGCCAGGGCGGAGCGCCATTACATCGCTACGAACTTGAGCGCCAGCGAATTGATGCAGAAACGCAGGCCTGTGGGCCGCGGCCCGTCCGGAAACACATGTCCCAGGTGCCCGTCGCACACCCGGCACGAGACCGCGGTGCGCACCTCCATCAGCGTCCCGTCGGGCAGCTCGTTGATGTTTTCATCGGCGATCGCCTCCCAGAAGCTGGGCCAACCGGTGCCGGAATCGAACTTCGTTTTGGAGCTGAAGACATCGAGTTCGCAGCCCGCGCAGCGGAATACGCCCCGCCGGTTCTCGTGCAGCAGGGCTCCGCTGAACGGCCGCTCGGTATCGGCCAGGCGCATCACCCGGTAGACGTCCGGGCCGAGGCGCCGCTGCCATTCCTCATCGCTGTGCACGATGCGCGGGCCCGTGGTTTGGCCCACCGGCTCGCCGTCGGGCGAAAATCGCGTCACGGTAATGACGCGCCGTCCCCGCCCGCCCGGCATCGGCAGCGCCGGCTTTACGGTCGTGCGCCGCAGTCCGAAAAACACCGCGCCGCTCACCGCCGCCGCTCCGCCGAAGATGAACAAGCGGCGGCTCAGGCCCTCGGAGTCCGGCCTTCCTCCGGACCCCCCGACGTCAGGCTGCGCTCGCAATGTCAGGTTCTCGATCATCTGAAGAATTGGACTCGGGAAGGGGTGCGCGAGTTACTAATTTCGTTCCTCGCGGGTACCTGGCCGCGGGTACCTGATTGATGGAATCAAACGCACTCCAACGCGTTTCCACGGCGAAGGCTGCGCTTCCGTGAAGCCTACGAGTGTTCAGGGAAGATGCGGTATTCCACGCTGATCCGGTCGCCGCGCATTTCCTCCGTGATGTGGGTCCGGTGCAGGATGTCGTTGCGGAACACCACACCGTCGCCGAACTCCAGCGCCGGCGCCCAGAATAGCGTGGCGCCAAAACGCCCCCGCAATGCCGCATCGTTCAGCTCCGAAAAGTGCAGCAGAGCGGGCTGCGGCTTGCGGATGAACTCCAGGCCGGGGCTCTCCACGCCACAGGAATTCATCGGAATCCAGCAGGTTGCCAGGCGGGTGGCTGGAACTGCCGCGCCGGGCTGGAGCGGAAATCGCGCTCCCAGCGCTCCGTCCTGGTGCCAGTCCTGGATGTGGTACCCGGAAGGGGCATTCCGCGCCGCGAACTTCTTTCGCGCCCAGGAGTGCTCCAGCATGCACTGCCACCCGGAGCCTACCAGGTCTTCAAATATGCCGGTCAGCCCGGCCGCGGCCAGCGGGGCAGTCAAGGCCTCTTCGCTTGCCATCCCGAAGTCCAGCAGGGCCCTCAGCGATACAGAATGGGCATGAACATTGAACCGGTAGAGTTCGCGAACCGGGCGGCCGCTTTGGATGGCCGCGAAACAGCCGCGCGCAGCCTCACGCAGGCACGTCAGCGGCTCCCGGGGAAAGAAGTCGCGAAGCAGAACGACACCCTCGTCCCGCAGCCTTGCCCGCAGCTCCTCACATGAGGCCACAAATGGCGACCGAAAAACTGTTCCCTGTTCCCTGCTTTCAATACCTCTGCAGGAAGTCCGGATCCACCGGGTTCTCAAACAGCGAAGCATCCCGCGTGACGATGGTCAGCCCCGACGGCGTCACGAAGTACCGGCGCTTGTCCTCCACCTGGTCGTAGCCGATGACCGTGCCTTCCGGGATGTGCACGTCGCGGTCGATGATGGCGCGGCGGATGCGGCAATGGCGGCCGATATTCACGTGCGAAAAGATCACGCTCGAGTCCACGTCGGAATAGGAGTTCACGCGCACATCCTGCGACAGCACGCTGTTGGATACGGTGGCGCCGGAGATGATGACGCCGGCGGTGATGACGGAGTTCACCGCCGATCCTGTACGGCCCGGCTCGCCGAAGACGAACTTGGCCGGCGGATACTGGCGGACGCGCGTGCGCATCGGCCAGCTGCGATCGTAGAGGTTGAAAATCGGCGACACCGAGCAGAGGTCCTGGTTGGCATCGTAGTAGGCGTCCAGCGTGCCCACGTCCCGCCAGTAAAGCGCTTCCTTCTTGTTCTCGTCGACAAATGCGTAGGCCATCATCTTTTTCTTGCCCAGCATATTGGGCAGGATGTTATGGCCGAAGTCGTGCTTCGAATCGGGGTCCTCGGCGTCGGCGATCAGCGCCTTCAGCAGCGTCTCGGTATTAAAGATGTAAATGCCCATGGAGGCATCCACCGTGTTGGGATTGAAGGGAGACCGAACCGTGGTGGTCGCCGGCTTTTCCAGGAACCCAATCACCTCGCCATTGGTACCCACTTCCACCACGCCGAAGCGCGCCACCTCGTCGGGCGAGATGGGTAGCGTGGCCAGGGTGCACTCGGCTTTGGTTTCTTTGTGGTACTCCAGCATGCGGCTGTAGTCCATCTTGTAGATGTGGTCGGCCGACAGGATAATCATGTGCTTGGGCTGCTCGCTGCCGATGGAATAGATGTTCTGGTACACGGCATCGGCGGTCCCCATGTACCAGTTGGCGCCGGTGCGCTGCATGGGGGGCAGCAGCTCGAAGAATTCGCCCAGTTCCTGGGCCACGATTCCCGTCCAGCCTTCGCGCACGTGGCGGTTCAGTGAGAGCGCCTTGTACTGGGTGAGGATGAAGACCTTGCGCAGGCCCGAGTTGATGCAGTTGGAGAGCGTGATGTCGATGATGCGGTAGTGTCCGCCGAAGGGAACGGCCGGTTTGGCGCGGTCGCGCGTCAGCGGGAAGAGCCGTTCGCCGGCTCCGCCTGCCAGCAGTACTCCTAGCGTGTCTCTCATGTCCATGTACGCTGCCCTCGTTCTCCGATGCTCTTTTCAAACAATGGGTTAGCGAAAAATTGCCGCTATCCGGTACGCGCGTCCCTGGGGCGCAGGGTTTCCCCTCCACCGCCCTGAACGGCGAAGAATAACATAACCGGTCGAGGGGACGATGAACAGGCGGTGTCTGCCATCGGGAGCGCGAGGGGGCTTTTGGCAGGCTCCGCAACCGGCGGTCGTCCCGACGCTGCTCCTGAGCTCGGCGGAGCAAGAGGAACGGATCTGCGGTTCGGTTCATACTTCCGCATCGGCGGCCGCGCGATCCCATCAGCCAGACTTCACCCCCGCGTCTTGGCCAAAGACGCTGTCATCCTGACGCTGACCCTGAGCTTGCGAAGGGGAAGCGGAAGGATCTGCAGTTGCCGCGAGTCGACCGATGCCTCCGAAATTTCCCCATCGGAGATCACTCCCCCACAATCCCTCATCCGGCGCACAGTCGGCTGCCCCAACGCGTTGTCATCCTGAACGGAGGTTGCCACGGCGACCGGAGTGAAGGATCCGCATTTGCTTTTCAGGCGTTCATCCGGTCCAATGCTCTGCGGTAATCAGCAGGTTCGCAGTCGTACCAATCGCGGCTCAAATCCATCCACGCCGGGTTCATCGAGTCAATCAGCGCAATCTTCTTTGCGCGTCTCCAGCCCTTCAGTTCCTTCTCCCGCGCAATCGCTTTCTGGATGTACTGAAAGTTCTCGAACCACACGAGGCGATCGCAGTTGTAACGCGCTGTGAAGCCACCGCGATCCTTCCATTTGTGCTCAAACACGCGCTGGTGCAGATTGCCGGTCACCCCGATGTAAAGGGTGCGGCTGCGGCTCGCCATGATGTACGCGCAGTACGATCCCTCATGCATGCCGCTATCATAACCACGCGAAACCAAGCTGGCTGTGACGCAAAGAACAAATGCAGATCCTTCACTCCGCTCGCCACGGCGACCTTCGTTCAGGATGACAGACGAAGA
>DASXXV010000019.1:0-3337 GCA_036502905.1 Occallatibacter sp. | reverse complement strand
GAAAGCATGAAAAAGCAACCGCGGATCCTTCACTGCGTTCAGGATGACAGAGTTCAGGGGGTAGTGAAGGCTATTTTCACAGCGGATCCTTCCCCTTCCCCTTCGCAAAGCTCAGGGTCAGGGTGAGGATGACAACCTATTGTTTTCATCTGCACGTGCGAGATACCAGTAACGTTTTCACCGCGACAGGCCCTAGCTCATTTCGTCATCCAAACGTTCAATCATGACATCTGTTGACTTTATGAGAGCTGCGGCGGTGTCGCCCTTCTTGAGGCGCAATTCGCGGGCCGCTTCCGCCGTAATAATCGCTGTGACGTTGGTGTCCCCAATAGCCAGGATGACCTGCGCCAGAAGCCCCTCGATCCTTACACTGACGACTTTTCCAGCAAGCTGGTTGCGGCCGCTGACACGGCGATACCGCTCGCGCGATTCGGTTTCAGGTCGCATGCCATCTGCCTGCAAAAGCGGGCGAAGACTTGCCGCGGTGAGTCTGTGGTGTCCGCCCGGAGTCCGAACCGTCTTCAGTTTTCCATCGATGATCCACTTCTTGATGGTCGGATAGCTGATGCCAAGCATGCGCGACGCCTCGCGAGGCGTGAGAAGCTGCCGTTGCGGGTTCATGTCCTATCTTGTAACATTTTCCCCGCCGTACCCTCGAAAAAATTTGGTCTTTGTCGTCAAGCCCGCACAGTCACGCCCCAATGTGCGATGAAACGGACGTGGAGACCTTCCCCTTCGGCGAGGGTGGTTTCCAAATTTCCCCGATATCTAATAAATCGCTGTATCCGCAGGGAAATGCAATTTTGCAGGTTCCCTTCCCTGCCTGTAACATACGCTTGGTCGAATAGACGCGGCGATCAGGTCGCCGAGCCGATTCCCGGCCCCAAGTGACAAGCCGGATAATGGAGTGAAACGACATGAGACTAGTGGGGATTCTGGCCATGATGGCGGCCAGCGTTTGTGGTGCGCAGGAATCGGGCGATTTCAAGCCCGCGGTCACCAACGTTATGGATAGTCAGTACCCGCGTGTCGACAGCCAGTCCCGGGTGCAGATCAGGGTGAAGGCGCCGGACGCGATCTCGGTAAAGGTGAACTTCTGGAGCAACCCCAAGATGGACATGGTGAAGGGACAGGACGGGTTCTGGACTGTGACCACACCGCCTCTTGCTCCCGGGATGCACTACTACACGCTCAACATTGACGGGGCGGAAGTGAGCGATCCCAACAGCCACGCCTTCTTCGGCGGAAGCAAGGACGCCAGCATGGTTGAGGTGCCGGAGCCGGGATCGACTTACTACCTGGCGGAGGAAGTCCCGCACGGCCAGGTGCGCGAAGTGTGGTACCACTCGGAAGTGACAGGGACCTGGCGCCATGTGCTGGTGTACACGCCGCCGGACTACGATACGCAGACCAAGGTACGGTACCCGGTACTCTACCTTCAGCACGGCGCCGGCGAAGACGAGACCGGGTGGACAAAGCAGGGACATGCGAATTTCATCCTCGATAACCTGATGGCGAGTGGGAACACGAAGCCGATGATCGTGGTGATGGCATTCGGGTATGCCCGGCGCGCGGGACAGCCGGTTCCCGATTTAACCGGAAAACCGTTCGGCTCGCCGGAGATGATGAAAGCCATGCAGGACAACGCCCAGACCTTTGAAGATGAAATGACCCAGGCGCTGATTCCGTTTATCGACAAGACGTTCCGGACGATTCCCGATCGCGATCACCGCGCGATGGCGGGGCTGTCGATGGGAGGCATGCAGACGTTTCAGGTCACGTTCGATCATCTCGATTTGTTCTCGTATATTGGCGGATTCAGCGGCGCCGCGGGGGCGCTGATCCTGGGCGACCGAAAGCTCGACCCCAAAACCGACTTCCATGGCGCACTCGCGGATCCGGCCGCATTTGCCAAGCGCGTGCACCTGCTGTGGATCGGCGTGGGCACCGATGAGCCCGCCCGGATGAAGAATGGATTGGAGCGGCTGCACACTTCACTCGAGGACGCGAAGATTCAGCACGTGTTTTATGAATCGCCCGGCACGTCGCACGAATGGCAGACGTGGCGCCGGGATCTAAACGATTTCGCGCCGAGGCTGTTCCGGTAAGGTGCGATTGTGAGGACCCCCAACTCTCGGCGGGGTCCTCGCGTTACTTGAACGTGACTTGGTACGAACGGCCCGCCACCAGGCGAATGATTCCGCCGTTCGCGGCCGTCGCCGATTTGCCATCCGAAGCGTGCAGTTCAGAAATGGTTTGTCCCGGGGGCGCAATCAGCCGGATGGCACCATCGCCCTTCGCATGCACCTTGAGCAAGGTCACCTTTCCGCCCTTCCATTGCATGTCCAGGACAGCGCCGCCGCGGACGTGAATGCCTTCCATGGAGCCCTCGGCCCATTGCTCAGGTAGAGCGGGAAGGAGTTCGACCTCGCACGCATCGGGCATCCAGCGTGACTGCACCAGGGCTTCCAGCATTCCATTCGCCGCGCCCAGGTTTCCGTCGATCTGGAACACGCCCGGGGGATGCGTGTCCATCAGGTTTGGAAAGGTGGACTGGCGCACCATTACCTGCAGGCTCTCGTAAGCCTGCGAGCCGGAGTGAAGGTGATCCCAGAAGTTCACCACCCAGGCGCGGGACCAGCCCGTTTGGCCGCCGCCGTTGGCGAGCCTCCGCTGCAGTGTCACGCGCGCCGCCCTGGCCAGATCCGGCGTGTGTTGCAGCGAAATCTGGGTTCCAGGAAAGAGCGCCCACAGGTGGGAGATATGACGATGCCCCGGCTCGGCCTCGTCGTAGTCCCTTTGCCACTCCTGCAACTGGCCCCATTTGCCGATGTGGAACTCCGGCAGCTTCTTGCGCGCGTCCTCCACCTGCTGGAGAAATGCCGGATCTTGTTTCAGGATGCGGCCCGCATCGAGCGTGCGCGTGAAAAGCTCCCGCACAATCTCGATATCCATAGTGGGGCCCATGGTGAGCGAATGCGCGCCTCCATCGGGCAGAAGATACCGGTTCTCCGGAGACAGCGAAGGCCCGGTCATCAGGTGGCCCGCGCCATCGTCCACCAGGTAATCCAGAAAGAACAGCGCCGCATCCTGCAGAATCGGCCAGGCCCGGTCGCGCAAAAATGCCTCATCCAGGGTGTACGCGTAGTGATCCCAGGCGTGGAGCGAGAGCCACGCGCCGCCCATGGGCCAGATACCCCAGTGATAACCGTCGATCGGCTCCGCATCGCCCCACAGGTCGGTATTGTGATGTATCACGAACCCGCGCGCGCCGTAGTAGTCGCGCGCCACCTTCACTCCTGTGCCGCTGGCCGGGGTGCGCACCATGTCAATCAAG
>DASXXV010000018.1:0-4556 GCA_036502905.1 Occallatibacter sp. | reverse complement strand
TTCAAGTATCAAGGTCGAGCGGAGGCTAGAATGTCTAACTCAAATGAATTCACCTATGCAAAGCAGTTCGATGGCAATCTGCGCGCAGATTCCAAGCCCGTTCCTGTGAAGGTAATTACCCGCCTCCGTGTCATGACCGGGCACACTGCCGAAGAAATCCGGAAGTACAGCAGCCATGCATTCGACAAGGCGCCGGAATACGTCTTCGGCGGCGGCAATCTTCCCCTCAGCCCCGCCCGCCAGGCTATGGGACGTCACTACTTCACCTGGTAACGTGATTCCAGATCTGCGGGCGGCCGTTTCGTCTGGGGACGAACAGCTTTCCTGACCAATGTCGAACAGCTCGATTTTGCGACCTGGAGAACTTAGCTCAATCGCGGTATTTGATCGAACAGCCGTAGGGCCGCGTGTATGGGGTTGAGATCGCCTTTCCTCCCATTGCGGCAGTCAGAGCGTCATTCACGTAGTTATCCGCACCGCGAATGTCGTCCACATCCGGCGTGGGCTTGTCATCGATGGCCCCGGAGTAGATTACATTCCCTTCCGGATTGATCACGAACATCTGCGGCGTGGTCTTGGCGTTATACAGGTGGCCGAGCTTGCCGTCGGAATCCATCAGCACCGCGGTGGGCGTGGCGTGCATCTTTTCCACATAGACATTCTCCTCGGGCGGCGTGACGTAACCTTGTTGGCCCGGAGCCGACGAGATCACCGTAAACCACACAATTCCCTTTCCGGTCCATTCCCTCTGCAGGTTCTGCATATTGCCCGAAACATAATGCTTGCGCGTATATGGGCAACCCTGGTTGTGCCATTCGAGCACCACGTATTTGCCGTGATACTGGCTCAATGAATGCGTCTGGCCATGCGAATCGGTGGCTGTGAATGCCGGTGCCGGTCCGCCGGCGCGAACCTGCCCCGACGCACTCACAGTTAAAGAGCCGATCACAAAAGCCGCCGCCAAAAAGCCGCGAGACAAGAAGGCCATGGGGAAGAACCTCCTGGAGATTATTAGCGTGCCACAGGTTTCGGCGCTGCATTTGCCTTGGCGCCTAACCCGGGAGTCACTGTGGGTTCGACGAAGCCACGGCGGGTTGGGTGGCGGACCGCGGCAGGCTGGCGATGGCATCCGTCACAATTCCCGGCGTGAGAACTTCGGGCAGCAGGCGCGGACTCGATTCGCCGGGCACATAAAGCACGTATGCCGGAACACCGCTGCGGCCCAGCTTTGCCAGCGTATCCGTGATGGCATCATCGTACTGCGTCCAGTCGGCCCGCAACAGAGCCACATGCGCATCGGCGAAGGCCTTTTTTACCTCCGGCGTGCCCAGCGCCACACGTTCGTTCACCTGGCAACTCAGGCACCAGCTTGCGGTGAAATCGACAAACACCGGCCGCCCCTCGGACTGGTATCGGGCCACTGTTTCGGTCGACCAGGGCTGCCACTGCCCCGCGTGCCCGTTGGACTCCGTCAGAGAGGGAGACGCACCCAGTTGCTTCGGGGCCCACGCGCTCAGCCCTATAAACCCAACCAGTATCAGACCGGCCACCACCGTCGACCACCGCTTTGCCGGCCAGCGCCCCAGGAACCACCCCGCAATCGCAATCAGCAGGAACCCAATCAGAAGCGCGGCCAGCAGCGTGGCTCCGTAAGCGTTCGCCAGCACCCATGCCAGCCAGATGACCGTCGCGAAAATGGGAACCGAAACCGCCTGCCGGAGGATCTCCATCCACGCGCCCGGCCTGGGCAGCACGCTGGTCCATGCCGGCTGCAGAGTCAGCGCGAAGTAAGGCGCCGCCAGCCCCAGCGCCAGGGCCGTGAACACTGCGAATGTGACCGCCGCGGGTTGCGCCAGCGCGTAGCCGATCGCCACTCCCATGAACGGCGCCGTGCACGGTGTCGCAACAATCACCGCCAGAACGCCGGTGAAAAAGCTCCCCGTGTAACCTTGCTTCGCCGCCAGTCCGCCGCCCGTGCTGGTAAGCGACAACCCAATCTCGAACTGCCCCGCCAGAGACAGCCCCAGGAAAAACAGCAGTCCCGCCATCAGCGACAAAAATATCGGCGACTGGAACTGGAATCCCCATCCCAGGCGCGCGCCGGCACCGCGCAGTCCAAGCAATACCGCCACCAGGATCCAGAAGGAAACCAGGATACCGGCCGTGTAGACCAGCCCGTGCATCCGCAGCCGGTGGCGTTCTTCACCGCCGGATTGCACCAGCGCCAGCCCTTTCAGGAACAGCACCGGAAAGACGCACGGCATCAGGTTGAGTATGAGCCCGCCCAGAAACGCAAGGCCAATGATGCGAGCCAGCCCGGGAGTGAGCGGTAGAGAAGGTGCGGCGTTACCGGAATTTCCGGGATTGGCAGGGCTCGCGGCAGTCGCGGAACTCGCGGTCTCCGAGGTCAATGAATCAGGAGCAGGGCTCGCGGCCGCCGGAGCGCCGGTCGCAACCGCAATATCGTACGCCCGTCCATTCGACAGCTCGATCACTCCGCGCAACTGCGCCGGATTTGCCGTCAGGTTCGCGTCCTTTTTGAGATCGAGCGTCAGTCCCTTGGCCGTGGGCGTGACCTTCTGCGGCGCGGGATTGTCGACGATGTTCTGATCGGCGGGAAAGAACGCCGCCTGCGTCTCCTTCTGCCCCGTCACCACGGTCACCCGCAAGCCGCTCGGCGTGGGCTGGAATCCGGCCTTGAACGTTGCCGGCGGAGCAGGCGGAACGCGATTGTAAAGCCGCGAGTAAAGGCTGGCGTCGGGTTCCACTGTGGCGGCATTACCCGCCTCGCGCGTCACCGGGCGCGTGGTTTCCAGCTCCGCCTTGCCGGGGATACACACTTCGCGGCACACCAGCCAGTCGACTTTGGCATGAAGCACCGCCGGACCCTGGGCGGCATTAGAGGCGACTTTCAGGGTGAAGGGAAACAGGACTTCTCCCTCATACCCAAAATCCATAAGCGGCCCGAGCGGAAGGCGCTGGGGGGCAGGAAACTGCAGCGGCCCGGCGGTGATGCCATTGGGCAATGTCCACTTCATGCGCGGCGGCTCTCCGGAGTCGCCGGCATTCTTCCAGTACACGTGCCAGCCCGGTTCGAGCTTGAAATAGAGACCGGCCGGAGCCGGATTGCTCCCGGGGGACAACGTCGAAGGAGGCACGACCAACTGCACATGCAGATGCAGCGCATCGGCGGCATTGGAAGCGGCGAACGACGCCGCACCCGCCGTAAGCAGGAGAATGAGCGCGAAGATCAATCGTGTCAGGCGCATCGCGGGCTCAAATCGCATCGCAGGCTCAAATCTTTGACGTTCGGGCCTTATCTTTGGTCGCTCAAATTGCCGATCCGGCCCCGGCAAAAAGCCCGCAGGATGGCCACACGCCGGCTACGAACTCACCACCAGGTGCGCGTGTTCCCGGAAAATGCAGTCATTCTGCACGCATTTCACCCCGGCCTCGCGAGCCCGGGCAATCGCCTCATGGTGGATCACCCCATCCTGCAGCCAGAGGTAAGGAATTCCCAACCGGATCACCTCGTCCACAATGGCGGGCACATGTTCGGAGGCGCGAAACACGTCCACCAGGTCAATGCCGCCGTCGCCGTTCGCGCGTGCCGCCGCCTGGGCTGTCTCCAGGTCCGGGTAGCACGTCGCATCCAGGATTGTCGCAAGGGTCGGATTCACCGGCAGCACCCGGTATCCCTTCCCCGCCAGGTACCGGCCGATGTTGTGGCTGGCGCGCCACGTCTTGTCGCTCATGCCTAGCACCGCAATGGTTCGCGCCGTGCGCAGCATTTCTTCAATGACGGCAGGGTCATTCATGCTTGGTCAACTCCAGACATTGGATGAGGCATGGCTACTCCTGGACTCGCTTCCATCGTCCGTCGGCCTGCGGAGCCCAGCGAACACCGCGCATATCCAGCCATTCCCCGATCGGCTCATTGGGTTTCGGGTCTGATCCCATGCGCAGCACGTTTCCGTCCGGATCCTCCACCTGGATCTCCATCGCCCACCGATAATTTGTCGGCTCATGGCGGATCCGGGCCCCCGCGGCCTTCAACTCCTCGCACAGCAGTTCCACATCCGGTGCGCTGATCCAGACCCACGAACCCGCATGGCCCTGGTCGCCTTCGCACAGGAAAAGGCCGCACCTGCCTCGCGACACGGAGATCAAAACCGGCGTTTCAAAATCAACCTTGAACCCCAGCACCCGCGTGTAATAGTCCTTGCTCACGGCAATATCATTCACACGCAAGACAGGGTTGACACCGCCGAATCCGGTGAGACGCTCCAATCCAACCCCCGTCGCCATGGATGACCTCCCTACCTGTCAGCCATCGGTTTTTCTGAGCACTGATCACTGTCCACTGTCCCTACACATCCATCTCATCATCCGCGGTCGCCGAAACCGCCGTGCCACGCCGCTTCGCCAGCAGGTATCCGCGCAGGAACGGCTCGAGGTAGCCGTCCAGCACCTTGTCCACATCGCCCACTTCCACCTTGGTGCGATGATCCTTGGCGATGCGATAGGGCTGCAACACATACGACCGGATCTGCGAA
>DASXXV010000017.1:0-22086 GCA_036502905.1 Occallatibacter sp. | reverse complement strand
AGGAGATAACATGCTGCTGATCATCATCATCCTTGTACTCATCTTCGGATTCGGATACGGCGGCTATCGCGTAGGTCCCGGGTGGGGCTACTACGGCGGCGGCGGTCTCAGCTTGATTCTCACCATCGTCCTGATCCTCCTTCTATTGAAGGTCATTTGAAGTCGCGCCACAGCGCCCATTCCCAACCCTTAAGCAGGACGACTTTCGCAGCCCCTCCGTCTCTGCGGACCGGCCGTGCCGCGCTCCCATCCGGGTCGGTGTGACTCCCCGCATCACTGCCACTCCGCGCGCAGCCCGGATAGTGACAAGAACGCCGGAAACGGCTTTGCCCTCAGCACCCCCTTTAAGTCTTGCGGCCAGGTTCATTCATCGGTGAAATGCCCGGACTATACTCCGCGCCTCAATGCGCATCCATACTAGATGCGCCCGTAAGGCGCACCCAGAGGAGATGTGGGCTTATGAGGATTGCGCAGGTCGCACCCCTATACGAGAGTGTGCCTCCAAGGCTGTACGGAGGCACGGAGCGAGTGGTCTCCTACCTGACCGAGGAATTAGTGCGTCAGGGGCATGATGTGACGCTATTCGCCAGCGGGGATTCGGTTACCGAGGCGCGCCTGTGGCCCGGCTGCGAAACTGCTTTACGGCTCGCCGGCGTCCCCGCATCGGCGGCACTGGCCCAGCATCTGCTGATGATTGAGAGGGTCGCCCAGCAGGCGTACCGGTTCGACGTGGTTCATTTTCACCTCGACTTCATGCCCTTCTCGGTGATTCGCAGCGAAGGTTTCCCCGCGGTGACCACGCTGCACGGACGACAGGATATCCCCGCCCAATTCCCACTCTTTCGTGAATTTGATGACATGCACCTGGTCTCCATCTCCGACGCTCAGCGATTTGCAATGCCCTGGGCCAATTGGACTGCGACTGTTCATCATGGCCTCCCCACCGACAACTACACACCCTCCAAACCCAAGAGCGACTATCTCGCTTTTCTGGGCCGGATCTCGCCGGAGAAGCGCGTGGATCGGGCGGTGGAAATCGCCCGGCGGGCGGGCATGAAATTGCACGTCGCGGCCAAGGTGGATGAGGCCGACCGTGGGTATTTCGAGACGGTACGCGACCGCCTCGAAGAGCCGCATGTCCGATTTCTCAAGGAGATCGGTGAAGCCGAAAAATGCGAATTCCTGAGCAAGGCCGCGGCCTTGTTGTTTCCCATCGACTGGCCTGAGCCCTTCGGCCTGGTTATGATCGAGGCAATGGCCTGCGGTACCCCCGTGATCGCCTTCCGCGGCGGCTCAGTGGAAGAAATTATCGATGATGGGGCAAGCGGGTTTATCGTGGACTCCATAGAGGAGGCCGTCGAAGCAGTACGGCGCCTTCCCTCGCTCGACCGGCGTCAGTGCCGCGCGATCTTTGAACAACGCTTCAGTGCCCGTCGGATGTGCGAAGACTACCTCTCCGTTTATGAGCGCATCATCGACGAAAACTCAGCCATCGGCGGCGCGCAGTTCGACCGGGAAGCTGTAGCCTGAATCCAGATACAGATGGGAGTAATTGACGGATGACGCAAGTAAAAAACGCGCCCGGCAAAGACGTCATCGAGGTCGGGCAGCATTTCTACATCCGTGCATCGTCTTCGCTGGCAGACGATCGCACCCGCGTGCTGCTCAACGGCGACACCTTCGCAGTGTTCGACCGTGGCGGGGACGTTCAGCCGGTTGGCTTTGGCCAGCAGGGAATCTTCCACAAAGAAACCCGGCACCTGTCGCGATTGGAGATGCACTTCAGCGGCGAGCGCCCCTTGCTGCTGAGCTCGACCATTCGCGAAGACAACGTTCTGTTTGGCGTAGACCTGACCAATCCCGACCTGGTTATGGTCAACGGCGAAGTGCTGCCGCGCGGTACCCTCCACATTTATAGAACCAAGTTCCTCACCGAGCGCATCGCCTATGACCAGATCACCCTGCACAATTACGGTGAAGTACCGATCGAGGGCGAGCTGACGTTCGACTTCGAAGCCGATTTTGCCGACATCTTCGAAGTTCGGGGAGAGAAGCGCGCCCGGCGTGGCGAAACATTGCCGGAGATCATCGAGCGGGGGGCAGTGTCGCTCGAGTACCAGGGACTCGATCACATCCGGCGAATCACGCGCGTGGAGTGCTCCGCGGCCGCATGCAGTGCGCACCAAGGCGGTATACGGGTGCCCGTTCAGCTGGACCCGCAGTCCGAAACAGCCTTTACGCTCACCATCGAGTGCCGGCGTGAGGAAGCTGAAGTGAAGCCCGCACCATACGACGACGCGCTCCAGCGGATGAATCATGATCGCAGTACCAGCCCCCTGGCTGACGTGGATATCATCACATCCAGCGAGCAGTTCAACCACTGGCTCCGCCGCTCGCATGCCGACCTGATGATGATGCTGGCGCACACGCCCTTCGGGCCCTATCCCTATGCCGGCGTGCCATGGTTCAGCACCGTGTTCGGTCGCGACGGCATCATCACTGCGCTGGAATTGCTGTGGGTGGCGCCCTCGGTGGCGCGCGGCGTATTGTCGTATCTCGCGGCCACGCAGGCCACCAGCTTCGATGCGGAACGCGATGCGGAGCCTGGCAAGATCCTGCATGAAATGCGCAAGGGAGAGATGGCCGAGCTGCGCGAGGTGCCTTTCGGCCGCTACTACGGGACCATCGACGGCACTCCCCTGTTCATCATCCTGGCGGCAGCCTACTACGAGCGCACTGCGGATCTCGATTTCCTGCGCGAGCTGTGGCCCAATATCCTTGCCGCCCTGGAGTGGATCGACAAATACGGCGACCGTGACGGTGATGGCTTTGTAGAATATGCGCGCCGCACCGAGCACGGCCTGGTCCAGCAGGGATGGAAGGATTCGAACGATTCGGTGTTTCATAGCGACGGCCGCCTGGCCGTTGGCCCCATTGCCTTGTGCGAAGTGCAGTCCTACGTCTACGCGGCCAAAAAAGGCATTGCCGCGGTTGCCAGGGATCTGGGCAACATCCGGTTGTCCGAGGAACTCGAGGAAAAGGCGCTGGACCTTCGCGCGAAGTTCTCCGCGGCTTTCTGGTCCGACGAACTGTCTACATTCGCGCTCGCACTCGACGGCGACAAAAAGCCGTGCCGCGTGCGCAGTTCCAACGCGGGGCACTGTCTGTTCTCCGGCATCGCCTCCGATTCTCAACATCGCAGCGTGAGCGACCTGCTGCTCTCGCCGGCGTTCTTTTCCGGATGGGGCGTTCGCACCATCGTGACGGGAGAGAAGCGGTATAACCCCATGTCCTATCACAACGGATCCATATGGCCGCACGATAATGCGATCATCGCGTACGGCGCTCTCCGCTCAGCCGACAAGATGCTCGCCCTGCGCGTGATGTCGGGCTTGTTGGATTTGTCCGAGGCCGTGATCCAGTATCGCCTGCCGGAGTTGATCTGTGGATTCGGCCGGCGCAAAGGCAAGGGCCCGACGCTCTACCCGGTGGCATGTTCCCCGCAGGCATGGGCGGCGGGGTCGGTCTTCATGGTGTTGCAGGCGTGCCTCGGATTGGAAATAAACGCGAAGGAAGCCCGGGTCTACCTGCATCACTCCGCGCTGCCCGAGTCGCTCGAGGAAGTTACCATTCGCAACCTGCGCGTGGGCAGCGCCTCGATCGATCTGAGTTTCGAGCGCTACGGCGAAACCGTCGGCGTGAATATCGAACGCCGCAGAGGAGCAGTGGAGATCGTGGCGCTGCGCTGAGCGCAAACGACGATCCCAATTTCGAGACTTGGGAGGAGCCGCGCACCATCAAATTGTCTTCGTTTGCACGGCGTCAGGCCTCACCGTCACCTTCCAGTCCAACGGCGAAGGATTGTCGCCAAACACCAGCCGCTCAATCGGCAATTCGCCTTCAATCAGGTGAATGCTGACGGTGCGGTTGTGAAGCGCGATAGTCCCGAATCCCGACGCCGTCGAAAAGAAGCATTGGAACGGCTGCGTCTTGAGTCGGGGCGCGAACCACAACGTCCGTTCGACAGCCGAGTAGCGGAAGCCCGAAAGTGCGCCCAGCAGCGCGTAGCTGGACATGGCGCGCGCATACCAGTTGCCGCATTCGTATTCATTCCACGGGTTGCGCGTGCGTCCGTCGTAACGGCTGCGCGCGGCTTTCACGATGGTCAATCCTTCCTCGACTGATCCTTCGTGGATCAGGTGCGAAGCCACCTGGTATTCGATCCCGGTCCACACTTCGTCGGAGTAGACAAACGGCAGCGTGGGCTTGTTGCCGCGCGGCCAACTGCATAGCAACAATCCGGGCTCATGTCCCATTGCATATCCGGGCCGCTGCGCATTGGCGTGCTCGCTCAGATCAGTCTTGAAGTTGTGTTTGAAGATCGCCCCCAGGTTGGAACGAACGTTGGCCTTGGCGAGAGGCACATCGATGCCATAGAGGCGCGCCATCCAGATGCCGATTACGCTGTCCGATAAGCACCCGCTGCCGTATTGATACTTAGGTCCCTCCCGCTTCAGCAACTGCTGCATCTCACTGCTCTTCTCGTCCACGTGCGCCACGGATTGGGCAAATGACGTGTCGCGCAGGCCGTCGTACTGTACCTTCTGCTCGTAATATTCGCCGTTGAACAGATGCTCGTCCATGAACTTCGCGCTCTTGCGGGCGAGGTCCCCGTATAGATCCGCATCGCCTCCCTCGCCAACAGCTTTTGCCATCTGCGCCATTGCGGAGAGCGCTCCGATATAAATGCTGGTGCACATCGGCTCCGCGCCCCAGAACTCAATGTCGTAGGTGTTGTGGTGCGGTTCAAACAGCGCCCCCTTGTGCTCGGGATCCCAGGTGCCAATGCCGTAGTCGAGACTGCGCTTGGCAAGCGGATACATCCGCCTCAGCCATTCCGTATTGCCGCTGATCTGCCAATCGCGAAACAGCTTCATGATTCCGCCGAGTTGTCCGTCGGATGCCGCATGGAAGCCGTGATCCACGGGGCCGTCGGGAATGGCTCCGCGAAACGTCACGTGTCCGCGCTCATCCATGGAGCGCACCAATTCGAGGTCCCGCAACGTTCGTTCCAGTTGCGGATACATGTGCGGAAATGCCTGCGCGTAGTTCCAGACATGCGTACACGATCCATGGCAGCAGCCGCTATCAGGAAAGCAGCCCTCCCAGCCCCACATGTTTCCGTTTTCCTCGCGCAGTACGGTGGGCGACTTGAGAATGCCGAGATTGGCGGAGACCGCGTCCAGCACATACGCGGGAAGAGTGGAAGCAAACAGCGCTTCCTTGAACTTGACGGTGCGCCCGCGCAGCGACGGATAGTTCTGCTCGACATACAGCGCCACTTCGCGCGCGTCCTTCCACTGCGCGGCGTAAAAAGGACGCCACGGCGGAGCCTCATCCGCGGGAACCGTGCGGCATCCGGGATCGCCGGTCACACGCGTTGCATCCGGCTTCAGGCCCTCGCGCAGATAGCTGTTCGGAAAATGCCACGCAATGACGATGGCATGCGTGCGCGACTCGCCCGCCGCGAGTCTTCCATCCAACAGGATCGACCCTCCGTTCCGGCCCGCAACGTCGACACTGTTGGATCCCTGGTTGGTGGTGAAATGCCCGCTGGAGACTTCCCGCCACAGCGCCGACAGCGAATCGAATTCCCATCCCGGGCTGCGCAGCCACATCGCCTTGATGCGCGGCGCATCGCCAACCGCAATGAGAGCCGCGCTGCCAAACGCCTCGGCATTAGGCTCCTCGCGGTTGGTCATAAAAACGCCCTTGTCCGCAATGACCGCGTTTACCGTTCCGGACTGGTCCGGCTTGCATCCCGGCGCAATATGCGAGAGATGATAAGAAAACTCGTATTCGACCGGCCGGCTTGACGTGTTGCGCAAGGCGTATTCAAGAATTGCGCACGGCAGACCCGAGTTTTTATCGTCGAGCGGAATGAACGGATTCCAGCCGGTGACTTTTACTTCCAGCGGAATCGACTGGTCGGTGAGAAAGGCTTCTCCAAACGGGTATTCTCCCTTGAACGTACACTTTTGAAAACGCGGGAAGCCTTCGAATCCGCCCCGGCGCAGGCCTTGGCCTTGCAGCCCCTGGTCGAAAATCTTGAACGGCGGAAACGGTCCTTCAACCAGCTTGGTCACCGCCGGTTCACCCTTGATATGCAGGATCGCGAAAGCCGCTTCCGGGGAGTTGGCGCTGAAGCCGGCGGGCATGGCGGTATTCTCGGGCCGGGTGCGAATCGAGAAATCCTGCAGGCCGCCGTATCCGTTCATGCAGATGGACCCCGCGCCGATGCCCCCAATGGGCAGCGCGATCTGGGTCGTCTTCTCGCCGTCGTAGGAGCGCTGCGGCCCGGCGGTGAAGAGTTCTGCCGATGAGAACGGCGCAGCAGATTGCGTTGGTGTTTCTGGCGACGCCGGACGCGCCGACGTGGCTGCAGCCGCGATGGCGGCCGAAGATGTCGCTTTCAGAAAATCTCGCCGGCTGGTTTTTTTGGACGAAGACATGAGTGCTCCGGAGAAGGTACTCGCCAGACTATCACCGCAGGTCGCGCTTCTAGCGGAGAGACGATCACTCGTGCATCGCTTCCGCGTACCCAGTCATCTCCAGGTATCCAACCCCGCGCACCTCTCCTCCGGCCCGCTTCCCGTTCACATCAATGGCTCCCTCCCAGTAGCTGGGCCCGAAACGCGACGGTATCTCCTGGTTGGGCAAAGGTGTCGTGATATCCGCGTCCAGATCCAGTCGCGGAATCGCGATGTGCCAGTGGACCGGATAGACTCCCTTTGTCTCCATGCTCGTCCATGTCTCGCCCACGGGAGTCATGCTGAAATCACGCAGAGTGAGATATGTGTAATTGCCCTGCGCGTCAACGTAGCTGGCGGATGAATAGGGATCCACGCTGCCGTCGCGATGGCGGAGCCGGTAAAGCATCACCTCGCTGCGATCATCCAGTTGCAGGCTCATCCAATCCCAGCCGCTCTCCGTCGCGTCCATCGAATCGGAAAAGAATTCGTGATCCATCCACGCCGTGCCTTCCACGTGAATAGATCTGCCATCCAGGTCGATGTTCCCGGAAGCGAGAAGCCTGGTCAGGGAGATGTAGTGGGACGCGTGCCCCACTCCCGCGGCCTTCCGGCTAACCCCGTCGCGCCCTTGTATGACGGCAGGTTTCGCAGATGTGAGATTGAGTTGAATTGCAAACTGTTGATTCAGAGCCCGCATGGTTTGGCGGGTTGGGGCGATCTGTACCTGCCAGTTTCCGTTCCAAACGAGCCCGGTTCGTTCATCGATGCCTGCAATGCCGGGCCCGGCGCGGTTGATCCGCTCATCATGATAAAAGCGGCGACCGTTAATATCGCTCAGCGCAAGGTGTGCCATGTACAGATCGTTAACGCGCCACGGTGACTCGTTCGCATCCCGCGCAACCGCCTGGCGAAAAAATGTCAGCTCAAATCCGAATCTCCGGCCATCGGCAGCTTTGACGTTGCCCGTGTAATACCACCACTCCGTCCGGTAGTCGGGATGGTTGAACTGGTCGCGGGGAAACTCGTATTGATACCCGGGCAGCGCCTGCTTGTAGTCTTCCGCCCCGCCCCGCATTGCGAACAGGCAGACCAGAACCAGAAGACTACTCCTCATGGACCACCTCGATCGGATTCAGCCGCTGGGCAATCCGCGCCGGATACAGCCCGGCGAGCACTGTAGCCACGTAAACGACGCTGAGCGCCGCCAGCAGAACGGCCACGGGCCAGTGGAACTGGATGGTCCATCCAAACGATTGCTTGTTGATTACGAAGATGAGGATCAGGGAGAGCGCGATGCCCAGGCCGACTCCCGCAATGTTGGCAAGAATGCCGATCAAACCGGCCTCAACCAGGATCAGTTTGCGAAGTTGGGCGGACGTCGCGCCCAGAATTCGAAGCAGGCCGAATTCGCGGCGGCGGTCGATAACGATGGACATCAGCGCTCCGGCGATCCCCATCACCGCCACGATGACGGCTACGGCTTCGAGCGCGTAGGTGATTGCGAAGGTCTGGTCAAAGATGCGCACGCCCTCGCGGCGGATCTCGCCATTGGAAAAGATGAGCACGTCGTGGTTGGCTGCCACGCGCAGAATCGCCTCCCGAACAGTCTCCACTCTGGCGCCGGGCGCGAGGTAAATCGCAAGGTTCGAGGGCGCAGGATCGGGCAGGTACTTCAGCATCGTGGCTCGATCGAGGAGGATGTAGCCGCGCTCGTTTCCGTAGTCATAAAAAATGTCGATAACGCGCAAGTTCACCAGTTTGTCCCCAAGAGGCAGAGTGATGTGGTCCCCTGCGCGCACATGGTGCTTATACGCAAACGGCTCACTTACCAGCGCGCCGTCGCCGGCTTTCATTTCTTCCAACACCTGGGCCGGCGCGCGCCCGGAAAGAAAATTCGAGAACTCCCGGGGCCGGCGCGCGTTGAACTCCGCGCCTGCCAGCGTGACCGGCAAACCCTGGTACTCGATCTCGTAGGCCCGGAACCGGCTTACGTCTTCCACGCGCGGCACGCGCGCAATGCGGTCCGCAAGCTCGGGAGCAATCGTGGGATGGCGGTCGGCCGCCGGATCGCCGGCGGGACGAAGATACAGATCGGCCGGAAGCTCGTTGTTCATCCATGTAATGACCGTCTCGCGGAAACTGCCGACCATGATGCCGACCGAGGTCATCATGGCGATGGCCGTTGATAATGCGCCCACCAGCACGGAGGTGCGCCGCAGCGATCCGCCCAGGCTGCGCGCGGCCAGAAGCGCCTCCACGCCCATCAGGCCTTTCAGTACGGCTGAGGCGTTGGTTAAACACCAATGCACCAAGGCGGGAATCGCTAGTGACGATGCGCCAATGAGCAGGATCGCGGCCAGGTAGCCGAAGAGCGGCTTGCCTTCCACCGCCGGCACCCGCGCCGCGGCCGCACCCGCGGCGGCGAGCACGATTGCAATCAATGCATCACGCTTGCGTTCGACTCGCACGGCGAACTCGCGCCGGCCGCGAGCCATGGCTTCCGTAGGCGGAACGA
Source organism: Occallatibacter sp. (assembly GCA_036502905.1). Classification (GTDB taxonomy): domain Bacteria; phylum Acidobacteriota; class Terriglobia; order Terriglobales; family Acidobacteriaceae; genus Telmatobacter. Next base: position 13,038 of record DASXXV010000017.1, on the reverse strand, counting down.
GCGATGCCTCGCGCGCCGGTGCCAGTGCCGAGACGATGGCAACCCCGGTGCCCACTACCACCGCCAGTGCAACCGACCAAGCGGAAAGTTCCAGCGACCCGGGCCGGCTGGAAATATACAGGGCATCCACGGTGGTCCCCAGCAGCCGCACCGCGCCCGACGCGAGCAATCTTCCCAACGGAATGGCGATGACCGACCCGGCCGCTCCGAAAACCGCGGCTTCCGCCAGGAAAGCGGCAAGTACTGCGCGCCGGCTCGCTCCCAGTGCGCGCATGGTTCCGATATCGGCCCGCCTGCGCACCACGCCCACCGAAATCGCGTTGTAGATAAGAAAGGCACCCACCAGAAGAGCGATATAGCTGAGAATGCGAAGATTCCACCGGAATGCCGCCAGCATGCGGCGATTAGCAGCAGTCTGGCTGCCTTGCGGATTTAGAGCTATTCCGGCAGGCAGCGCGGTGCGCAAGCGCCGTTCCCACGTATCAATGCCCGGGGGGTCGGGAGCTTTCAATAAAATGCGATCCACCCGGCCGCTTCTGCCGGTGGCCAATTGCGCCGCCCCCAGGTCCATTACGATTGCGTCTCCGCTGACCTGGGAGGATGTGGGAATCAGGCCGCGCACCGTATACTCACGCGTCTGATCGTTGATCAGCAGCTCAATCTTGTCTCCCGCACGCCGGCCCAGGGAGCGCGTGATCCAGATAGCGTCGGGATCATTGATGTGACGGAGTGCTTCCGGATCCCGGGCAACTGCGATCTCCTTCGCCTGCCGATCGTTCGCGAGGGCCACCAGGTCGAGGCCGATGAGAGGAACTGCCTCGCCGCTCGAAACCACCGTGGCATGATCCTCAATCCGAGGGCTGATGCGCAACGGATACGCGAGGCGCGCCAGCGTGCCCACCAGCGCCTCGCGAACTCCTCCTGCCGCGGTGACCTCGAGGTCGTTGTCTCCGGTCATCGTTTCCATCGACGAGCGGAACGACCCCGCGGCGGCATTGCCGGCCAGGTCGATCGCGAGTACGACGCCCGCTCCCACTGCCACAGCGCCAATCACCAGCAGGGATCGGGCCGCCTCGCGCATCCCCGGCCGGACCATCAAACGGAAGAAGAGCGTGAGCGTGGGCATGTCAGGATTTTGCGATCCGCCCATCGCGCATGTGAATGACCCTGTCCACCACCGCCGCGGCCTCGCTGCTATGCGTGGCCATCAGGATGGCGGCCTTTTGCTCATCACATATTTGCCGGAGCAACTGGAGAATCGAAGCGCCGGTTGCCGAATCCAGGTTGCCCGTCGGCTCGTCGGCCAGCAGAATCCGGGGCGAATGGACCAGCGCGCGCGCGATGCCGACGCGCTGCATCTGTCCGCCAGAAAGCTGGTGCGGCATCCGGTGCGCCAGGTCAACCAAACCGACTGCGGCCAGGCTCTCCATTGCGAGCGGGCGCGGGTGGCGGCGTCCGGCAAGAAGCAGTGGCACCTCCACGTTTTCAACAGCGCTCAACGTCTGCAGTAGCTGGAAGGATTGGAATATGAAGCCAACTTTCTCCCGCCGCAGCCCGGTAAGTTGCGCCTCATTTAACGAGTCCGTGGCCACTCCATCCAGGCGGACGTGCCCGCGCGTGGGAAAGTCCATGGCTCCCGCCAGGTTGAGCAATGTGGATTTGCCGCAACCGCTGCGCCCCACGATGGCGACGTATTGCCCCGCTTCGAGCCGCACCGTGACGTCATCGAGCGCCCGCACGGCCTCGCCATCGCTCTGGTACTCCTTCACCACCCCCTCAAAAGAGAGCAACGGAAGTCCCTGCTCTCCCGGAGCGGGAGAAGATGCGGCTGCGAGCGCAGAAATCGTCTTATCCATGCGAACGTCTATTAGATGCGGGGGCAAGCTCATTATCTCTGACGCTTCTCATCCTATTTGACTGGACGCTTCCTGGCAGCCTGACAGCTTGACAGTGTCAAAACAAGATATCGCTGTGTGCTCCAGGTAATCGCGCCGCCCGTGACGGTTTCCTGCAAAGATCCCGTCGCCGGCTGCAAAAAGCCCGGCGTACACTGGAAAGCATTGCGGCGCGACCGCATCGCGCGTGCATTCTGATTTGGACGTTTCCCCGCGAACTTGGCACCCCGGAGCCGCGGCCATCCTCGGGGGGCGTGATAGGTTCAGCTAACCCTTGGAGATTCGTCATGTCGATACCTTCATCCAGTCCATCCGGTGGGCCCGGCAGAAGATTTCGCGTGGCCGGCCTCACCGCCATCTTTCTCCTTTCGGGCGCTCTTGCCCTTGCCACCGCCAGCGAATGCAGTTCGATCACCCATCTGCCTTCGCTGATGTATGGCGTGGTGCTCTGGGGCTGGTGGGGCTGCATCGCGGCCGGGCTCTGGCTGTGGGGATCGCGCACGCCGTCAGCTCTGCAATTTTCTCTCCGCTCATCCTGCCTGCAGGTTTTATTGGGATGTACCTTTAGCCTGGTTCATCTCCTTCTGCTGGGCGGCGTCGGGTTTATCACCCCAGAATGGCATGCTCATCGCTCCGCGTTGGCCGTGTGGACCAGCCTCCTGAACTTGAATCGCTTCGGAATGGAAATTCTCACCTACGGCTTCATTCTCGGAGTGGCTGGCATTATGCAATTCCAGATCCGGGCCCAACGCGAAGCCATGAGAGCCCTCGAACTGGAACGGCAACTCTCCGCGGCCCAACTGCGCGCCCTGCAGATGCAACTGGAACCGCATTTTCTCTTCAACACCCTGAATGCCATTACCACGCTGGTGGAATTAGGCAGGCAAGCGCAGGCCGCGGCAATGCTTGGCCACCTGAATGCAATCCTCAAGAGCACGCTTAAGAGAACCACCCCGGAGAAGGTTCCGCTTTCGCAGGAACTGGCCATCGTGGAGAATTACCTCGCTATCGAGCAGGTGCGGTTCGCCGATCGCCTGCACATCGAAATCAAGGTCGATCCTGCCGCGCTCGACAGCCTTGTGCCAGGCTTTCTTCTTCAGCCCATAGTAGAGAACGCAATCCGCCACGGAATTGCACAATGTGTTGACAATGGGATTGTGGAAGCCACCGCCCGGCGCGAAGGCAACCTGCTGCGGCTGCAAGTGCGCGATACGGGTGCGCGCGTCAAGGGGCACGACAATCCGGGAAACGGCATCGGCCTGAAGAACACGCGCGAGCGGCTTGCGCATTTCTATCACGAGGCATACGACATGGTGGCGGGCCCTCTGGACAGCGGTGGATTCCAGGTGGCCATCACCATCCCCTACGAGCGAGGATGAATGAAGCTGAAGGCGCTGATTGCGGACGATGAGCCGTTGGCGCGCGAGCGCTTGAGGTTCCTCCTGGCCGGCGACGAAGATCTCGAAATTGCCGGCGAGTGCCGCAATGGGCACGAAGTGGTGGCCGCGCTGAAAGAACGCTCCTACGACGTGTTGTTTCTCGACATCCAGATGCCCGGCGGGAGCGGGTTCGACATCATTGACCAGGCGGGCATGGCGCGCATGCCCGCAACCGTGTTCGTGACCGCGCACAACCATTACGCCCTGCAGGCATTCAATGTGCACGCCCTCGATTACCTCACCAAGCCGATAGAACCGGAGCGGCTGAAGGCGGCCCTCGCGCGCGTAAAGGAGCGGATCGCTTCGCAGAATGCGCTCCAGACCCAGGAACACCTTAAGTCGCTGCTGTCGGCTCTTACCCAGGGCGTTCCCAGGAAGGCATATCCGCGACGACTGGTCGTACCGAACGGCGCCAAGGACTCATTCGTGAACGTCGATGATATCGAATGGATCGAGGCCGCCGATTACTATGCATGTCTGCACGTGGGCTCCAGGACCTACATGCTCCGCGAAACCATCAAGCAATTGGCCGAGACTCTCGATCCCCGCAAATTCGTGCGCGTGCACCGTTCGGCCATCGTTAACATCGGGCAGGTACGGGAAATCCTTCGCGGGGGCCGCAGCGAAGGATGGGTGCAACTCGCCGGCGGGCATCGGTTGAAGATGAGCAAAGCCGGATGGGACGCGCTGCTGGCCGCAACGCGTACTTCGTCGTGAGTAGCTTGCAATTACGCAGCGCTATGTCCCTGCCTCGCGCTATTCCACCAGTTGCAAATCCACGCCGATGCGCACGCCATTTACCAGGACGACGCTCTTGTTGATCAGCTCCTGAGTGGTGATCTTGTTCTCCACGAAGGAGCGCAGGGAATCCAGCGGGCAAATGTATTCGATGGTCTCGCTCTTTCCCGCCCCGGTCCGGTTCAACACCGAGAAATGCAGTGCATCGACGGAGGCGTCGGCGGGAACGCGTTTGGCAACATTCTTCAGTTCCGGCGCAAGAAACAGATCGAAGCTCTGCGCGGCCCGCTTGTAGATGGAAGTCGGGCCCCTGTCAAATGCCAGCGTGTTCTGCATTGTGAAGTGAAGCACATGCTGGTCGCCATTGGTCTCCAGCGAAGGCGCGATGGTTCCAGCCTGATCGAACGTTGCTTCCCCTCCGTCGCGGACTGCGCTCACTTCAGCCTGCAGCTTCTGTTGCATTCCGGCCACATCGAAATCGGCGGAGGATGACTCTTGGTGCCGCGCCGTTTGAACATCGGAAACGTCGGGTGACACCGAATCGGCCACCATCGTGGGCCGTACTGCCTTTGCCGGGACAAATGACGCGCGTTTCAGTCCGGGCGAAGCAGAACGATCCACGGCAGCAAGATCAAAGGGTTCTCGCGCCCCGAGCGCCACCGCAAATTCTTTCCCATTCACAAACATGTCGGAGTGGTTCAGAATCTCCTGGCGTGCCTCATCACTGGGCGAGTTGACCAGCGCAAACGCGTCGTCGCGGCCAAAAACGGCAGTCAGCACTTCGTGACCCTCATAGTCGTATGCCCCGCTGGAATCGCGCGCATCATAGAGGATTTCAAAACCAATCGCGTCGTAGTCGTAACTCTGCGGCATCTCCTCCGTGATCATGCGGAGAATGGGAAGCACCGCCTGCTGCAGGGTCTGGCTGGCGCGCCCGTTCTGGGTAACTTGCATGGCGTTGAATGCCACTCGATAGAATCCCGAAACCTTGAGAACCACTTTGTCCTGGAAGACCACGAACTCCAGGCCATTGGAATCGAGAGCCGCGCGCTGGCCCGGCCTGGCGTCCAGGTAGCGAGCCAGCCTGAACGTAAATGGAAACGTGGCCGCGCCGATGGACTTCTGCAGTGACACCAGTTGCGGCATGTACTTCTGCTCATCCGCCTTCGCCCGCGGGTTCTTCACCTCGGTCGAACTCACCTGGGCGAACGCCCCCACACCCGCTGAAACAACCGCGTTCGCAGCCAAAAGGATACAGGCAGAGCGAAATGATTTCCGTATGAGATTCATAGACCTAATTCCTCGAGGCTGTATTCTGCTTGCCTGCCGATTTGTATTCCGGGACGGCGATCACGCGCATATAAGCGATCAGATCGTCGATTTCTTCGTCGCTGAGATTGGCGCCATAGGGCGGCATCATTGCCGATTTGCCTACCGCGCTTCCCCCCAGGACAATGACCTTCCTGAGTGCCGCGTCGCTTTCTTTGTTCAGGATGTTGCCATCGTTCATCAGGGGCGGATCAGGGCTCACGTTGGAGCGATTCGATGGGCCGGCAGGCGTAGTGTCGGAGTGGCACCAGACGCACTGCTGATAGAAGATTCGCTTGCCTTGGTCCTGGTTGTAGTCCAGCGAAAGCACGCGGTTCGAATCGTTCCAGTCAACCTCGGATCCATAGGACCCGTATGACACATACTCGTTCTTCTCCACCTGCGGCTTGGGCCCGGCGGTCATGTGCTGGTCGCGCGACCAGCACCAGCAGAACTTGCCGGCTGCGCTCTTGCGTGCCGCCGCTATCGTGCCTAGCGACAGAACCAGAACGGATACGTAGATGAGAAGCAGTCTCATTTTTGCCCTCCGGAGGCGGACGCCGTCTGTACCGAGGGGGCCTGCTTAAGCGTCAGCAGGTAGGCGGTGATGTCCCGGATCTCTTCCTCACTGAATGCATGGCGCGGTTCAATTGCGCCCGCCACCAGTGCCTGAGGATTACGCAGCCACGCTTCAATCCACGCTGCCGACATCCAGTTGCCTACGTTGTTCAGGCTGGGACCTACGTACCCTCCCGACGACCCGATGGTGTGGCAGGACTGGCACTGGTATTTCGATTCGAAGAGTTGCTTGCCGTGGTCTGCCATCGGCGTGGTGAACACAGACTCGTCCACCGTCGTGGGATTCACTTCCGGCTTGCGAAGCTTGGTGGAGAGATAGTCCGCCAGTATTGTCGCGTCATGCTCCGGCATGTTGAATCGCGGCATGCGCACCGTAAGCGTGGGACGCAAGGTTGGCGGGTTCTCTAGGAACTGAACCAGCCAGTCGTGCTTCGAACGGCTGCCTTCGAACGACAGATCCGGAGCCAGCGTTCCCCCATATCCGTTGAAAGCATGGCACGTGTAGCACCTGTACCGCTGAATCAGTTGGCCGGCTTCACCCTCAGGATTGAAATCGGCATGAGGGCGCTCCACGACCACAGACTTCATGCCGATGTTGGGGATCGGCGGGCCTGTCATGCTCAGCAGCGCCGTGGTGATGTCGTCAAGATCCGCCTGGCTCAGGCGGAAGGCCGGCATGTGCGTATCCGGAGTTACCGAGGCTGGGTTCGTGATCTTCGCCTGCAGATACGCGATCATCGAGCGCGGAATGATGGATTCGCGCACGTCAAGCCTCTCCACGTCCGCTTTCACGAAATGAAGCGCGGCGGGCATCTTGCGCGGCGATTTGACTTCAATGGTGTATGGTCCTGCCGCCATGCCCAGTGCGGAGAGGTCCGGAGCGAAGTCCGGCTTCGCTTTCACCCCACCGATAACATGGCACTCCGCGCAGCCCTTCTCCACAAACAACTTACGGCCAAGTTGTATCTCGTCATCGGTTGTCGGTCCCAGGTCGGGAACATTTTTCAGAAGGTCCGGATCTGTCAACTTGGTCAGAATGTATTGCGTAACCTGGTAGAGATCCTTGTCGGACCATTCGTACCGCGGCATGCGGGTATGTTCGAGATATCCTTGGGGATCGCGCAGCCACGATACCAGCCATTCCGGATTAACCTTGCTTCCGACCTTTGTCAGCTCCGGCCCGATATCTCCGCCTATCAGCTTTGTTTCACCGCCGCGCTCCACTGCGATGGCATGGCAGGTGACGCAGAACCTCTGGTTGAAAAGCATCTGGCCCTGCTCGGCAGCATCGCCGGTCTTGGCAATCACCGTCGAGATTCGCGCCGCCTCCAGCCGCTTCGGTCGCTGCGCGCTCAGGTACGCCGACAAAGCGTGAAGCTCCAACTCGCTGAGCTGGAACTTGGGCATGCGCGGCTCCATCGCAACTCCGGAAACCGTGACGTTCCCATCGCTGTCTGTGAGCGTGCGCGGCTCTTTGAGCCACTTATAAATCCATCGGCGGCTGACCTTGTTCCCGATGTTGGTCAGGTCGGGACCAAGCATCGCGGGGCGCTCGATGTCCTGAAGCTGGTGACAGGCGATGCAGTTATATCTCACCAGCAACTGGCGGCCGTGATTCAGCCTGGGGGTCTCGGCCAGATCCTGCCGATGGCACGCGCCGCAACTGGCTTGGGCAAATTGCGCCGGAACCATTGGCTGCTTCCATGAGAGCGTTCGGGCGCTGGCGCTGGCGAATAGGATGCGGCCGCGAGTGAGCTGCTTCAGCTCGCGCCAATCCGTCCTGAACTGCCAGTAAAACAGCGACACGACGAACGCGCTGCACACCGCAAAGGTGTATGGCCGCCGTGAGATGCTCTTCAGGATCGTCTTGGCCGACATGATTTCCTCCGCAGCAATGCCGGCGCGTTCGCCGCGTCCTGGACCGAAATCGCAAGGGCGCGCGAATCGAGCCTGCGCGCCCTTTTACCTACTTCGTTACCGACAGGTTCACGTTCACCGTTGATCCCGCTACAGTCACCGCTTGCGTCGCCGGCTTGCCGTTCTCGCTGCCGGTCTTCACCGTGTACTGGCCGGGAGGAACATTCTTGATCACAAAGTTCCCGTCCTTGTCCGTTACCGCAAAGTATGGAGTCGGAACTACAAAGATCATTCCCGACATCTCGGGGTGCACATTGCACAGCAAGGGAACGTCACCTACTTCGGTAAAAGTGAACGGCTTCGCCAAGCCCTGCGGCCAAGTGCCCATGTTGTGCGCCAGCTTCTTGTCATGATGAATCGCGGGCCAGTACACGTTGTGGCCCACGTTGTCGTCGTTCTTGAATTCCACCGTGGTGCCTTGTTGAACGACCACGACATGCGGCGCAAAGGCCAGGTGGCTCTGATCGATGGTGACGTGTTCCGAAGGCGGAGCAAATGTCTTCCCGGGCACGCTGTCGATGTACACCGCGATATTCTCTGCGGAACGCATTCCCACCGCGGTCACTTTTCCCTTTAGCTCGCCGGCCCACGCCGGGCTGGCGATCAGTCCAACGGCCAGAAACGCAGTTGCCGTTACTATCGCGGTCCGTGTCTTTGACATATGCTCGATTTCTCCCTTATGCGCCAATCCTGGCTCCATTTCGATAGCTTGCTGAGTCGACGCTTTGTGATCTTACGATTGACCGAAATGTGAGTTGTTTGCGAGTTGTCAAGATTCTTGTAAAGCTTTGTAAAACCCGTCGTGACAATTGCACCGCGAAATGAGCGTATAGACAGCTTCGCGGATTCCTGACGGGAATCCGCGAAGCCAAGCTCGGACCTGGGTCTTACCAACGGCTGAAGCAGTTAGAAGACAAAGTCCACGCCGGACAGGAACTGGTTGGCGCGATAGAACTTAGCCGTATCCGGGATTGGCTGTTCGTAGTTGTACGTGAATTGTTCTTCCAGCTTGATGTTGGGCCGGACCAGGATATGAAGTGACGGCGTAAAGATGTTCCGGGTATCGTGGCGCGAAACTCCATTGAGTTGATCCGTAGGCGAGTTCACGCCGTCGTACTTCATGGTCGCGATCAGCCAGGGATAGAACCAGTATTCGGCTTCAAGGAAACCGCCCGAGTACGTGACCGGCGTAGTTTCAACAAACGCAGTCCCGCCGTCGTTCACTATCTTGTTGGTGTCATGGGCATGCAACCACAGGCCCCATAACTCGAACCTGCTGCGGAACTTGTAATCGAACGCCCCGCCCGCACGATAGAAGGGCTCCACGAGCGTCGGCAATCCAGGGAAGTCTTTGCCCAGATGGTTCTGCTCGTTGTGGCCGTAATGCGCGAATCCGTCAAATCGAATGGACGTGTGATCATGAACGCCGGTCTGGTCGGTGGCCTGTACTTCTTTTCGCACGTCCGGGTTACGCTCAAGATCGAAGCGCTGCGAAAAGTGCGCATACACATCCTTCGCGTTGACCGAGCCCGAGCCATCTCCTCCGTCAATCACCGCGACAGACCACCACGTGTAGCCGCGATTCGGATATCCACCTATCTCGATTCCACGCTGCGTGTCGGCAAACAGAAACGGATTATTCACCGTTCCCGGAACCGAGCCCGACACCGCCGCCTGGTCATAGATCGCGTAGTCGCTCTGATTGATGCTCCTGGCCTGCGTAAATGGCAAGTCCAATTCATATTGCCCGAAGCGCACGTTCAGATTGTTCGCTGGAACATGCATGAAGTGGCCAAGAAAATCGTTTGCCTTGATGTAGCCGTCGCCCAGACCCCCCAACGCTCCCGAGCCTTGGGTAGAAAGATCGTCGTCGATCCAGAATGAAACGTTCGATCCGAAGTTTCCGGCGGCCAGAATCGTTACCGTATTCGGGGCAAACAGGTCCGAAGGTGCAACATAAGTGTCGCCGGCAAGCGCGGCCGGCTGCTCACTCGTGTAAGTCAAATATCCGGAGTACCGGAGAGCGATGGGAAGAATCGGCAACTCGCCGGGATAGATCGACTTGGGGAACGCTTCCTTTTGCGCGGAGGCCCCCAGCATGAGCGGGGGATCCTTCACGAACTGGTCGTCATCCTTGGGAAACTTGAAGCCATTAATCTTGAACGCGCGTCCGAAATCATTGAGCTCCGGCCAATTGTTATGGCAAGTGGCGCAGGCAGTCTTGTACTTGCGCGCGAACGCCGGAATAGCCATGAGCTTGGGCGTAAGGCTCTGAATCAGGATGAGGACCACCACAATTGCAGGAAGTCTGCCGGCAAAACTCTTCAGGAACCGACTCAGCATGTTTGCACCTTTCCGATTGAGGCCTCGACGCTGAAGGACACGGTACGAGGCGCACAGTTATTGCGCTGGAGCATTATCTGCTCTGTGCGCCCAAGCAAGCTATCCACAACATCACACTGCTGGCGCTCGTAAAACGTAGCTGGCATAGTACTTGTAATTGTTTGTCCGAAGTCAATGTAACTGTAAACACTTGTAAAGAGTGAAAGCAGACATAGTTAAATTTGTTCTTTATCGCTGAATAAGTAGAGATAGATCAGGGTTGGAGCAGGCAGACGAATGCCCGCGCGGTGACGCAAACTAACTCCGTTAGCGAGGTGCGCGCGCTATTGCCGCTCGAATGCTCTTTCGCGAAAGCCTTCACGATGAAGCACAACCGCGGTCAAGTATATCTGCACGCCCAGAAGAATCAGATAACATCCGGCCATCGTGACAACGCCCATTTTGCCGAGCCCGGTCCGGGTGGCAAGGATGACACCAAAGGAGGAATTGGCCGCAGCCAGGGCGCACAGGCCGATCGCTTGCGGGGAGTATGCCGGAAAGCTGGATGCAAGCGCGATATACCGGGAAGCCCAGTACAACGCCACCAGCCCGCCCAGGAGTCCCACCAGCGGCATCTCAAAGGATCCTCCCTGAACGGCGGAGATCGCCACATAGCAAACCATCAACAATCCGATTGCTATGTAGGCAGTGGTTACGCGCCGGGGGAGCCGTCCGATACCGCGAAGACCCATGGTCAGCAATGAAATCAACAACTCCGCGCTCAGCAACATTGCCGCGGCAACGTAACCCAGTTGTTCGTGTATCGGCCTCACCATCAGAGACCCCAGCCCGCAGATCGCCGTGCCCAGAACAATCATCAATACACCGTGTTTTAGCAGTGAATCGCTTTCGAGCCTTGCCGTGGACGCCATAGGTCTCTCCTCTCGGACACGTGATATGCGGGCGGGAAGTTAGTTTGATTGCGGCGATCTTATCAGCCGCTGAAGAAGGACTGTAGCACTGTTCTGATTAGAGCTGTATGTGCTGGGCAAGGCATTTACAACTTTTTACATTACTTTACAAAGTAGTTGACCATGAGCAAGCCCCGAAGGCATCGATCGAACCTACTGTGGATCAGCCCGCTGGCCTCGGCAAACCGCGCCGCGACCAATGCCAGGCCGAAATGCCGGAGGCCCGTTATGCGCACGTCCAAAAGGGATCCCGAGAGCTACGATCCGCGCGAGAGTTACGCAGCAAAACAGCTGAGCCGTTACGACATGGAGGTGGCCGGCATCGTGGTGTACGTCGTCACCATGACGATGTTCTTCGTCGTCGCGCTGGTGATGATGCTTTTCGGGAACGAGCCGGCAACTCAGGCGCGGGCCCACGATGCAAAGCAAGTTATCGCTGCGTTCTCGACCCCTCACCCCAGCGCGGGGCACGCCGAAAAAACGCCGGCGCTTCCTCAGGCGCAGCGTTAGAGCGATTTGACCGCTTGCATTTACTAAGCCTGGGGTGTATCCGTACCCTGCGAAGTCGTCGAGCGGCGGGATCGCGGAAATCTACGGCTGCCCGCAACTGCGGCATCCAGCCCCCGGGCGATTTCGTCGAACCCAGCCGTGGGGCCAGTCCATCGCAACTGATCGACGCTCTCGAATAATGGAATGTCGGTGCGCAGCGTCGCCAGCGTTCTGAACAGCATCGCCCATTCGAGATTAGCCGCCAACGTTGCGGCCAGCGTACCCGCGCCCGACACATTCACGCCCCATTCGCGGAAATCGGCGGGGATGGTTTCCAGGTGGCCGAACCTGGCCAGAACCGCGGCCGTTGACTTGGCGCCCCACCCCTGCAGCCCGGGATACCCATCCGCAGAGTCGCCCACCAGGGCAAGATAGTCGGGAATCGATTCCGGCGGCACGCCGAACTTCTGCACTACCCCGGCCTCATCGCAGATCACCCGCGTGCGCCGGTTGAGTTGGACCACCCGCGTGCCGCGCACGCACTGGGCGAGGTCCTTATCCGGTGTGCAGATGATCACCTGCTCCACGCGATCGTCTTCGGCCGCTTTGGCCGCCGCCGCGGCCAGCGCATCATCCGCCTCGAACTCCACCATCGGCCACACCACCAGCCCCGCCGCCGCCAGCACCTCTTCCAGCAGCGGGAACTGTTCCAGCAGGTCCTCCGGCACGCCCTCCCCGGTTTTATACCCCGCCCACAACCCGTTGCGAAACGACTCGATCACGTGGTCCGTTGCGACCGCGATGTGAGTGGCGCCTTCCTTCATCATCCCCAGCAACGACGCCAGCACCCCCCGCACCGCCCCCACCTCGCGCCCATCCCTGTCCCGCGCCGACGGCACCGCATAGTAGTGCCGGAAGAGCTCGTACGTGCCGTCAATGAGATAGATATTCAAAGCGAAGCCGCCAGCTCAAGATTGCTAGGTGTTGCCAGCACGGGAGAACCTCAGGAGAACTGGTTCCGCCCATTGCTTTTCTTCCGATGAGCGCCATACGGTGACACATGTGCGTGCTCATGGACCAGTTAGTCCGCGGTTCACCACTATATGATCCAGTTCCCGCTTTTCATTGAAGTAGAACGCAAGACTCCAGGTTACCTTAACCATCGAGGAGGATGGCTCCAGGAATCGACATGCCAGGATCTCGGCTTCCTTATCGAAGCAGGTTAATTCCGATTGGGTGATGAACTCCTCTACGCGTCGCCGAGAGGTTCCCTTTGGAATTGCTGCCTCGATCGCTTTCCGGGCATCTTCTGGATTGTTGTAGTGGCTCCATGTAATCGGCATGTCATGTTCCCTTCGGCCATGGCCGTCCATTCGACAG
>DASXXV010000016.1:0-5413 GCA_036502905.1 Occallatibacter sp. | reverse complement strand
TACAGCATACCGGGATCTAGGGCATGCCTTCCTCGATCACCTACGTGCCAAGCAACTCATTCGCTTCCACGTGCGCAGGCTGCAACATCTCGGCCTGCAGGTCACACTCACTCCGGAGGCAGCTTAATTTTCAGGGCAGATGCTTCCCCTTCGCGTTGCTCAGGGTCAGCATGACAGCGCGTGGGGAGAGCTGAATCTGTGCCGGCCTTTAGATTGCGAGCGGATCGTCGCCGATGGGGAAGTTACGCGACACGTTCAATCCTTCGCCTCAATCGCGCCATGCTACTTTCCTCAGCCAGACAGTGAATGATGCTGCCTGTGGTGCGGGGATCAGCGCTTAGGCCGGCTGGGATTCCAGCCAGTCTGCCAGGGCGGCATGGCCACGCTCGCGGGCAAAATCGGCGGCGGTCTTTCCCAGGTCGCTGCGGTGCAGAGCGTGCGCGCCGCTCTCGATGAGCATTTCCGCCAGGTCACGGCGATTGGCGGTGGCGGCAGAAAACAGGGGCGTGAATCCGCCCACCTGGAGAGCATTGGGATCGGCGCCGTGAGCCAGAAGCAGGCGCACCGTTTCGGTATTGCGGCCCAGGGCGAGCGCGGCGTGCAACGGTTGATTGCGCTGCGGATTCCGGGAAACGGCGTCGACCTGTGCGCCATGCTGCAGAAGCACGTCGACCGATTGCGGCGTACCGAAGCCGGCCGCCAGGTGAAGCGGCGTCCAGCCATCGCCGGAGTAGCTGTGCGCGGTGGCTGGATCGGCGGCCAGAAGGTCTTCGATCCGCAATACGTCGCCCACCGCCGCGGCCTCAAAGACATCGAGAAGAACGCCGTGGGTGGCCAACTGCGCCAGGAGGTAATCGCGCACCAGCGGCTGGCCGGCATAGACGGACCAGAGCAGCATCGAAACCCCTTGCGAATCGCGGGCCCCGATGATGGTGGGATCGGCCTCCGCCGCTGCCGCAATTTCGGCGGTGGCCCCGGTCTGGATCAGCTTGAGGAATTGCTGGCTCACGTTTTCGTCCTGCGCGCTAGGGTTGCTTGGGGGCGGGCTGGTTGGCGGAATAGGGTCCCGGCAGGGAAGGCGCTTGCGGCTCACCGAGGGTTGCGCTGGCCGCTTCGCTTCCCGAGGAAGACCCCGTGCGGTTGGAGTAAATGTGGAACTCCACCAGCAGGTCAAGCAGGACCGGGACCGGCTTGCCGTCCTTGATGGCGGGTTGAAACGAGGCTTTACGGATGGACGCGACGGCGTTCTCGTCCAGCCCGAAGCCGATGGGACGGCCAACCGCGATTTCATCCACCTTGCCGTCGCGGCCAACGACCACATGGTACTGCGCCACTCCGACTATCCCGGCGGTCTGGGCGAAGTCGTTGGAAGGCGGCTCGAAATTGGTAAGCAGGCGCGCCTTCTGATCGACCATCGACTGGCGAAGCACGGAAGAATCGCTCGGCTTGAAAGTGGATTTGGCTCCCAGAGAATGGTAGTAGGACTGCCAATAATCAGGCAGGGAGGCGATCATGCGTTGGTCAAGGTCCGCCGAGAAGATGCGATCGAGGGCTTCCTGCAGAATGCGGTTGGCGGCTGCCTGGTTGATGGTTTCTGCCGGGGGCTGTTCGGGCTCATCCCTGGATCGCTTTTTCTTGGCGGGTTCGGCCATCTGGACAGTGATCCGCAGGAGTTTCTTCTTGGGAGTTATCCGCAGCTTCTCGAAAGTCCCCGCTGCATCTCCGGCGGAGTCCGAATCGAGGAAATGAATTCCGTAGCGGATGCCCTCCAGCCGCAACTGGTGTTTGCCCCGGTGGACCTTTTGGATCTCGACCACGCCCAGCGTGAAGGCTCCCTTCGACGAACTGCCCACCAGGCCGCCATGCATGTCGAAACTCAGGTCGTTGCCGATATAGCCGCCGCGCAGGTAGAAGGTCTTGCCCTGCAATCGCTGGCGCAGATCCTCGTCGGAGGTGGGCTTTGCCTCGGGCATGTTTTGATGGCCGGCATGGGACTTGTGCCGCGAGTCCGGCGGAGCCGGGCTGGAGGGCGGTTGTAGGGGCGGGGCCTGCGCGTCCGCGGAGAGCGCCGCCGCCAGAAGCAGTGCCGGTATGGCAGTCTTTAATGTATTTAACGCGCTGGGAAGACTGCGGTTGCGAGAGCGATAGAAACGCATGGGGAAATCCACTCCTTGCCGTCAGTTCCATCAGGATACACGTGGGAAGAACGGCGGAAGCGTGAATATACAGCCGGCTGCTTCCCCCTTTTGGGTTATTCGCGCTGCGCTTTTAATCTAATGGATGCTGCAGCCGGTGAAGGATGCGGCGGAAGAGCCCCATCATGCGGCGCGTGTCCAGCGCAGTCGGACCGAGGCGGCGCAGAAGGACGCGAAGATCGTGGCGATTGGCCGGCTGCATGGCGCGTGGCGAATAGCCTGCGGCGACCATTGTTTCCTCGATGAGGCCGGCGAGGCGGTCGAGGTTTCCCGAGGTTGATGCAGCCTGCATGGACGAGGCGTCTTCGCGGGGGTGGATTTCACCGGGTTGCGGATGAGGCGCCCGCGCGAGTTCGTACAGGCATACCGCGGCTGCCTGGCCGAGATTCATGGAAGGCTGGCGCGGGTCGGTGGGGATTTCGATGAGCAGGTTGCAGTAGGAAAGATCGTCGCGGGTAAGGCCGTGTTTTTCGGGACCGAAGACCAGGGCTGCGCGGCTCCCATCGGCCAGCCGGGAAGCCATGATGGGAGCCGTATCAGGCAAGATGTGCACCGGCTGATGAGGCTGACGATGCGTGAGTGTCCCGGTTCCAGCGACGAATGAGCATCCGGCGACTGCTTCAGCCATCGTGGCCGTTTCTCGCGCGTTTCCCAGCAGATCCGGCGCACCCACTGCGGAACGTGCCTCGCGCCAATGCGCCTCGTACGGAGCGACCACGGTCAAATGGGAGAAGGAAAAATTGGCCATGGCGCGCGCCACCGCGCCGATGTTGAGCGGATTGCGCGGGGAGACCAGGACGATCTCGATGCGATCGCGTTGTTCGGGAGTGAGCAAGACATGATTGTAGAGCCGGGTTGCGCCCGCGTTGCTACACTCGAACACGGATGAGCCCCGATACTTACTCGATCGAAGCGGAAGCAGAGGCGTTGTGTACAACGGCGCGGTGGTGCTACGCGCGCGGCTGGGTTCCGGCCACCAGCGGCAACTTCAGCGTGCTCGACCGCGGCATAGCGCGCATTCTCATCTCCCCCAGCGGGCTGGATAAAGGCGTGATGACGACGGCCGATCTGCTGGAGACGGATCTCGAGGGCGGAGCGGTGGACCCTGCGACGAGGCCGTCCGCCGAGACCGCGCTGCACGTGGTGATTTATCGCGACCGCCCGGATGCGCGCGCCATCCTGCATGTGCACACGGTCTGGAACACGATGGTTTCGGGCATCTTTGCGGAGCGCGGGTATATCGGGCTGAAAGGGTACGAGTTGCTGAAGGGGCTTTCCGGCGTGACCACCCATGAGTACGAGGAGCGGGTGCCCATTCTCGAAAATTCCCAGGATTACGGGGTATTGGCGGAGGAAATGGCCGCCGCCCTGGGGAAATTTGAAGAGGCGCACGGGATTCTGTTGAGCCGGCATGGGCTATATACTTGGGGCAAATCGGTGGCCGAGGCCCGCCGCCACCTGGAGGCGCTCGAGTTTCTGTTCGAGGTGGAGGGCCGGCGCCTCGGTCAGAATACGCTGTCATCCTGAGTAGAGGTCGCCGTGGCGACCGCAGTCGAAGGACCTGCTTTTCGAAAGCGCTAACGCCACCGATAA
Source organism: Occallatibacter sp. (assembly GCA_036502905.1). Taxonomy (GTDB): domain Bacteria; phylum Acidobacteriota; class Terriglobia; order Terriglobales; family Acidobacteriaceae; genus Telmatobacter. Next base: position 1,625 of record DASXXV010000016.1, on the reverse strand, counting down.
AGGAGCACTCCATGGCAGTTCTTCGCTTCCCCGATACCAACACGATGGTTGAGAGCGAACCCGATATTCGCTCGGCTCTCGCCGGCCTCGGCATTGACTACGAGCGCTGGAGCCTGGATCGCGTGGCGCCGGACTGCTCGGCCGACGAGGTGCTGACGGCCTATGCCGACGAGATCGCCGCGATGAAAGAGCGCGGTGGATACGTGACCGCCGACGTGATCGATGTGAATGCGTCCACTCCCAATCTGGAAGCCATGCTGGCGCGCTTTGACAAGGAACACACCCACGACGAGGACGAGGTGCGTTTTATCCTTGCCGGCCGCGGGATTTTCTTCCTGAATATCGGGGGGCGCGTGGCATCGGTGGAAGTGGGTCCGGGCGATATGCTGCGCGTTCCGCGCGGCACCACGCATTGGTTCACGCTCTGCGAAGACCGCCGCATCCGCGCCATTCGCTGGTTCCAGCAGACCTCGGGATGGACGCCGCGCTACACCGATTCGGGCGTGGACAAGGGATATCAGCCGCTGTGCTTCGGGCCGGCCTACCTGGGGCCGCGGGTCGAGACGAAGATCAACCTGAACGCATGAGCGAAGCACGTCCGAAGCTTTACCTCCTTGATGTCGAGGGCACGGTCGCCCCCCTGTCGCTGACCAGCGAGGTGCTGTTTCCCTACGCGCGGACACACTTCGAGGCCTTCCTCCGGCAGAGCATCGCCGAACTCGAGCAGAAGGGAGACGCTGTCGAGCCGCGCGATATCGGCGAAGGCACCTTGCTGTGGGATTTGGCCATGCTGAGACGTGAAAACCGCGATGAGCGGGATCCGGAGGCGCCGCAGATTCTGCCCGACTCCGTGGCTGAACTCGGGTCCACAGGCGATGGCGGCTCACTGTCGATGAGCCCTGGGATGGGGATTCCGCGCATCCTGGCGTACATCTACTGGCTGATGGATCGCGACCGCAAATCGACGGCACTGAAAAGTCTGCAGGGCAAGATCTGGAAGGCGGGATTCGAAAGCGGGGAATTGAAGGGCACGCTGTTCGACGATGTGCCGGACGCGTTGCGGCGCTGGTCCGCGGAGGCGCGCGTGGCGATTTACTCGTCGGGCTCGGTAGATGCGCAGAAGCTCTTCTTTCGCTACTCGAGCGCTGGCGATCTTACCCCGCTGATATCGGCGTACTTCGATACGCGCACCGGCCCGAAAATGGAGCGCGCGAGCTACGCCGCGATTGCAGCGGCGATGGACGTCGGGCCGCAGGAAGTGCTGTTCTTTTCCGACTCCGTGCGCGAGCTCGACGCGGCCCGCGCGGCCCGGTGCGAAACCGAACTGGTGGTGCGCGCCGGCAATGCGCCGGTCGAAGATCGGCGCGGGCACCACGCAGTTGAATCATTCGCAGGTTTGTAGCGCTCTAATGATCGTAAAACGATAAAGATCGTGAATCGACAATGATCGTGAACTGGACGAACCCCGCACAAGAAGCGCTGACCGAGCTGACGCGCGCGCCCATCGTGCGCTTCTCCCTGCTGGCGCTGAGCTCGATTTTCTTTCTGGTCGATCCGTTCGCCGCCATTGGGTCGTTTCTGGCCATTACGGCGGGGGCGGACGCGGCACGGCGCAAGCGCATGGC
>DASXXV010000015.1:0-4570 GCA_036502905.1 Occallatibacter sp. | reverse complement strand
GGTCTTCTTGATCGCGATCTCAGCCCCACACCCATCGCAGAGCAAATTTGGACCATCCATCCCGTCTAGGCCGCAGCAGCCAGCAAGCCGACGTGCATCTTTCGTTAACCGTGTGTGGAGGACGTCTTCGACATTCGCAATGTACCCGCCAACGCTCTGATGGAAGAACGAGTCGTCGTTCTGAATCGTCTCGCCCAGAGGAACATAAGGCTTCCCATCTTCTGTACTGCATGCGTCGGCATTGACGAGCCGGAGTTCCTCAGATAGGCGTGCGCCGCACTGTTTGCAGACAATATGCACGACTTTCCTCCCCACAAAATCCTATTCGCGTCGATTACGGGCGAGTCACCGCCGATGCGGAAGCTACTCCCCACTAAAGGGTCCATGGATGGTTGAATCCTGGGGAATGCAAAAACAGCCTAGCTGTTCAGCGCCGAGCGCAAATCCGTGTGCACAAAATCATCGCCCTTGAAGAGAATGGGCTCGCGCTTCTCCCGCGCCAGCGCATAGCTGAAGCAATCCCCGAAATTGAGTTTCGCCGGGTGCCCGCTGCCTTTGCCGTAATCGCGATAGGCCTGCCGGGCGATGCGCGCCTGCTCCACTGTAACCGGTTCGATATGCATGATTGGGCTGCTAAAGACATCCTCAAGGCGGGCGGCAACCAGCGGCTTTCTGTACCGGTCCACAAGGATATGTGTTTCCAGGAAGGTGGCGGCCGATACGCGGACGATGTCGGCCGTTTCAATCACATTCGCGAAACTTTCCGCTTCCGGTTCGTTCTTGAGGATCGCGATGATAGCCGAGGTGTCGACGATCATATCGGCAGCCCCGTCTCCGGGTCATATAACTCATCCATCAATTCCTTGACAGTCCTTCCGTCGTTCATCAGTGGCGCCGTCTCCCGGCTGATTTCCATAAGCCATTTGGCTAATCCCTTTTTGCTGTTCGTCTTTTCCTGGACGGCCTTTTCCCGGTCAAGTTGCTCCCGCACGGCCAGTTTTACCGCTCCAGTCAAGCTCGTGCCTTTCAAACTCGCGAGCTGCTTCACCAGGTCGTGAGTTTCTTGGTCTTTGATGTTTAATCCCAAGTGTTCTCTACCTCTCTACCTTATTATTCTACCATTATACCATCTGACCCTACCCCAGGCACTGTTCCCGTCGATGCCCTAATCTAAGAACCATGGCCGATTACCCGGTGGACTCCGTCCCTGTTTACCCGCCGCAAACCATGCCTGATCACCGCGCTGACGGTTCAGATTCCGCTATCCTTTTGGATTTGCTGGTGATTGGTGCGGGACCAACGGGGCTGGCCTGCGCCATTGAAGCCCAGCGGGCTGGCCTACGGGTGGTTTCCATCGACAAGGGCTGCGTGTGTAATTCGCTCTACCATTACCCGTCGCATATGACCTTCTTCACCACCTCCGAGCTCCTGGAGATTGGCGACATTCCATTTCCCAGCCCCAATGCCAAGCCGACCCGCAATGAAGCCCTGGAGTATTACCGGAATGTGGCCGCGCACTACAAAATCGACGTGCGCCAGTACCAGTTGGTGAAACAGGTGGAGGGCGCCGACGGAGATTTTACCGTCCACATCGTGGACCGCTTCGGCCGCCCGGGACATCTCCGCGCCCGCAAACTGGTGATTGCCACCGGCTACTACGACCTGCCCAACTACCTCCACATTCCCGGCGAGGACCTGAGCAAGGTTCACCACTACTACGACGATCCCCATCCTTACTTCGGAACGGATGTCGTGGTGATCGGCGGAAAGAACTCGGCGGCCATCTCCGCGCTGGAGTTGTGGCGGCATGGAGCGCGCGTCACTCTAATCCACCGCGAGGGCGAGATCCACCGCCACGTGAAGTACTGGATCAAGCCGGACATCGAGAACCGCATCAAGAACCGCGAAATCCGCGCCCTGTTCAACTGCAATGTCGTGGAGATCACGCCTGACACGGTGGTGGTCGATACTCCCTCCGGCCGCGAAGTCCTGCGCAACGATTTTGTGTTCGCGATGACCGGCTATCGGCCAGACTTCAGTTTTCTGGAGAGCATGGGGGTACGCTTCGAAGGCCCCGATTGTCTCCCGGTGTGCGATCCCGAGACGCTTGAGAGCAACGTGCCGGGCATTTATCTTGCGGGCGTCATCGTTGCCGGGTCGAGGACCAACGAGATCTTCATCGAGAATGGCCGGTTTCACGGAAAGCAGATTGCGCGCGCTCTAACTTCCTCCTCGGCAACATAGACCGTGGATCAACTGTTCCGAATCTTCGCTCGAATCCACCTTTAGTTTGAGAGCCACGAATGGCGAAGCGAATTCCGCGTGAGCGGCAGCCAGAATCTGCTGCGCCTCCGGTACACTAGACCCAAATCCCCTTGGAACAGAGGTCTCGCGATGCGCTGGTGGCCGCGCACCATCCGTTGGAAATTGCTCCTGGGGCTGGTGCTGCTGGAGGCGCTCTCGATTACGATGTTCGCGCTCCTGCTGGTCCGGCTTCAGGGCCGCGATCTTCGCGAGCACGCCCGGCAGCGCCTGGCCAGCCAGGTGACCTCGGTGGCCTCGCAGGCCCAGGAGGCAATGCTCGAAAACCGTGCCGACTGGCTGGGAGCCGCGGTACGCATGATGGGCAAGGCGCCCAGCGTGGCACAGGCCAAGGTGACCGATCCGGAAGGAAAGGTTCTAGCCGTCAGCCCCGGCCTGGTAAGCAAGACCGTCCTCGATCCCGCCGAGAAGGAACAGACAGCCGAAATCCGGGGAGCCTCCCCGCGCGTCTTTACTTTCGGCACCAATCCCTGGGGCATTTTTACTCTTGGCAATGATCGCTGGGAAGCCGTGGAACCGATCTTCTTCGGAACGAAGCTGGCCGGCTATGCATGGGTGGAAAGCGACCGAGTGTGGGACAGAGAACAGATCCTGATCGTGGTGCGCGGCACATTCGTCTTCGGCCTACTGTGGATCATCGCTTCCTCCGTGCTGGTGTGGTTTATCTCGCGGTCCATCTCCCGGCCGCTCGCCATTCTCCATGCGGGCACGGCGGCCTTGATGAAGGCTCCGGAAAGCTCCGAAGGATTTCCTTTGCCGGTTGACGGCAATAACGAATTCACCGAACTCATCGAGGCGTTCAATGGCATGGTGGCCTCCATCGATGAGCAGCGGTCGGGCCTGAATGACACGCTTTCGCTGCTGGATTCCATGCTGGCCAACGCGCCCATCGGGTTGGCCTTCTTCGATCGACGCTGCCGTTGCGTGCGGGTGAATCATGTCTTCGCCAGGTTTACAGAGGCTCCGCTCAGCCGTCACCTGGGCAAAACGCTTCCCGAACTCCTCGCGGAGCCCACCGGAAAGCAACTGGAAGACGCGATCGGGCGGGTGTTTTCGAACGAAACCGCGGAACACGAAATCGAAATCGCGGGAGTGGGAGGGAAGCCGGTCCCACCGTCGACGTGGCTGGTGAGTACCTATCCCATCCGCACCACGCCCAACCAGGTGCGCTGGGCGGGCCTCATTGTTCAGGACATCAGCGAACGCAAGCGCAGCGAAGAGATGCTGCGCAAGACGGAGAAGTTGGCGGCCACCGGACGCCTGGCCGCCTCCATCGCCCACGAGGTCAATAACCCGCTCGAAGCCATCACCAATCTTCTCTACCTGCTACGGAACTTCTGCGACCTGGATGAAGCGGCCATGCGCTATGTCACCATGGCCGAACGGGAAGGCAAGCGCATCGCGGAAATCGCCCAGCAGACGCTGCGTTTCTACCGCCAGTCGACCCTGCCCCACCGCGCCAGCATGGCGGAATTGCTGGATTCCATTCTCGACCTCTACCAGGCCCGCATGAATACCCTGAACGTCAAGGTGGAACGGCAGTACGATCCCCAAATGGACCTCTACTGTTATGCCGGCGAAGTTCGCCAGGTATTTGCCAACCTGGTGGGAAATGCCATCGACGCGACCAGCGCCGGGGGCAGGCTCGTTGTGCGGGCGAGGTATTCGCGCAGCTGGGCGTTTCCCGGCGTGTCTGGCGTGCGCTTCACCGTGGCCGATACTGGCAATGGCATGGAGCAGGAAGTGCGCGAACGCGTCTTCGAGGCGTTCTTCACCACCAAGGAGGACACCGGAACCGGACTGGGGCTGTGGGTGAGCCATGAAATTATCCTCAAGCACAGCGGGGTGATCCATGTGCGCAGCAAGGCGGGGCGGCCCGGAGAACCGTCCGGAACGGTATTCCAGATCTTTCTTCCCGACAAGAAAGACTGATGGCCTAAAAAGCAGGCTGCGGCCTAAAAGCAGGCTGCGGCCTGGATGCAGGCTCTGGAGCATCCAATGCACAGGGAGAAAGTCAGCCCCAGTTTGGGCGGCCGAGCGACCGCAGGCCGGCGGAACTATTTCCCGGCGCCCGGGTTTAAGTGGTTGGCTGCGTTCGCGGTTTCTCCGTCCAATCGAAAAGGAACCGGTTAACATAAATCGCGATACGCCACAGGAGAGAAATTCACGATGAAACAGCCATGGCTTCAATGGAGCACTCCTCGGGCTCTGGCGGTGACTCTTGTACTCACCCTCGCCGGGGCGGCCG